>JBIKNA010000054.1:0-26350 GCA_044358965.1 Polyangiaceae bacterium
CGGCGCGCGCTTCGTGATCGATCCCGAGCGCCCGCTGTCTCTGCAGACGCTTGGGATTCGTGTGGAGGGCGACGCACCCAACGTCGATGTGCGCGTGGACGGCACCCCGTTGCCCGCCAACAGAACGTGGGCCCTGGTGCCAGGCGACCATGTGATCCGTGTGCACGGCTCCAGCGCCAGCGACAGCCAAGTGCGCTTCACGGTCCGGTAGTTTCACGGCTGCAAAATGCCATTGTCCGCCTGAATAGCTCGCGGTGGCCGAGCGTTCCCCACCTTGGCGCCCGGTGCGTTGTAGGGGGACACCCTTGCTGCTAGCCTCGCCGCGATTTTCGGCTCCTTGGGGCCGTGTTGCCTTCTGTTGTCCTTGCTCGATCGTTGGGAGCTCTGCTCGTGAAAGAACCCATGCACTTCCCTTGGCGTCGCACCCGCATCGGTATGTTTGGCCTGCTCGTCTTGGCCTCTTGTCTGGGCGGACGCCCGCCGGCGGTCACGCTGGCGCCATCTGGGGCTGACGCGCCCACGCAGCGAACGCAGGGGCCCTTTGCGGTGGTGCACGCAGCGCCCCGAGGCCGCGTGCTCGACCGCAAGCAGCCTGGGGTCACCGTGCTGTTCTCCCGGGGTGTGCGCTCCGTCGACATGGCCGACGACGAGAAGCTGCCTGCGGTCAGCATCAAGACCAAGTCCGGCGCCCCGGTGCCCGGCTCCTTCCGCTGGACGGGCACCCGAGGGCTCTTGTTTACGCCGGACGGCGAGATCCCCGGCGGCAACGACTTCATCGTCAACGTTCCGGGCGACATCAAGGCCCTCGATGGCAGTCCGCTCAGCGGTCCGTACACGCTCGAGTTCGAGACCGATGGCCCCAAGGTCGAGTCCGTTCGCGTGCCCGGGCCTCCGGGCGTGTCGGCCAGCTCCATGGCCAGCGACTCCAGCATTCGCATCCAGTTCGACCAAAGCGTCGACCCTGCGGCGGTGGCCGCGGCCACCACATTGCGTGTATTCCGCACCGATGGCGAGGCGGGACAGGTCATCAAGGTCACAGGGTCAAGGGAACCTGCGGCGCCTGCTACGCCTGCCACGCCTGCGGCCTCCACGGCGGCAAGCGCCACGCCACCCAAGGGCAAGCCTGCCGCCGCCAAGACCCCAGCGCCCGCCCCCATCCTGGTTCCGCCCAGCTACGTCGTGGTGCTCAAGCCCGAAAAGCCCCTGCCGCTCGACCACCAAGTCGAGCTCACCGTCGCCAACTTGCGCGGCACTGGCGGCCCGCGGCCCATGGCCGAGCCCTACGTCCAATCGCTGCGCACCCACGGCGCGTTGCGCTTCGTCGACTACAACTGCCCGCGCATTGCCGCGCGTGGTCGCTGCCGGGCCAACGGTGACGTCAAGGTGGTGATGTCGACACCCGTGAGCCCCGAAGAGTTCAAGGCGCACGTGCGCGTGGGCAAGCTTCCGTCGCGGCCACCGCCCAAGCCCGGGGCCAAAAATGCGCCGCCGCCGCGTCTTGTGGGCCCTGCCATGGAGCACTGGCTCGGCGTGGCCCCCAAGCTCGGCGAGAAGTACACCGTTACGGTCACCGCCGGCATGCGAGACATCTACGGGCAGCGCCTCGACAAAGACGCCTCCTTCGAGGTGGTCGTCGAGTCTCCGCTGGTCAAGCCCGCAGGTGTCACCGATGTGGCCCCGGTGGCCAGTGCGCCGCCGCCCGAGGTGCGCAAGGGCAGGCCGGTACCGCCCCCGCGCCCCGGGCCCGTGGCCGACATGCGGCCGCGACGCGAGCGCCTGCCTTACAACCTGGACTTGGGCCTGGTGGGCCGCGTGCTCGAGGCCAACGTGGGGCACAAAGTCCCCGTGGGCTCCGTCAACATTCCCAACTACGGCGTCGTGTCTTCGGCGCTCACCGATGCGCAAGCCGCTTCGTTTGTTCTGGCCAAAGGCAACTCCAACGATTTCCTGACCCGCAACGGCCTGGTCCCCACCTGGAAGACCGTGCGCGCCGACGAGAACCTTCGCAACGTCGAGTTCATCGATCTCGATGCGGCGCTGAACAGCCGCAAGGGCAGGGGGCCAGCGCTCATCGTGCTCAGCCCTGCGGGCGCCTACAGCGACAGCAGCGCGGGCCGCACGGAGGCCATGGTCACCGTCACGGATCTCGGCGTCACGGCCAAGGTCAGCCCCTTCGGCAGCTTGGTGTGGGTCACGCAGCTCTCGTCTGGCAAGCCCGTGGCGGGTGCCAGCGTGGCACTGCGCACCGCCAAGGGCGGCGAGATTTGGCAAGGCACCACCGGGCCTGACGGCGTGGTCTTGGTGCCCGCAGACAAGTTCGACCCGCTCAGCAAAGAGGCCCAAGGCCGCAGCAACAGCGGCGACGACGAGGACGAGCACACCGAGAACCAGTACTCCGTGCGCCAAGACGCCGCGCTGGTGGTGCGCTCGGGCGACGACTGGACCATCACCAAGATCGAGCCGTCGACGGTGGAGAGCCGCCTGACGTCAGACTTCCAGTTGCTCAGCAAAGAGGGGCGCTGGGCCGGAATGCTCTTTGCCGACCGCGGAGTGTTCCGCCCCGGCGAGACGGCCAAGGTCTCGGGCATCGTGCGCGTGGTCGAGGCCGGCGGCCTTCGCACCATCGCCGGCCGCGAGCTGCGCATCCAGCTCAAAGACAAGAACAGCGAGCAGATCTTCGATGGTCGCGCCAAGTGCGACGAGTTCGGCACCTTCGCGCTCGACGTGAAGATCCCGAAGAGCGCCGAGATTGGCACCGCCACACTGGTGGCCACGGCGCCCCCCGGCGGCAAGACCAACACCAGCCAGGCCGGCGATTTCCGCCACGAGATCCGGATCCTCGCCTACAAGCCCAACGAGTTCAAAGTCACGGCACAAGCCGACAAGCCCTTCTACGTGCGTGGCGACACCGCCGTGTTCACCACCCAGGGCGACTACTTGTTTGGCGCGCCCATGCCCGGCGCGCAGGTGACCAGCACCGTGTCGCGGCAAGAGGTGCCATTCACTCCGCCGCAGGTCGATGGCTTTACCGTCAGCGACGACGTGTTCACTGGCGACTACCCCGACGACACCAAGGCTGCGGAACAAGTCGACAGCCAAGACGGCACCCTCGATGCCAAAGGCCAGTTTGCGCGCAGCGTGGACTTGTCTTTCGACGACCAGCGGCGTCCGGAGCGCGTGGTCTTCGATGCCGAGGTGCAGGACATTTCTCGCAACACCGTGTCCGCACGCAACAGTGTGCTGCTGCACCCCGCAGAGTTCTACGTGGGCATTCGTACGCCCAAAGATCGCTTCGTGGCCGCAGGCGCGCCGCTCAAGGTCGAAGTGGCCGCGGTAGACCCGACGGGCGCGCGTCGGGCCAGCGTCAAGGTCAAGGTCGAGCTCGTGGCCCGGCGTTGGAACGCGCTCACCGGCGAGCAGCCCGACGGCAAGCCCATGCGCAGCAGCAAGGCCGAAGACTCCGTGGTCTCGTCTTGCGACGCGCTCACCTCTGCGCAGGCTTCGGGCTGCGAACTCAAGGTGCCCAGCGCCGGGTACTTCATCTTGCGTGCCACGGCCCAAGACCCCCGCGGCAACGCCGTGCGCGCCAGCACCTCGGTGTACGGCACCGAAGAAGCGCCGCAGACCCCCATGGCCTGGGCCTCGGACGACCGTCACGAGATCAAGATCGAGACCAACAAGAAGAGCTACGACTTGGGCGAGACCGCCAAGATCGTCTTGCGCAACCCGTTCAAAGAGGCGACGGCCATGGTCACCGTCGAGCGCAACGGCGTGTTGCACCGGCAGGTGATGCCCATCAAGGGCCCGGTGCCCGTCATCGAGGTGCCCATCAAGCCCGAGTTCTACCCCAACGCCTTCGTGAGCGTGGTGGCCCTGCGCGGTCGTGTGCAAGCGCCGCCGGCCTCTGGCGCCGACTTGGGCGCACCGGAGTATCGCTTTGGCTGGGCCGAGCTACACGTCAACGAAGAGGCGCACCGCCTCAAGGTCAGCGTCACGCAGCCCAAGGCCGAGTACCAGCCCGGCAACATGGTCGAGGCCGACGTCAAGGTGGTGGACCGCGCCGGCAAGCCGGTGGAGAGCGCCGTCACGTTCTATGTGGTCGACGAAGGTGTGCTCGCGCTCACCAGCTACGTCACGCCCGATCCGTTGCCGGCCTTCGTGCGCCGGCGCAAGCTTCGCGTATTCACCTTCGACAACCGCGAGGGGCTCGCGCGCATTCTGCCCATGAAGGCCGGCGAACGGCTGTCGCCCTTGGGCTACGAGTTTGCCTTGGCCCGCAACGCCGGCGACGGCTACGACAAGGGCGACGACGGCGGCGACGGCGGCATCAAGCGCGCGGACTTCCGCACCACCGCGTACTTCGAGGGGGGCCGCAAGACCGACAAGAACGGCGCCGCGCACTTTTCGTTCAAGTTGCCCGACAACCTCACCACGTTCCGCATCATGGCCGTGGCGGCCGGCGCCGAAGACCACTTCGGTTCTGGGGAGTCCAAGATCACCACGTTCCGCACGCTGATGGCCCGCCCGGCGCTGCCGCGGCTCTTGCGCGTGGGCGACGAACTCGAAGCCAGCGTGATTGTGTCGTCCAAGGGCGGCGACAAGGGGCAACCCGGCGCGCCCATGGCCGTCGACGTCAAGGTCGACGTCAAGGGCCTGACCCTGGTGGGGGCCAACACCAAGCGCGTGACCATGCCCCGGGGCGGACAAACCGAAGTGCGTTTCCCCGTCAAGGCCGTGGGCCCCGGCGAAGCCTCGGTCAAGTTCGATGTGCGCTCCGGCGCCGACGTCGACATCGTGGAGCTCAAGCGCAATGTCGAACTCCCGGTGCACGTTGCATCCAAGGTGGTGTACGGCGAGACCTCCAGCGACGCGTCCGTGGCGCTCGGCGATCTCAGCGCCATGCGCCCGGACTTCGGCGGCCTTCAGGTGCGGCTGTCGTCGAGCGCCCTTGTGGGCCTCGGCATGACCGTAGACAAGCTGTCCGCGTACCCCTACGGCTGCACGGAGCAGATCACGAGCAAGCTGATCCCCATGCTTGCGGCCTTCGAGCTGTCGCAAGACGGCAACGCACACCTGCCCAGCGACGTGAACAGCGCCATCGATGCCGGTGTCGAAGGGCTGCTCAAGCGTCAGAATGGCGATGGCGGCTTTGGCTTCTGGGACAAGAGCAGCTCGGAGCCGTGGCTTAGCGCATATGCCATGTTGGCGCTGGCCGGCGCAGCCGAGAAGAAGCGTTTCGTTCCGCGCGACGTGCTCGACCAGGGGCGCTCGTACCTGAACTTCAGCTTGGCCAACGCCACGCGCAAGTTGGCCAAGACCGAGACCGAGCAAGAACAAGCTCCGACCAAAGACGCTGGCGCTGCCGCTGTCGAGAAGAAGCACAAAGAAGAGATCGCGCAGGTGATGGACTACGCGTCGGCGGCGCTTGCCGCAGACACCCTGGCCATCTTGGGAGCCTCGAACCCCGGCGCCCTCAACGTGCTCTACGACAACCGGAGCGGGCAGCGTCTGTTCGGACAGGCGGCGCTGCTGCACGCCATGGTCAAGTCCGACATGCCCGAGGCACAGCGCAAGACCCTGGCCAAGGAGATCGAAGGCAGGCTTCGCGTGGGCGCCAACGGCGTCGACGTCGATGAGCCCGAGTCTTTTGAGTTCAGCCCCATGCTCGAGTCCCGCAGCCGGACTCTGGCCATGGTGCTTCGGGCGCTTCTTGCGGCAGATGCCAAGCATCCCTTGGCGGCCCGCATGGCGCGGCAGCTGTTGTCGGCGCGGCAACAAGACGGCGCTTGGCGCACCACCCAAGAAGACGGTTGGGCGCTCTTGGCCCTGAGCGACTACCGGAAGCTCCAAGAGGCGCAGATGCCGGGCTTCGAGGTGAGCACCAGCTTGGGCGGCGACACGTTGCTCAGCAGCAAGTTCACCCAGGGGTCCTTCCGCGAGGACCGTCTCAATGTGGCTGCGAGCACATTGGCACGTGGTGGCAGCACGCTCAGCTTCGACGTGTCCGGTGGCGGCAAGCTGTACTACGCGGCCGAGCTCAAGTACGCCACCGCAGCACTGCCAAAGCGTGCCCGCGACGAAGGCCTGTTCGTGAGCAAGTACCTGCTCGGGGTGCCCACGTCCGAGGTGGCCGACATGATCTCCCGCGGTATCCCCAAGCGCTCGGCCACTTTGGTCGACGCCGGCGACGTGGTCATCGTCGACTTGGTCTTCGAGACCGCCGAGCCCCGGGAGCGCGTGGTGCTCGACGATCCGCTACCGGCGGGGCTCGAGGCCTTGGACTACGACATCGACACGACGTCGCAAGCGCGGCGCGAGGCCGAGCGCCGGTCCACCGAGACCAAGACCTCGTGGCTCGGCACCACGTTCCGCAACGCCAACGCCCGTCGCGAGGTTCGCGACGACCGTGTGGTGCACTACATGGACAAGCTGGAGCCGGGCATGTACCGCGTGCGCTACTTGGCGCGGGCGGCATCCATTGGCAACTTCGTGACACCGCCGACGCGCATCGAGGCCATGTACAGCCCCGAGGTCTACGGCACCACGGCCGCCACGCAGCTCGTGGTCAAAGCCAGGCAGTAGCTCCCTGGTGTGGCGCGGGCGCTCTTGGGGGGACCCACGAGCGCCCGGTGCATCGCGAGTGCCGGGGGGCCAACACGACCACCAGCAGGATTCGTTCGGGGCTGGGGATTTGCGATGGGGATTTGCGATCGGGTGCTCTAGAAGGGACCGGTGGTAAGTCCCCTTCTGCTCTGCATCCCTGCGGCCTTTGTGTTGATCTACCTGCCCAAGGTGGCTGCCAGTGTGGCCATGGCCAAGCAGCCCGAGGGGTACAACAACAGGAACCCGCGTGATCAGCAGGCCAAGCTCACGGGGTGGGGCAAGCGATCGATTGCCGCACACCAAAACGGTTTCGAGGCCTTCCCGCCGTTTGCCGCCGGTGTGTTGTTGGCGCACGTGAGCGGGGCCAACCCCAAACACGCGCTCTATCTGGCCGTTGGCCATCTGGTATGCCGCACGGTGTACCCGCTCGTGTACATGGCCGACATTCACATGCTGCGGTCGACGGTATGGACCTTGGGGTTCGTCGCAAGCCTGGGCTTGATGTTGCTACCGCTGTTTGGGTGAGGCGCCGGCGTTTGCGCGCGGTGCCTACCGAACGGTCTCCTCGCACACCGTGCCTGGGCCGCCCGAGGGTACATTCCAGGTCCAGTTGATGGACTTCACGCGCGGGTAGTACATCAGGAAGGCGAAGCACATTTCGTCGTTCGTCCCTTCGCCGGCGGTCACCCTGGCGTCCGTGGCGTTCTTCCATCCGCAGCGCGTGCGCAGAACCTCGCCAGGCGAAACCAGCGCCTCGACGGGGCGGTTGTATTGCGAGTCAAAGTCGAAGAGCTGTTTGGGCATGACAGGGATCGGGGTGCGGAATGCGCTCGAGAGCTTCTCCACGCTCATGGTCTGCCCGAGTTTGTGCATGTGCGGGAACACGCTGAACACTCGAATGGTGGGCACCTCATCGTCTTTCGCGAAGCCGGAGCTCCCCCAACGATGGTCGCAACTGAGGTCGTAGCTGGCTCGGGGCGGAATGGCGAAATCCAGGCTCCCCGTTGCCATCATGTCCGCGTCGTTTGGGCGAAGTTCGTCGGTTGTGCATAGGTCGTACCCGCTCGCGTCGACCTGGCCAGGTATGGCCCCCGCGTTGTTGTAGTGCACTTGAAGAGCCCAGTTGGTCGTGCCTTCTTCGGGGAAGCCCGCTGCGGCGGGTAGCTCCAGTGGGCCGACCCCCGGCGCCCAACCTGCAATGAGCTTCCACGCCGCTGATGCTCCCGCGTCGCAAGGCTTGGGCTCTTCACCCAGTGGCTCAATGGTCTGGAACAAGAGCACGTGGTGCACGCGTGCCGCGTTGTCGATGTGCGGAGCCAGGCCCACCACGTGCCGCTTGGTCTTGGTATTGCGCTGGATGCCGTAGCAAACGTACTGATCCACCTTGTCGGTGGCGATCACTGCCGCCTTGCTGGGGCGCAGGCGCACATCGGGTTGGCAACCAAGGGGCTTGGTTGGCGGCGCGGCGGCGGCTTTGGACGCACACGCCTGTCCTGCGGGGGCTCCCGCGGCGATCCAGGTCTCTAGCAATTGCCGCTCCCTCTCCGACAGCGGGTTGTTCGGGGCCGGTGGCATGGTCCTTCGGGCATCGGCAATGCGGCCCGGCACCAGGTCGATGACGCGGCGATGTTTCTCGGAGTTGGCTGGCGCCAGTAAGTCTCCTCGGGTGACGAGGGGCATGGGGGCCCCGTAGCTGGGCACCGCGCCGTGGCACGAGGCGCATCGCTCGTTTAGCACCGTGGCCACATCACATGGGAGATCACCCGATGTGCTCACCGGGGCCGTGCCTTGCGGGGCCGCCGGCGATGGCGAGGCGTCTTGGGCCCCACCATCACACGCGATGGCCAAGACGACAGCGACCATCGTTGCCAAGAGACTGCGAAGCGTGAAATCGAACGAATTGCGCATGCCGAGAACCTCGGCGCCTCTTCGTGCACGAGTCGGACCAGCGGATGCCATCGCGATTGTCGCCCCGGCCCCAAGGAATGTGAGCCCAGTGCGGCGGTCACGCGCGCCATGCGCGGTGCATCTTGCCCCCGGGCACTTGCGGACGCTGCGCAACCTCTGAGCAGTTGACGGCGCCGGCGCAGGCGAACGCTCGGCGTTTGCGCAGGGGCCCAGTGTTCACCGGCCCACTTCGGTGCTGGCGCGCTCGTTGCTGAGTGCATCGTCCGTCACGCACCGAAGGAGTCCCTCATGAAAGCAATCATCGTTCGCGCCGGTCTTGTTGTGGTTTTGGCCGTTGGGTGCAGCGCTCCGGCCCCCATCGATTCGGATTCGCCCTCACGCAAACGTGCCGACGGGGAGCGCGAGGACGAAAGCCCGACTTCTTCGAGCTCGAGTGGCAACAACAACAAGACTCCTTCGAATTCGAATCCAAGCCCCAGCCCAAGCCCAGGCACGAAGTCCACTGCCGAGGAGCCGAGCGCTGCATGCAGCGATCTTGGGGGCTTTTGGTCTGGGCCCCTCGAGGGCACTTACGTGGATCTCCTGGACCCAACGAACACGGCGAAACAGCAGCCCGTACTCGGGACAGCGACCGCCAAAATTGTGCCGGGGGCCGACGGAAAGATCGCCATCGGCGATGACAGCAAACTGAAGATCATTCTCAAGAAGATCCTGCCCGGAGGCGGCGACGCCACCATCGACAAGCCGTTTACCGGCGGGGGTACGTGCGCAGACCTCGACGGCGTAAGCGGCGGCGATACGGGCCTCATCAAGGTCGACGTGAAAGCGACCTGCAAGTTCTCCCAAGCAAAGTGCCCTGGAACCTGGACGGCGACGTCGGGGGGGAAGCCGGTGGCCAGCGGCACGTTCACCCTGTCGAAGACGCCGTGAGCCGAGCGACATCAAGCCGACCGGGTGCCGCCGCGGAGACCGAATTGCCGCATGCGCGCGATGAGCGTGTTGCGGGCGATTCCCAGTGTCTTGGCGGCCTGCACTTGGTTGCCTGCGTGCAGCGCGAGGGCTCCGACCACGCGCTCGCGCTCCAGGTTCGAGACCGCAGCGTGGAGCACGCGGCGCGTACCAGGCGCATGGATGGACATCGGCAGGTGCTCTACGCCCACGGGGGCGCCGGCGCTCGCTGCGACGGCTGCGGTCATCGCGATCCTGAGCTCTCGTACGTTCTCGGGAAAGCTGTGAGACCTAAGCGCGTCCAGCACGTCTTCGGAAAGCGAAGGCGATGGAACGCCGGCTGCTTGCGCTGCATTCAACAAGAACTGGTGCGCAAGTGGCTCGATGTCCGCAAGACGGTCGCGCAGAGGCGGCACCTCGATGTGCTCCCCATGGCACGTTGCGGCCAGCGCAGCTGCCTTGCGCGCGTCTGCCGTCGTCATCACGAATACAAGACGTGCCCCCCACGCTTCAGCGAGTGCGCCCCAACGAGCGCATGACTCGTCGGTCAACGCCTCGGCGTGCCGTACAACGAGCGTCCCCGCGTCCGAAAAGGCGCCGGGATCTGCTGCGGTCCGGGCGTCCATCGTCACGAACTGTCTTGGGGCTCGGGGTCCAAGTGTGTGAAGTAGCTTTGCGACGCTGTGCTTGCCGACACCCCGCTCGCCACTGATGACGACCGTAGCGCTGCTGTCTGCGAGAAGCGTGGCAAGGGTGCGGACACGGAGCATCGATTCGCTGACGAGAACGGCTGGCGCGAGCGAAGGGCTCGAGCGCCACGGCGCGACCCGAGACAACGCCACACTTCGGAGCACATCGGCATCGCGAGCATCTTGCGGAAACATCGCGGCACCGGCGTGCAGCATCAGACCGCGGGAGGCCAGCGCATGCCCAATGCGCCCGGCAATGCGAGGTGCATCGAGCGCTCGCCCACCGGTCAGCGGCAGCCAATGTGTGCCCGCCACGTCGACGCTGATGGAGTCCGAAGCCCCGGCGGTCTCCAATATGTCCCTCGCGACCATTGCCGTCACATCTGTGCCCGAGGCATCGAAGGCTCGTAGCGCAAGGAGCGCGAAACCCGGCTCTCGGTGCGCGTCGTCTGCGCAAAGCTCCGCGATGCGATCGAGGTTCGACACGCGAGCGACCGGAAGCTGCATGTCGTCAGTGGCTCGCGCCACAAGCACCAGGGTCGTTCCCAGTTGGAAGGAATCTCCGACGGCGAGTTTTGCTCGTTTGCCACGGAGGGGCCGCTCGCGAACGGTCGTGCCGTTTGCACTCCCCAGATCCTCGAGTTCAACGTGAGCCGCATCCACGTGTAGCCGCGCGTGCTCCCGAGACACCCAGGGCTCCTTGATGCGTAGTGCCGCGTCGTGGCTCCGGCCGATGAGGAGCGTGCCAAACTTGGGAAGTGCGAACCGGGTGACTCCGTCGCGCCCAAACACCAACAGCACCCGGTCGCTCTGATGGGCGGGGGCTTGTGCCGTGGAATAGCTTTGTGTTTCGTTCATGCGCACTCGTCCTCTGCAGCGCCATGCCGGGCCGGTGCGTCGAGTGCAACCAAGAGTTCTCGGGCGAGCGGTCGGTGCTCCGGATGCGAGCCCAGCGCGTGTTCGAGCAAGATCGCGAAGGGGTGCTCGGGGTCGAGCCAGGCGCCGCGGGGGCCCGAAGCGGGCGGCGGGGGCTGTGAGTCACTTGCGGAGCCTTCGAACGGGAGTCGTCCAAAGAGCAACTCGTGCGCGAGTACGGCGAAGCTGTAGACGTCGCCCGCGGCGCTGGCTTGCGCCCCTTCGTGGATGACCTCCGGGGGCATGTACCGCGGGGTTCCAGCAATGGCGCGGGCCTCGTGCTGCTCGGAATTACCCAGCGTCGTTGGCTCGTCTGTTGCCGTGCCTTCGGCCTGGGCCCTCCGTGCGTTTGGGCTGTGGAACGCCACTCCAAAGTCGACGAGCTTCGGAATCTCCCGACCCTGGTGCAGTTGAAGCACGACGTTCGAGGGCTTGATGTCTCGGTGGACGATGCCACGGGCATGAAGAGCGACAAGCGCGCGAAGTACGCCGCGAAGGATTCCCGTGGCCCATTCCACGTCGCCGAAGCTGGCACGCATCGACGAGAGCGATACGCCGTCAACAAGCTCCATGACCAAGTACATGAATCCACGGTCGGCGACCGCAACGTCGTGTACGCGAACGATGTTCGGATGAAGAATGCTCGATGCGAGCCGAGCCTCGCGGGCAAATCGCGCGAGCACCATCGTGCTCGACGCATCGCGCAGGATCTTGACCGCGACGGGAAGGCCATCGTGGAGGCGAACGGCCTTCCATACGCACCCCATGCCGCCCTCTCCCAAAGCAGCCGTGATGCGATACCGCCCATCGACG
The DNA here is from genome assembly GCA_044358965.1 of Polyangiaceae bacterium. Lineage (GTDB taxonomy): Bacteria > Myxococcota_A > Polyangia > Polyangiales > Polyangiaceae > SXNL01. The sequence goes on from JBIKNA010000054.1 coordinate 11,877, forward strand.
ACGTCGCCGGGCCCCGGCATCTCGCTGTCCGTCGTTGCGATCAGTCGCCACACGGCTCGGGACAATGCGTCAGAAGTGTCGTTCACACGGAGTCGCAACTCCTCGTTCAGTACCTCGATGGTCCGTAGCGACTGCACGTGCCGGGCCGCCAGGAGGGCCGCGTGGAGCAGCATAAGCGCCGTGTTCGCGTAGAGGGCAGGGTGAAACCCCGGAAACGGCAGGACCCCGCGGCCAACGTAGTAGCTGCCCTCGAAGCACGCTGTGGCCACGGTGGCGGTGGTCCAGGCCACCAGCATGGCCAACGCGGTTCGTTCGCCGCGCCGCGCCAGGCGCAAGAGAAACCAGAAGTGCGCAAGGGCCGCTGGGAGTATGGCGAGTGTCGTGAGTTTTGCGAAGGTGACGCTCTGAAACGGGCCAGACAGTGTCCCCACGGCAAGCACCAGCAGCGGCAGTAGCCAGTGGTGACGATCGATGGGGGGCGCACCGAACATGGCGCGCGAGAGCGAGTACCCCAGCACCGGTGAGCAAGCCTGGGCCACCCCAAATGCGATGCTCTCGTTGAAGCCGGCACTCGACTCGAACCACGTGGAGACAAACAGGGGATACGTGGCGCTTGCTGCGGCGAAGAGCGCGAAGAAGCCATGCTCTCGCCGGCGTCGGTCGAGCAGAAACAGGGCTCCAAAGAAGAGAGCGAACGATACCGTCGTGCCCAAAGCGAGCACGATCCCCGCCGATTCGGCGATGTGCGCCGGACTTGATGGCGATCGCTCGTCTGCGGCTTCGAGGGTGGGGACGCCGTCGAGCCAAGCGCTCTTCTGCCACGTGTGTCGAACGTTGAGTTCGACGGGCAGGTAGGCAACGTTCGTGTGCCGAGCCTCGATGAGCCAAACATTGTAGCCAGAGCCCCGATACTTGCGCTGCTCGTCGAGCGGGAGCGAATGCCCCGCGACAGAAAGCTCGGCAATGCCTTGCCAGTTCTCGACGCGGAGCCGCAGATCGCGCCCGCGCCAAGCTTCCGGGATGTATACCTGCCGGCTGAGGCGAAACGTCGACGGGCGAGCCGGAAGGTTGACGTGCGTTGGAAGCACGAGCCGCTGCGGCGCAAGGCCGTCGGAACGAAGCGCCCATTCCCGAAGATCTTGGGGCTGGGACGGCGCCGCGCACCCAGCGAGCGCGAAGAGAGCGAGGGCCAGCTGTACGAGCCGATACGACATACTGGAACTCTTCGACCGCCGCTCGCCCTCCATTGCGTGCGAGACAGTGCAAAGGCTGCGCCTCGGCGGCCGCAGTGGCTTTCGCCGCATTTGGTCGAGCGTTTTGCAGGAAATTTGAGCAGGCTGCGTGTTGCACCCCGCAATCGTGGATCCGTGCCGGGTCAGCTCCACGCAACCACACTTGGCGCTTGGCGCTGCCGCGCTAGACCGGAGCGCACTTGAAGTCCCTGGGGGCACTTTCGGGCTTCTGGCTCGGAAGTGCGTTGCTGCCGCCTCGCGTCCTCGCCTAGGGAATGTTGCTGAGCGCTCGCATGGCTTGCAGCACGTCGTCGATGCCTTGGACATAGGTGCCGGGTCGCCCGTTGCAGGCATTCTGGGCATCCACGAGATCGCGAGCGCCCGTGGGGCTGGCGATCCTGATGGACGTGTTGCCAATGTCCTCGGCGCATGAAGTCTTTGCCGGAGCCTCTAGGCTGTTGAGCGAGGTGTAGATGGGCGCCGCGTCGCGCTGGGAGAGCGTTCGACTGCCCACGGCGAAGTTGTAGGTGCCGCCAGGTTGCCGTCTGCACGTGCTCCAAAGGAGCTCCCGCGTGGCCACCTTGAACGTGAAGGTATCGTCGGTGCCACGACAGGTGGAGCCTTCGGGTGGGGTCGGCGCAAAGCTGTTTTTGCTGGTGGCGACCACCTCGACGGTGTCGTTCTGCACGAAGTCGCCGTCGAGTTCATCATCCGATGTCGGCGTGATCGCGGCACAGCCGGTGCCCGTTAGCGAGGCGATAAGCAGAAAGCCCAAGAAACTGCGTTGCTTCATGCTCTTCGACACGAGCAACCTACATGCCGATGCCCATGAATGCGCGCACTCGGCGGCGATGGCCCACTGGGCCCTGGCGCCGCGGTCGTGCGCGGCACAGTCTTGCGCAAGCCAAGGGGGCCGCTGCCTCGGTTGTGTGTAGTGTCAACGTAGATTTGCGTCCCCGGTGTACAGGGCGAGGGAGCTCCCTAGACGGCCGTGGGGGCGACCAACGCCTAGGCTAGAACTGCAGGGCGCCCGCCACGCCGGCGATGCCCGGACCGATCACGGGGGCCAGTCGGACCGTAGAGGTGTCGGCCTTGCTCTTGCCCGCAACGAGGTAAACCACCGCGCCGGTGACGAGGAGCGCCCCGCCGGCGCTCGCGGTCACGATGGCAACAAGTTCGCCCTGCTTGGCCTCGTCGCGATTGTTCTTTGCCGCGGCGGTGTACGCATCGGCGCCGGCAGTGTTTCCGGCCTGGTTTGCCTCCGCCGCAAGTTGCTCGTTTTCGCGGCGCTTTCGGTCTTGCGAAAGCGCCACGAGCTGAAAGACCGCCCCGGTGCCAATGGCGGCAATGCCGGCGCCTCCCACGATGAAGCCAATGAGCTTGCCGTTGCCTTCGTCTGCCTTGGCCTTGGGGGGCGCGTCCGGAGCTCGGGGGCTGCGAGCGTTGGCGTCGGCCGGGGCGAGCTCCAGGGGCCCGATGTCGACCTCGGTGGTGCCCGGGCCGGCGTCGAGTGTCATGGTGCGCTTCCAGTCTTTGTGGCCCTTGGCAGAAGCCAGAATCTGTAGCTCGCCAGGGTCGACCGGAATGGGGATGCCCCATTGCGCCGAGCCAACGCGCTCGCCGTTGCGGCGAATCTCGAGCGTTTCGGGGGCGGTCTTGGGCACCCGGATGCTCAGGCGTCGAAGCTTGGTCTCGAGTCGTGCCACGGCCTCGGTGGCCAGCTGTTCCCGTTCGCGTTGGTTTGCTCGCTGCGCGCGTGCGGCCACCTCTTTGTATTCCGACCATGCGCTCGCGGTCTTGCCGATGTCTTCGTGACATTTGGCAAGATTGAGAAGAGTGCCGTTTTGCGGGTCGAGCTTGAAGCTCTCACGGAACTTCTCGCAGGCTTCGGTGCGGCTTCCCGCCGCGAACAGGCGCACACCCTCTTCGAACAAGGCGTCGGCCGCGGCGGACTTCTCATCGGCACGGGCCAGCGAAGATGACATCAACCCTGCCAGCGCCAAACCGAGTGCCCGTGCCCGCATTCCCCGCAACATGGTCGCGGAGTCTACGCTGGAGCGCCCACCTCTGGGGAGCCTTTGCTCAGTATCGATCTTTCGATGGCAACAGCCCGGTGCTCGTTGCTGGTGGGCGCGGAGACGGTTGAGGACGAGCGCTGGGGGAGGGCTCTGCAGGGGGTGGCGCCGGGGGCGGCGACGGTGCGGCAGTTGCGACGGGGCCTTGGGTTGGCGCGGGCGGTGTCTTGGCCCCGGCGGATTTGCCCGAGGGCGTCGGTGCCATCGGCGGCTTGTGGTTTGGCCCTGCGCTGGCCGAGGCAACCACTGGCGTCGCGGTGTCTGCGGGGACCTGCGCCTCGACTTTGGGCAAAGAGGACGCGCTGGGCACCGCGCTGGGGGCGCTTTGGCTGCTGGCTCCTGCTGCGGCGGCCCTTGCCTTCATCAGGAAGACCCCGCCGGTCCCAAGCGCTGCCAGCACGAAGGTTGCGAGCACTCCAAGCAGGATCATGGGCGCCAGGGACTGGCCTGCACCCTGGTCGCGCGCCGAAGTTCGCGCGTAGCCTGCCGCGCCGGTGGTGGATGCTCCAACCAACGCGGGGACCGCAGGGCCTTGTGCCGCGCTGGCCGGAACCATGGTCGCGGCCATGGGGCTCGCTTGCTCGGGCACGGCGCGGGCTTGCACCACCAAGGGGCGGAGCTGAGCGGTTGCCGGGGCGAAGGGAGCGAGGGCCGCTGCGAGCTGCGCGCAGCTCTGAAACCGGTCGTCTCGGTTCTTCTGTAGGCACCGAAGGATGATGCTCTCGAAGCCCGGAGGCGCCGAGACCCCGAGCTGCGCAAAGGGCACGGTGGAACGTTCGATGATCGCCGCAAAGACCTCCCCAAGGGTGGTACCGGTGAAGGGCGGGCGACCCGTGGTGAGCTCGTAGAGGATGAGGCCAAGCGCCCAGATGTCGGCGCGATGGTCTGCCGAGCGCGAGCTACGGATTTGCTCGGGCGCCATGTATGCGGGAGAACCAAGCACTGCGCTGGTTGACGTGAGAGACGGGCTGCCCAGTTCACCGCCGCCCTTGGAGATGCCAAAGTCGAGGACCTTGACCACCGTGGCATCGCCCCGACGCGCAAGGAACAGGTTGGACGGCTTGAGGTCCCGATGCACGATGCCTGCCTGGTGGGCCAGGGCGATGCCCTCGAGGGCCTGAAGCACGTAGTCGGCCACCTGCGCGGTGGGCAGTGGCCCGCGGGCAACCACCGCCGAGAGGTCCTCCCCATCGAGGTACTCCATGACCATGTACGGCAGGGTGCCTTCTACGGCGGCATCGGTTACGCGCGCCACGTACTCGCTCTGCAGTGTGGCTGCGTTGCGAGCTTCGTTGAGAAACCGGGCTACGGCAATGGAGCTTGCGGAGGTGTCGCCGAGCAGACACTTGATGGCGAAACGCTGCCCAAGGACCTGGTGGCGGGCCAAGAACACCGCCCCCATGCCGCCCTTGCCCAGCAAGCGCTCGATGACATATTTGCCCGCGAACAAGGAGCCCACCGCGGGCAGCATGGACTCGGTGGGGCCAGGGGTCGGTGCCACCAGGATCCTATAGCCGAACCCGCCGCAGATTGCGCTACAGTGCCGCGCATGCGAACCCTGCCATTGTCGCTCGTCGTGCTGCTCGCAGGTGCTGCGGGGCTCGTCAACTGTGTGGCCGACGACCCGGTCGTCGCGCCCACGCCACTCGATGCCGGCGCATCTACAGAAGCCGGTGTCACGCCCCAGCCGCCCGGCAACGACGCTGCGCCCGACGGTGCCGGGCCGGGGACCGACGCTGCTGATGCCGGCGACGCTGGGCCTGTGCCCACGCTCGACACTGCGGTGGCCGTGACCGTTGGGCGCCAGCATTCGTGCGCGCTTACGGCGGCACAAGATGTCCTGTGCTGGGGTGCCAACACCTTCGACCAGCTGGGCCGTCCTGCCACCCTGCTGTCGCGCTCCTCCGTGCCGGTCAAAGTCGACATTGGCGGCAAGGCCATCGCCGTGGCCGCGGGCCACAACCATTCCTGCGCCATTCTCACCAGCGGCGAAGTGCGTTGCTGGGGCAAAAACGACCGCGGTCAGCTCGGCCGCGACACCTTGGTAGCCACGGGATCTGTGGCTGCCGTGCAGCCCCCCAAGGCCGACGCCGAGAAGCCGTTCTGGAAGGAAGCAGAGCTCATCACCGCCGGCGGTAACTTCACCTGCGTGGGGGCGCGCTCGCAGGGGTTCTCGGGCCTTCCGTCGCGAAGGTTCTTCTGTTGGGGGGAGAACAGCACGCGGCAATTGGGGACCGAGAGGACCAATGGGCAGCCTCTCCCAACGCCCACGCTCATCACGCCGCAGGGCAACGACGATGCGACGGGCCCTTCTGCGGAGGGCTTCGCCATCTCTGCCGGCGACGACTTTGCCTGTGCCGGCACTTGGGGCGCCGCCGGTGCGGCCGAGTTCAGCGTGGCCGGGTGTTGGGGCAATCGCTCGCAGGGCCAGGTCGGTGCTCCGGCCCAGCCCAACGCCTTCATCTTGGGCGCGCAGCAATACCCAAGCTTCCTTACCGATGGCGGCAAGAGCCTGCTGATTGGGCTCTTGAAGCCGCAACTCGTGGCCGCGGGGGGCGCGCATGGCTGTGCACGCTTCGAGCAGTTCAACGTGAGCCCCATGCGCATGCATTGCTGGGGCAACAACACGCTGGGGCAGACCGGGAACAGCACGTCGGGCGTTCGCCCCCTCGAAATCATGGCCGGGTACGATGCCACCAACGTGACTGCATTGGCTGCTGGCGGAGAGAACACCTGCGTCATCGAGTCCGGACGCGTCAAATGCCTGGGGGGCAACGCCAAGGGCCAACTTGGCAACGGCACCATCGATACCGTCGCCCATGCGACGTTCGTGCCGGCCACGTTGCCCCCGACGGCAAGCGCCATCGCCGTTGGCACCACGCACAGCTGCGCCGTGCTTGGCGGCACCGCAGGCTCCAAGGGTGGCGTGGCGTGCTGGGGCGACAACGAACTCGGGCAGCTCGGCGACGGCCTCGACATCGAGGCGGGGTACCCCGGCGCATCTCCCGACGAGAAGTACCTACGGTCAACGCCGGTTCGCGTGCTCGCTCCCAAGTAACCCACCCAAGCGAGCTCCGTGCGCAGCTCGCCGTGTGCTCCGTGCGCAGCGCTGCGTCATGGCCGCCCGAGAGGCGCTTGGGCGCCCTTCACGCGCCCGGGCGAAGCAGGGCCACCACGCGCTCGTGCGCATGGAACCCCACGGACTCGTAGATCCGCGCGGCGTGATACGAGGCGTCGGCGCAGAGCACCAGCTTCTGTGCGCCCATGCTTGCGAGCGCGTGCTTGCCGGCCTCGAACACCAATGTGCCGCACACGCCTTGGCCTCGGTGCGTTGGCAGCGTTCCGACCATCTGGTAGCGCCCCAAGCCTTCGAACACGAAGATGCCCAGGGTGCCCACCATCTCGGCCCCGAGGAACGCACCGAACCAGGTACCCATGCCGTTTGCCACCATGTTTCGGTAGCGCGACACCTGGTCACGGACGAACGCTTCGTGCAGCGCGCGATTGGGGGCGCGGCGCGTGAACGCGGCGAGCAGCACATCGGATACCGAGCGAAAGTCCGCGTCTGATGCGATGGCGCGCACCTGAAGCGCTTCGTTGTGGTGCCGCGGCGGGTGCACACTCGTGGCCATCAGGGTCACGCCGTCGTCGACGGAAAAGCCTTGTGGCGTATGGGTACGCGCGGCGCCGGCTGCGCCGGTGATCTCTTCCCAGCCCAGCAGGCAATGTGGCACGCCGGGTAGCTCCTGGGCGGCGAGCTCCATCCAGTTGCCCTTTTCGCGTGGGTCGAGATCGCGAGGCGTGGGCGGCCGCGAGAACACCAGCATGTTGCCCCACACGAAGGCGGGGTTCTTGGGGGTGGCAAGCACCACGTGGCTGTCGTGCTCGCGCACGCTGCCATCGAAGCGCGCAAACAACGCCTCGGTGCCGTACGAGAGGGTCTGCAGCTTCACGGCTGGGGATCCATGTTCTGCAGCGTGACCCGTTGCGAGGGGCGCAGCTGCACGAGGGCCGGTGCGACGGCGCTTGGCGCGACCACGACGTGGAATGGCGTTGCGGCCGAGGGCTCGCCATCGTCAGCCTCGTCGGCTTTGCCGACATTCGTCCAACGAGACGCCTCGAACGTTGGCGCGATGAGTCCGATTTCGTCTGTGGGGCTGTACTGGTCCACGCGTATGTCACGGCGCACAGTGCCGTCGCTGATCGTGATCTCCCGGGTGCGGCGCACACGAAACCCTGGCGCCCCATAGGCAATGAGCCGGACGGTGTCATCGGGAACAGACCTGTCGATGCGTGCTACACGGCCGGCCCGTACACGCTGCTCGAGTTCGCTCTTGACGGTGACATGTTGGCGCACGGAGCTTGGGCCCTCGAACCAGATCTCGAGGTTGCCTTTTGCAGCCTTGCTGCGCACGGTCACGGTGACGGCGAACGTGTTGCGCAACTTCAGATCGATGGCTGGTGCACCAGGCCCTGCGCTGGCCGCGACTGTGGCGTCGAAACCCATGCGAATGTACGCACTGGCCCGGGAGTGTGGCGTGCGTGCGACAATCTCTAGGCCCGCGAGTAGCGCCGCGGTGTGCAGCGTCGAGGCCACTTGGCACGCTCCGCCGCCGGTGCCCTCGGCCAACATGCCGTCGCGAATGACCGTGGCCTTGGCGTAGCCGAAAGCAGCGGTGCGCTCTCCCACGGTGTCGTTGAACGAAAGCACCTGTCCGGGGGCCAATGCCTTGCCATCGAAGGCCTGCGCGGCGAGCTCTACATTGAAGGCGCGCCCCTTGTGGGCTTCGTCGTGTGCGTAGCTGGTCTCGAAGCGCCCGAGCACGACACGGGTCGCCGCCGGCGCTGAGGCCGGGGTGGCATCGACGGTGCTTTGGTCTTGCGCGCGCGCAAGCGCCGGCACGCCGAGCGCAACCAACAGGGCCAGCGCGCGCATGCGCGTGTTCATGTGCCACCCACCCGCGACGCGAGCAGCAGGTTCGAGCGTTGGGGCAACACGTGGTAGCCGATGCCAAAGGGCAGGGCCGAGGGTTTGCGCGCGTCGTAGGCTGCGCGCAAATTGGGCTGAAACCGACTTTGGTACGGTGCACCGGGCATCTCGTACTGGCCGAAGATGCGCGTGGCCCAGCGGTCGTCGAAGTGCCGGTACGGCAGCCCGGTATCGTCTTGCAGCACCACCGAACTGTCGTCCAGCAGCCGCTGCCGCAAGATGGAGAACCTTGGCTCGGCGAGCAGGTACATGGCGGCTTTGATGAACGTGACGTACGGCGCCATACCGCGCAGCGTGGCAGCGAAGCCCGAAGGGTCTTGCAGAACGGCGTTGGCGAGATCGAGCTGCACGTATGCAAGTTGCCGCGGGGGTTCGCTGCCCACGGTCCAGTCGATGCGTACGCCCTTCTGGGGGCCCATACTTCCAACGCTCAGGACGGTGCCTCCCATTCGCACAATGGTGGCCACGAGCCCGCCGACCACGCCTTCGCGCTCGAAATCGGCCTGCATTTCGAGCGTTCGAAAAAACGTCAGGCGATGGACGTCGCCCAGCGCGTCGCCCAATCGCTTGAAGAACCCCGCAGGTACTCGGTCTGGTTCGGGCAACGCGCCCACGGGCTCGAGGCCCACGAGCACCAGCTTTTTTGCCCCGGGAAAGAGCGCCAGGGCGTGCAGTGCATCGGGCCCCGCAAACGGATAGAACAGCGTGTGATCGGCCGGTGACAGCGGCACAAGCTCCCGGGCAGCCCACGCAGACATGGCCCGAAGGCGCGCCTGGCTGCTGCGCCATCGCGCATCTTCGGCCTCGGCGTAGGCGCGCCATTCGGCGCCGGGCTCCTGCCCGGGCAGCGGCGAAAGGCCCGCGAGCCAGCGGCCTCGGTCGGCCATGATGCTGGGCTCGGCCCGCGCAGCGCGCGCTGCACAAGCGAGCGACAACCCCGCACCCAGCGCCTGCCTCCGAGAAAGACCCCTCACGCCTCTTGTATGGCACAGCCGGCAAGCCACGGCGAGCCGGAAGGCATGCGCGCCTGCTGGCGTTTGTGTTCGGGGCCATGCCCACGGCGGGGCCCCTGCCGCAGGAGCCAGATGGGGCCGCCGCTCCCCGCCTCGCTTACGTGAACACCACGTCGTAGGTCTCGACGCTGGCCGGAGGGGCTTCTTCGAGGCGCGGTGGGATGGCCTTGAAGAGTGCGCCGATCTCCGTAGACCAGTGGCCGCCTTCGGTGCGCTTGCCGGCAAGGTCTGCGGCGATCTGTGAAAGCTCGTGCTGACGGTCGTGGCTGAACCCGAACAGGGTGCCCACCTTCTCGAGGGTTGCGCTCTCTTTGTCGTCGACGTCGTCGTCGATGCTGCTCATCCAGGCGGCGGCCACGAAAGCGAACGCGCGCTCTTTGTCGGAGAGTTGTTCGACCAGGATCTGGTCGAGCGGCACGGGCTTGTCGAGCAACGTGTCGAGGCGCTCTCGAAGCTCTTTGGTGAGGTTGAGCACGCTTGCCGCACCGCGGACGCCCTCTTTCTCGCGCGCCTCGAGCTTGCCGTCGGCCCAGGCCATGGCAATCAACAGAGCAAGGGTCTCGACGCAGGCATCCATGCGGAGGGTCAGTTGACGCATGGGCACCATGATGGCCGAGGCGTCCTTCGCCCGGAAGACAAAAAGCGCGGCCCGTGTGCGCGCCTCGTGGCCGCGGCCTATGCCCACGGGTGCTCGAGGAACGACTACGGCGCTGGAGGCAGCAGCGCGCGGGCGCGGTCTGGGCTGACGTCGCCCAGGGCCAGCCACGCCGCGGCGCGTTCGCGTACCGGGCCCTGGGCCACCAGCTCTGCCATCAGGCCGCCCACGATCGCCCGGGACCGATGGGCTTGAGCGGCGCGCAGCAGTCGAGCGGAGCGCTCGATGGGCAACGGCGACAAAAAACACTCGCGGGGCTTGGGCCCGGGCAGCGCGTGCCGCGCCAAGCACAGATGTTCGTGCACCGCGGTGATGGCCACGAGCTCGCTCCATGGCGAGTCGGCTTTGCCCAGGGCCACCAGGCTGTGGCACATGGGCGCCCGTTCCGGCGGAGCGCCCAGGCCACGCACTTGGTTCGATGCTCCCGGGCCTGGCATGGCGCAGGCATCTTTGGCCGTAAGCACGGCATAGACATCGGTGGCCAGCTTCTCGCGCTCGCCGTGCCGAAGGCTCAGGGTTTTGTCGAACACCAGTGCTGCCACCTTCTCGCGTGCTCGATCGAAGCGCGCCGCCAGTTCGGACAACGGCGCACCGCCCGCACCGTGTGCCTTGAGCGCTTGCTCCACGTCTGCGGGTGGGGGTGAGCCCGGCTTGTGCTCGCTCTCCAAGAGCTCCCGGAGCTTGATGAGTTCGGCGGCAGACTTGGGGAATGCGCCGGACAATGCCTTGGTCTCGAGCGTGTCGAGGCTGTCGTCGAGCTCCGTGCGTTGGGGCTCTTTCAGGCCGTTGTCTCGAATGCTGGTTTCGATCTCCCCGAGCCTGCGTACGAGCCACGCATCGATCTTCTCGGCTTCGGCGGGGGACTTGGGCGCGGACCACGACGTGCCGAGGGCCAAGATCAGCTCGCTGGCGGAGCCCGGTAGCCGAGCTTCTTCGTCGACCCGCGCCAGTTCTTCGTCGACGAGCGAAAGCAGCTCTTCGCGTTCGGCCTGTTTGTCGGCTGGCGCTGGTGTGCCAGCGAGCAGCTTGCGTGTGGCACCCAGTGCCGTGCGCCGCGCATCGAACGAGAAGGGGTCGATGGCGCCCATCACGACGCTGGCCTGCGCGTCGCCCTGCACGATGACCTCCATGGCGATGCGCCGAAGATCCGTCTCGGCCACCTGCCGGCGGGTGCGCACGGAGAGCCGCGCATCGATGGCAGAGAGCTGCGTGAGCCCCGTCTCCACAGCCCGGGCCCATTGCTCGGGGTTGGCCCCAGGGCTCGCCGCGGCAACGGCGGGCTCTCGGGCCGCCGCCGGGCCACACCCCAGCGCGCCGACGCCGCCCACCACGAGGGCAAAGCAGAGCCCGTGCATCTTGTGCCGCTCGTTCTGCTGCGCGCCGGCAAGCGCGGGCGCTTTTCGCGCTGGCCGCGCCCGCCGCGCACGGGTCGGAATGCTCGAGTACTCGGTGTGGGCCCGCATGACTTGTGGCCGCCGAGCTTAGAGCGCGTTGTCACAAATGCCCAGGTGGCCAGCCCGCCGAGCCCCCAAAGCCCCGAGCCCCGAGCCCCGAGCCCCGCTCACGCTCGCAGCAGCCCGAACCCGCTCGGAATGGTGCGAGTTCGGGAGCGGGAGCGGGAGCGGGAGCGGGACTCAGCGTGAGAGGGCCCCGAGCCCCGCTCACGCTCGCAGCAGCCCGAACCCGCTCGGAATGGTGCGAGTTCGGGAGCGGGAGCGGGACTCAGCGTGAGAGGGCTATGAGGGGGTGTCCCCCATTCCTCCCGTCGGCTTTCCGCGGATTCGCATCGCATCGCATCGTTGCTCCTCCTTGCCTAGCAACAGTAGGCGTCGTCGTTGCGCCTTGCGCTGCTCGCAACTCCACGGAAATCCTCGGTCCGGAATGAGGGACACCCCCTAACGCAGAAGGAAGCACCCTGCGCCCGTGCGCGTATACTCGGCAAAGCAGATATGGGGCAGCTGTCCTACATGCTGGTGTGGATGTTCGCTGCCGTGGCATCGGAGCATCCGGGGGTGGCCATTGGCGCCTTGGTCACGTTTCTGTTGCGCGATTACTTACCCGACCCGTGGGTGTTCTTGCGCACGAGCCAGCGCATCGCGCGGCTCAAGGAGAGCATCCGCCAGAACCCGGCCAACACCACCGCACGGCGCGACTTGGCGCGGCTGTGGATCTTGCGACGCCGCTTCCGACGCGCCGAGGAGATCTTGACCGAAGCCCTCGTGCGGCATCCCGACGATGCGGAGCTACTCTACTTGCTCTCGCTTGCACGCTTCCAAGCGGGGAGGCACGAAGAGGCGCTCGGCCCTCTGGTGCGTGCCACCGAGCAGTCGCCGTCCTTGCTGTTTGGGGAGCCGTACCTCTTGGCGGGGCGGGCGCTGTCGGCGCTGGGCCGGCATGCCGAGGCCGAAGATGCCTTCGAGCGGCTCCTGCGTTTCAACTCTTCGTCGATGGACGGGTACGCCGGCGTGGCCCAGGCGCGGCTGCGCCAGGGGCAGACCGAGGGCGCCAAGACCGCGCTGCGGGAGGCCGGCAACACCTGGCGGGCGCTTCCGGGCTTCAAGCGGCGCGTGGAATGGGCTGGATATTTGCGCGTTTTGTCGCTGGAACTGCTCGGAACGGCGCCCTTCTAAAGGGGCGCGAGGGACCCGCTCGGTGCCAAGAAGAGCGTGCTCTTGGGCGTGCGCACCCCCTGCGGCGTGCTAATGCCAAGCGCTCTTGGAGGCGCTCGCATGAAGATCCTGACATGTTCGGTTCTGGCCCTTGGTGGACTCCTGCTCGTCACGAGCGCCCAAGCCCACATCCAGCTCATGGCGCCTGCTCCGCGACACACGTCGCAAAAAGCTGGCCCTTGTGGCAAAGGCCCGGTCGACCCCCGCGGCGCCACGGCCACCACCTTCAAGCCGGGCGAAACCATCACCGTCACCTGGAAAGAGACTGTCCCCCATCCAGGTCACTTCCGCATCGCCTTCGACGAAAACGGCCAGCGCTTCACGGACCCCACCGGTCCCAACGACGTCGCGCCGCGCCCCTTCGTCCTCAAAGACAACATCGCCGACAAGACTGGCACGCAGACCTATTCCGAGACGGTGACCCTGCCCAACGTGCAGTGCACCAACTGCACCTTGCAGCTCGTGCAGGTCATGACGGACAAGCAGGGCAACGGCTGGGGCAACGATGACCTGTACTACCAGTGCGCGGACCTGATCTTGGCCGGTGGCGATGGCGGCGCCCCCGTCGTCGATGCGGGCACTAGCAGCAGCAGCTCGTCGAGCTCGGGTGGGTCCAGTAGCTCGTCGGGCAGCTCCTCGGGCGGCGGCAGCTCCAGCAGCTCGGGCAACGCCAGTGGCAGCAGCTCGGGCAACGCCTCTGGCTCCAGCGGCACCACCAGTTCCGGCGAGCCCACCAGCACAAGCTCCTCGGGTGGCGGCGACGACGATGGCTGCAATGTGCACGGCGAGCGCGCCAACCCGACAGGTCTCGTGGGCCTCGGCCTGGCCGCCATGGCTTTGGTCATGGGCCGCCTCGTGCGCCGCAAGCGCTAAGGCTCCGCTGCCCAAGGTGCGGGGCGGGCCGCCAAGGCGAGAGCGAGCTACGGGGGGCCCAGGGGGGCGACCCACCGTGGTAGCCTCGTGGGCGTGTCCACCGAGAAGATTCGCGTCTGCTTTGTGTGCTCCGGAAACATCTGCCGTTCGCCCACGGCCGAGGGCATCTTCAAGAAGCTCGTCGCCGATGCGGGCCTCGCTGACAGGTTTCACGTCGAGAGCGCCGGCATCGGCAGCTGGCATGTGGGCGAGCGGCCCGATCCACGCACGCTGCGCGCCGCCGAGAAGCGTGGCTTCCGTCTAGAGAGCCGTGCGCAGCACTGGAAAGCTCGGGACTTCGATCGGTTCGACTACGTCGTCGCGATGGATGCCACGCACGTGGACGCGTTGCTGCGGCTCGCGACCACTCAGGCGACGAAGGCGAAGATCTCGCTGGCCCGGGACCACGTGACCGGCGGGCCACGGGGCGCGGATGTGCCGGACCCGTACTACGGCGAGATCGAGGGCTTCGATGAGGTCGTCGACATTTGCCTCGATGCCTGCACGGCGCTGCTTGGGACGATCCGAGCGAAGCACGCGTTGTGAGTTTTGCCGAGACCATCGAGCGAGTTCTCGGCGCTCGCCCTCGTCGTGCGTCTGCGGCGCCGACCGCGGGGGTGGTGGAGCTCGTGGACGGTCGCCGCGTGTTCGTGAAGGCTCCTCGTGGCTCTCTTGCCGGGGCGATGCTCGACGCCGAAGAGCATGGACTTTCGTTCTTGCGCGGTCGCAGCCCGCTGCGCGTGCCGGAGGTGCTGGCGCGTGGCCCCGATTTCCTGGTGCTCGAAGCCTTGGACCTGTGCGCGTTCGATGGGGCTGCGGCCGAACGGTTTGGTCGTGCGCTCGCCGAGCTGCATCGAAGCGACGCGCCCTCGTTTGGGCTCGACCGCGACAACTTCATCGGCCTTACATCGCAACGCAACACGCCGAG
>JBIKNA010000338.1:0-8118 GCA_044358965.1 Polyangiaceae bacterium
CTGCCCTCGTAAACGAACCTCGTTGCATGGCGATCTCCGCACATCCTTGCAGCGCTTCAATCTGCACATCTCCGTTGCCGCGCGCCTCTCGCGAGGAGTCGGCAAGGTGCCCGTGGCGACGGAGCCATCGCACCGCATTGGTGTACGTTTGAGTCGCAAGCCCAAGGAGCTCCTCTTCGCTGGGTGCCTCGGCCTCATGGAAGTGAACCCGCGCGCCGTCGTCGCGAGTGAACACGCCGTCCATCAGCACCACATGAAAGTGCACGTTGAGGTTGAGGCTACCGCCGAACCTCTGCACGAACATAACGGCCCCGCACTCGGGTCGCACATGCCCAGCTCGTCGCGCTCGCCGTTGATACACACCGAAGATGGCCTTCACGAACACGCGTGCGAGTGCTCCCAGTACCGCGGGTTTCAGTGCCGCCAACATGCGAAGCTCGTGGGGGAGAGAGAGCACGTATTGCCGAAGGGGCACGTCGGGCAGCACGCGATCGACAAGGTGTGCCCCGGTATTGGCCATGCGTCGTCCTGCGCAGCTGGGGCATATGCCTCGGTGCTTGCACGAGAACGACACGAGCAAGTCATGGCCACAGTCGTCGCAGTGCGCACGAACGAAGCCATGCGCGAACACGCCGCAGCGAAGATAGGCCCGAAACTCCCGCTCCACGTAGGCCGGAAGTGGCTTGTCGTACGCTTCCGCCGTGTGACGAAGAAACGAGGCAACGTGCCGCTGCACCACCCCGTAGAGCGCAGTCTCCGTTGGCCTCCGCGGAGCGTATGCCGTCGCAAGGGAAGCCACGAGATGCGCGCAGCGAAACCCATGCCGCGATAGCCCGTAGTCTTTCCGCGGCGTTGAGACGCGAAGTCCCTGGCCCGGCCACTTTGGGCCTGGCCCAAGGGCCACGATGCGGCGTCCGTTTCGCGAGTCCTGGTGCACTGCCGGCTCCGGTCGGGGCCGGCCGCTGCGTGTTCGGCTGCGGCAGCGATCCCCGGCTGCGAAGATCGGCTGCGGCCAGGACGCGTTGCGCCTACCGGTTACCTCAGCCGCCGCCGCGGAGCGCTGCCGCAGCCGAACACGCAGCCGCCCGCCTCAGCCGCCTACGAAACCTCGCGTTCCGTCTCGTACATCCGCATGGCAAACGCCCCAGCGTTCGTCTCCCGGAAGCGCTCGACCACCTGGGTCAGTGCCGGCGGCACAGCCTGATCGACACCGGACTTCTCGAGGTACTTGGGCGGCATGAGCGCGGGTGACGCAAGGGCTGCGAGTTGGTTGGCGCTGGCTTCATTGTCGACGAAACGGAGCGCGATCACCTGCTGCGTCTCCGCCCGCAAGCAAAGCCGTTGCTCCCGCGCTATTGGGGCGGTAGCGATCTAACGAAGCGCACATCCAAGCGATTCGTAGTGGACTTCTTCGGAGTCGACGAACGCGGCGCTCAGGAGGCCTTTCCAGAGCAACATATTCTGGTTATCACGCCGTACAACGCGCAAATCGCGCGCTTGCGCAAACATGTGCCGGCCAGCGTGCCCGTGGGCACGGTAGACAAATTCCAGGGCCAAGAAGCGCCCGTCGCGATCTATTCGCTGGCCACGTCGTCTCCGGCCGACGCGCCGCGCGGCATGGAGTTCCTCTACAGCAAGAACCGACTCAACGTCGCCGTCTCCCGGGCCCGTTGCCTGTCCATCGTCGTCGGCAGCCCGGCCCTCTTTCGCGTGCGCTGCAAAACCCCGCGGCAGATGGACCTGGCCAACGCGTTCTGTCGGTTCCTCGAACTGGCGGTGCCCCGGTAGGCCGCCGCGGACACAAGCGCGGCGAGGCAAGAGAGAATCAATCCACGTCGGTACAGTAGTCCATGGCCGCTCTCAACACGGCGCCGCATCGGCCACTGCTGGGATAGCCGCGCTTGGCGCACGCGGCGACAATTGCCGTCGATGATTCTACGACGCCGGTTCCGCTCGGGAGGCGATGACAAAATTCGTCATCCGGTGGGCTCCCGGCGAAGCACGCGCTGGCAAAACTTCTCGTTACACCCTCGCAGGTTAGACCGACCCCACAAGCTCGACCGCGGCGAACGCCCTCGTCGATGCAGGCTTCCTTGCCGTGCACCTGCCCGAACTCACGACCTTCTCGTTCGAGAGCCCGCAGTTGTTGCTGCACGCGAGCTCCGTTTTTGTCGAGCCACCAAACGAAGAGGGCCAGCGCAGCGAAGACGAGAAGAGCACCACCTGCCAAAGCAAGGAGGAGGTGCTTCAACCAACCAGGCAACGAGCGTCTCCGTTACAAGCTGCGCGCGTTGCGCAGGCCACGAACACCGGCGCAGTAGTTGGCGGGAACCTTGTTGTCGACGGCGTCGGTCTTGGTGAACGCGCAGACGATGGCGGGGTAGTCCTTGGAGTCCCAGGTCTTGAACATGCGGGCGCCGGCGGGGCGCTTGACGCCGCGCTGCGCGGGGTAGTCCACGTCCACGGGCTTGCCCTCGAAGACGTCGTCTTTGCGGATGACGGTGACGGGAACTTGCGGAATGCTGATGCCGACGCCGGTACGGATCTCGGTGGTCATGTCGACACCGAACAAGTGCGCCAGCTCGACCACGTGCTCGCCTTGCATGCGGTTGCAGCCGTGCGATACGGGGCCGCGGATCAGGCGCCAGTCGCCCGAAGCGTCTTTGGTGATGGGGCCGTGGAAGGCAACGCCGCCAGAATATGGAATGAACGGGAAGCCGCCCCAGGGGGCTTTTTCGTTGTTGGTGACCCAGGGCGACACGCGGTTGACGCCGTAGGAGTTCGGCTGCGCGTTGAAACTAGACCCAGTGGCAATGGGGTACACGATGACGACTTTGTTGCCGCCGAAGCGCTCGGCGTAAAATGGAAGCTCGCCGGTGAAGTCTGCCGGGAGCGTGCCGGTGACGCGTGCGGTGTGCGAGGTCTGGGAGACCACGACGGAGGGCGACACCAAGTGCGGCAGCGGGCCGTTGTAGACCCAACGCTCGGTTCCCTTGCCGCGAAGCTCGTCCTCGGACTGATCGCCCACGGCCTCATCGTCGGTGCTCTCGACAGCGCAGTGCATGAGCGGAAGAGCGAGGGCGGCGAGGGCGAAGAGACGGGTGAGCGCGGACATCTTGGGGAGCCTCCAGATGGGGTGTGTCCATGTATGTACGCACACGGTGTGCCATCGGCTCACATTGGAAAATTACAGCAATTTCGTGGTGTGCGCCGGGCGCTCCGGGACGCCTTGGGCCCGAGCTGGGTGGTCCGTTTGTGCCCCAGGCCAAGGTCGCGACGGATCTTCCTGCGAGAGGCTCACGTGTGAGAAGCGCAAGTGCGTGGCCTGTGTGAGGGACCTGTCGGGCAAGATCCCAAAGCGCGCTGTCAGGTCTCGTCCCGACCGATGGGCCCCTCGTGCGCGTACCGATGCGTATCGGTACGCGGTACCGGGACGCGAAGACGACAGATCGCCATGCAGGCGGCCGCGGAGTTCGAGCTCCATGCCGCCGGGCACGCGCCTCGCAAGGCGAACATGGAGCCCAATGGTTGCATGCGATGCGTGTAACCTGGACAGCTTCGCTCGTTCTGTCGCTTCTCACCGTGGGCGGCGTTGGCCAGCGTCCTTCCTTTGCGAGGTCCCTCTTGAACAAGCTGCTCGTTACCCGTCGAAGTGCCCTTGGGCTTGCGGCGCTGGCTGGCAGCTCGGCCTTGTTGCCAGGCTTGCCGGGGTGCGCCGATAGCGACGCCGCTACGCCGAGGCGCATTCCCACGGCCCCCAAGACGGTGCACGTCCGGCTTAACCGCGGCGACGGCAGCGCGCTGTTCTCCCCGGCGCAGTCCTCGCGGTTGTTCCGATACAGTTCGTAGCTCGACCCTTGCCCCACCCGGTGGCCGCTGTTCGGAAGCCACTGTCCCAGAAACCTTGCCCACGCATCTCCCAGGTGGGTGTACGGGCCCGTGTGCGTGACACGAGCGTAGCGGCCGCCAGCAATGCGCCGCTCCACGAGCCCGGTGGGCAGCTCGACCCCCGCCGGGACAACGACGCCAGCATCGGACCGAAGCTCTGCGGGCGGCGTGGACTCCGGGTCGTCGTGATAGATGGCCACCATGGCAGCTTCGGGGTACCGAAGCAGGCCTGCAGGTCCGGCCAGCCCCCCAAGGCGCGCGAAGGCATCGGAGATATGGGCATACGGGCCCACGTGCTGCACCGTGGCGACACGCAGCTCGGGTTTGGTTTCGATGGTCACGTCCATGTTCATCTCTCCTCGGGCAAAGTGGAGCTCTGGCATCGCCGCGGGCGCGGTTTGAACGTGCACGCCAGACGGCGCAGCGAGCTCGGTCTGCCGGGGGCGCGCACAACCCGCTGCACTTGCTTGTGCGCGAAACGCCGACGGCGACGCGCCATAGGCTTGGTGAAACGCCCGGGTGAAGGCCTCGTGCGTCTCGTAGCCTGCGTCGAAGGCAATGCGCGTGATGGGAAGCCCCGCCGACAAAAGCTGCCGCGCCGCGCGCTCGAGGCGCAGGCGCCGGTGCATCTCGATCGGCGTTTCGCCCAACATGCCTCGGAACACGCGGTGAAAGTGGAACGACGACAGTGCGCACGTTCGGGCGAGCGTCGCCATGTCCAGCGCGTCGTCGAGACCGTTGCGGATGGTATCCACCGCCCGCTCCACCGCCGCCTCGTAGAAGGTCCGCGTCTCTTGCTTCACGAAAAGAGAAGCTACCGTCGCTCGCGTTGACTTACTTGACCGTCCTTGCCAATTTTTTGCGTTCGCGCGAGGCGTTAGCGAGCGAGTCTGCCCGGGCGGCCAAGGCCAAGCGAGATATGGTCTGGCACACCCAAGCGTTGCTGGGAGCACGCCAGGCCCGGGGCCAAGCGCGCTCCCGACCAACAAGGGTCAGCCCATGGCGTAGAAGAACTCTTCGCGGACGATCTTGCCGTTCTCCACGGTGAACAGCCCGACTTCGTCCATGGTCATGCGCTTGCCGCTGGGCTTGTTGGTGATGTCGTAGAGAAACCGCACCGCAAAGCGATGGTCGTGCGGGTAGGGGCCAAACACCTCGGCCTTGTGCACCTCGTGGTTGTCGACCCACCACTTGCTCTTTGCGGCAATGGCCTCGACGCCCGTGACCGAGCGCTCCATGCCGGGCGGGGCGCCGGCCTCTACGCTCACCGCGTCTTTGGCGAACAGCTCAGACAGGATTTGCTCGTGTTTGTGCTCTTGGACGAGCGCAAAGTACTTCTTGGCGATTTCGGCAGCGGACATGATCGCACCTCCATGGTGTCGAGCCTCGCACGCGCGAGGCTTTTCTTGACGAGCGCCGACGCTATCACCCGAACTTGGGCCCAACAATGCACGTTGGCACCGCCCGCCCGGACCGTTGCTGACGCTCTTTTGTGTGTACAGTGCAGTCGAGGCTTGCTGCTGGACGTTGCCGTCAGGATTGCGTACACCGAGCGTCATGGACCTCGCCTTTGCACTGGTCAACGATGCTGCGTACCCGGACCCCAAGCACGTGGTCGCCACTGGTAAACGGCTTGGGCTCGAGCTTCAACACGAGCCTGGTACAGGCATCGATAGCGAGCCCATGTCTTTCACGTTCGCCAACGGCGGCAGTTTCATGGTCATGCTCGTGCCCGCCCCGCACCCCGATGCTCTCGGCATGCCCGTCGGGCCAACATCGCCGAATCGCGAACAAGTTGCTGCGACGAAGGCACACTTCATTCTCACGGCGTTGGGCCTCGAAGGCGCGCCGCGGGGTCGCGACGCCACAATGGCCAGGCTCGTTGCCACCGTGATCGAGAACGTCAACGCGGTGGGCGCCATGCTTGGGCACGGCGTGGTGTTTCACCGGGCCGATGTGTTCGCGGGCATGGCTGCTGCGTCCATGGACGACGGTGAGCTGCCGTCGGAGATCGCTGTCGATATCACCAGCGCGCGGGAACAGAACAACCGCATGAGCTTCTTGTCGCACGGCATGCAGCGCTACGGTCGCGAAGAGATCTACGTCACCTGCTCCATCGACGGAAAGGGTGCCTTGGACTTCGTGTTCATGCTCACGCGCTGGATGCTCTCGGACCTGGACAAGCAGTTTGGCACCGGCGAGACCATTGGCCGCACCATGAAAGAGAAGCTCACGATTCAGCGCGTGCCGAACCCCACCGGCCAGGGGCCGCTGGTCATTCGACTCGACCTGCCGTAGACGCGCGAGCGCCGTCTCGCGTCCGTGCGTTACAGCGCCGTGGGCGTGTTCGCGGCCGTACCGGTCTCGCCCTGGCTGCCTTCGTTGCCCGGCGTTCCAGGCCCTGCGCCCGCCTCGCCCCCAAGACCACCTTCGCCCGCGGCCCCCGCCGTGAGGCTCGGCTTGTTGGATCGCAGCGTCGGCGCCGTGCCGACGTACGCCAAAGGCATGGAGTGACCACCGCCACCGCCGCCACCGCCACTGCCGCCGGCGCCCGCGCCCCCTGGGCCGCCACCGCATGTCGCACCGGCCCCCGGGGAGCCACCGGCCTGCCCGTTGGCACCTTTGCCGCCCTTGCCGCCTTTGCCGCCTTTGCCGCTGCTGAGCTCGCCGGCCTCGAGGGCAACGCTCGATTGAAACGATACCAGCGCGAAGCTCGAGCCACCGGTGCGGCCCCCGCGACCTCCGCCGCCCCCACAGCCACCGGCGCCGCCGCCGCCTCCGCTCGCGCCGACGTCGGACTTGTAGCCACCTCCTCCGCCGCCTTGCCCTGGGTTGCCGCCCTTGCCGGCTCCGCCCGCACCGTCACTCTTGAAGCCAGCGGCCTCGAGCACACCATGCTCCGTGCCCCCAAGCCCGCCTTCGCGCGCCACACCGTTCTGGCCTGCGCCGCCAGCGGTGCACACACCACCGTTGCCCCCAGAGTTGTCGCTTCCGACCGGAGGGTTGGCTTCGCCCGCAGTGGACAGTGCGGCCGGTGCGGCCGTGCCGCCCTTGCCTCCAGTGGAGCTCGATGCATCTGCACAAACGTTGGAGCCCCCGGCCCCGCCAGCGGCCGCGCTCGAGTTGGCGCCGCTTGGGGCCGTGCCCGTGTAGTTTGCATCGGTGCCCCCCTGATCCCCGTCGTTGCCCGGGCCCGCGCGAAGCACGGCGCGCGTAAACACGACGTCGCTGGAACCCGAGACAAACGCGGCGATGGCCGAGGCGCCGGGCTTGCCGTTCTCGGCGCTTCCGACGACTTCGAGATCCGTGATGCGGACGGCGCCGTTGACACCGGTGACGGACAAGGCGACGCCCTTGGTTGGCGCCACTTTGACCAGACGCTTTTGGTGCGTGAAGTCTCCGCACGAGAACCCGCCATACACTTCGGCGGGTTTCGAGACGGCCAGGTTCTCCTCGTAGGTGCCCTCGCACACGTACACGCGCCGTTTGCCGGCGCGGTTCAGTGCCTCGGCGATGGTCTTGAATGGCGCTGCCCGTGTGCCCGCCCCCTTGTCGTTTCCCGACGGTGCAACGAACACACCGACAGTGTCGACGACGCACGATGGGCTGTCTTTGGGCTCGACGAGCAGATCACAGCCCGTGGGGGCCACAACGTCGGGTTCCGAGCTATCCACAAGCGCACCATCACTGGCCCCGTCGAGGGCGCTCGCGTCGCCAGCTTGCCCAGGGCATGTGCCGAGATCAATGCAATCTGCAGGTGTGCTCCCGAACACGCCGCAGTGCACGAGCACCAAGAGCGTGGTCAAGCCCAGCGCCGAACCCCCAAGGCGTCGCACGGCGCTCATTGAAAGGTGCCCTCAAGCAAGAGTGTGCTCGCCTGCGCCGTAACGTTGGGAGCCACCCGGAGCGATGTCGCACCCCCCCCCCACATTGGCGTTCGGCCACAGCATCAGGACCCCAACGGCCACCGCGTTGGCCGCGGCGCCGACGACCAGTGCCGCGGCGCCGGTGTCGAGGGCCGAGCGATAGTCCGTCTTGAGTTGTTGGAGCTCTGCGCAACCCTGCGGCGTGACGCAATTCTGGCCGCCGTTCGGGGCCAACAGTGCCTGTCGGTCGCTCTCGATGGCACTTGCCTGGAAGAGCTTGATGACCCCAAAGCCACTGGCCACAAGCCCCGTACCCAGCAGCCCGAGCACCACGCCTTTTTTGGCAGTGCTGGCATGTCCCTCG
>JBIKNA010000339.1:0-8117 GCA_044358965.1 Polyangiaceae bacterium
TCCCGCGCGCCCTTGCGGTGCCGGGCCACGTCCGCGGCGTGCGCTGCGATTTTGTAAGCGATGAGGCCCGCGTGAACGTCGGCCTCGTCGGGCAGGCCCAGGTGCTCTTTGGGGGTGACGTAGCAGAGCATGGCCGCGCCCGCGGTGCCCGCCATGGTGGCGCCGATGGCGCTCGTGATGTGGTCGTAGCCGGGAGCGATGTCCGTGACGAGCGGCCCGAGGACGTAGAAAGGAGCCTCGTCGCAGAGCTCCATTTCCTTTTTGACGTTCATCTCGATCTGGTCGAAGGGCACATGACCAGGCCCTTCGATCATGACCTGCACATCTTTGGCCCAGGCGCGCCGCGTGAGCTCGCCCAGGGTCTTGAGTTCGGCGAACTGGGCTTCGTCGCTGGCATCGGCCAGGCACCCGGGCCGCAGGCCGTCGCCGGCGCTGATGGTGACGTCGTATTTCGCGCAGATTTCGAGGACCTTGTCCCAGTGCGTGTAGAACGGGTTCTGCTTGTGGTGGGTGATCATCCACTCGGCCATGATGGAGCCACCGCGGGACACGATGCCGGTGATGCGCTTGTTGGTGAGCGGCAGGTACTCGACCAGCACCCCGGCGTGGATCGTGAAATAGTCCACACCCTGCTTGGCCTGGTGCTCCAGCATGTCGATGAGGTCTGCGGCGGTGAGCGCGGCGACGTTTTTGACGCCCTGCAACGCTTGATAGATGGGCACGGTGCCCAGGGGGATGGGCGACTCGCCGATGAGGGTGCGCCGAATGCCGTCGATGTCGCCCCCGGTGGAGAGGTCCATCACCGTGTCTGCGCCGTGTTTGAGGCAGATGGCCAACTTGCGTCGCTCTTTGTCGACGTCGCTGGTGACCGCGCTGTTGCCGATGTTGGCGTTGACCTTGCACTTGAGGGCAATGCCGATACCCATGGGCTCGAGATTGACGTGGTTGATGTTCGCCGGGATGACCAGACGACCGCGGGCCACCTCGCTACGTACGAGCTCGGGCAGCACGTCTTCGCGCGTGGCCACGAACTGCATTTCTTCGGTGATGATGCCCTTCTTGGCATAGTGCATCTGCGTGACGCAATCACCGGACCGGCCCTTTACCCACTCTGCGCGCATACCCATGGGGCCTTAGTTACGCCGGCATAAGGTCTTGGTCAATGCACGTAATCGCGCCGCCGGTCGCTCCCAAAAACACCAAGGCGGGGCGCCTCGGCTATACTGGCGCCCATGGCCGAGCTCGACCTCATGGAACTTCGCGACGTGGTCGACGAACAGCTGGAAATGGCCCTAGTACGCCGCGCCTCCGTCGGCGAACTCATGGGGAGCCTCCTGCCGCTCATTGCAGCGCGGCTGGGCGCCGAGAGCCTGTGGCTGCGCACCTACGCCGAAGACCTCGAACTGCACGAATTCAGCCACGGGCCGGCGCTCCCGGGGCTCGACGGGCTAAGGCTGCGCACCGGCGAAGACCAGCGGCAGGCCTTCGACGACGACGCGGGCGCCGCCGGCCGGCTGTATGCGCAACCCCTCGACGTGGTGGGCACATGGTTTGGTGCGCTGGCGTTCTCCTGCAAGGGCTCCGGCCAATCGGCCGAGCGGCTCCGTGCCGCCCGCAACCTGGTTTGCGAGATCCTCGACAACTTCTTGTTCTCCATCCGCGCCGCCCGAGAAAAACACGCCATCACCATGGAGCTCGGCAACGCCTTGCGGCACCGCGTGCTCTCCCAAGGGCTCAACCAGGCCGTCGCCGTTCTCGAGCGTTCCATCCCCATCTACCGGCTGCTTCTGGTGTTCGTCACCGAAGAGAGCAGCAAGCGCACCCTTGGGGTGCAGTTCTACGAGAACGGCAAGCTGCAGTTCGACACGCTGGTGGAGACCGACGCAGACCGGGAGCGTTTCAACGAGATTCGCAGGATGGCGAGCGGCCATCTGTCCGGCCAGAGCGATGCACTACTGACCCACGTCGGGATGAAAGGCGCCCAAGAGGAGCTGCTCATCAATGGCATCACCAACAGCGTCGTGGTCGGCAAAATCGTGGTCACGAGCGATCGCGGCACCTTCAACACCTATGATCGCGAGCTGCTGTCGAGCTTTGCGGGCTTCATCCGCCAGCGCATCGTGGACTTCAACAAAGAGTGGCGCAACCTGGCGGCGAGCTTCAGCCCGGACACCGTGGCACGCCTGCTCACCATCGACGACTACACCGGCAAGTACCTGGCGCCCCGGGAGAGCGAAGTTGCGATCCTGTATGTCGACATTGCCGGATTCACTCGGTTGTCCGAACAAGTCCTGCGGACACCGGCCCGCGTAGCGGAGCTCGTGGAGGCATGGAGTCGCGACGCCGTGGACATTGTCTGGCGCCACGGTGGGGTGTTCGACAAGATGGTCGGAGACTGCATCATCGCGCTGTTTGGCCCCCCCTTCTACGACACCGCGCCGGAAGACCGCCTTGCTGCGGCCATCGAGTGCGCGGTCGACATTCGCGAAATGACCGGCAAGCTCTCGGAGCGGCCGCAGTTCTCGGCCCTTGCGGGCGAAGAGGTGGGCGTGGCCACGGGCATTCACCTGGCGCCGTTGTTTGTGGGCACCTTTGGCCCCAACGAGAACTTCACGGGATTTTCGAGTGGCATGAACAACACCGCGCGCCTGCAAGGATGCGCCACCAAGGGCGAGATCCTCGTGATGGCCGAGGCCATCGCCCGACTCCCCAAGGGCAACAAGTTCACCTTCGGCGACGAGCGCACGGCGCAGGTCAAAAACGTCGCCGACCCGTTGCGCTTCCGGCTGCTGCAAAGCCGCTGAGGCTAGAGTGCGTTTCATGACCTAGGGGGTGTTCCTAGTGCGCCACCGAATGCCGGCGTTGGTCGCGGCGGGCGGTGCTTTTTCAAACCATCAGGCACGTTCCGCTCGTGTGACCGCAGCGAATCCCTTGGGGCTCGCTCCCGCCTTGGCCTTCGGGCGCTCGCAACGGTGACGAAACGCATTCTAGTCCCGCGCACGACTCGCGCAGCCCGAGCGCCTACTCTGTGTCTTTTGGATCTGTGGGTGCCTTGTCGTCGATGGGCTTGGCGCAACGGAACCCGATGCCATGACTGCGCTTGCTGGGCGTATCGTGGTAGCGGAACGTGGGCCGCACCCACGACGCAACTTCGCCATTCCAGCCGCCACCCCGGATCACGCGATCGGTCCCCGAGGCGTCCCCTTGGGGGTCTACCTGCGCGGCACTGCTGTAGGGCGCGTACAAATCGCTGACCCACTCCCAAACGTTGCCCACCATGTCTTCGACGCCGAAGGGAGAGGCGCCCTTGGGGAACGATCCGACGGGGGCGGTGCCCGGCCAGCCGTCGTCTTCGGCGTACATGGACTTTTGCTCGAGGAACCCGAGGGGACGCAAGAACGCGACGCACTCTTTGCCGCACGCATTGAGGCGCAGCGCCGAGGGGGCGTCTTCGCCCCACGGATAGTTCCGACCATCGGAACCGCGGGCCGCGAACTCCCACTCGGCTTCCGTGGGTAGGCGCTTGCCTTGGGCCACGCAGTAATCGCGTGCCTGGGCCCAGTCGACGCAGTTGGCCGGATGTTTGCCCCGGGCGGCGGCGTCGCTGGCGTTGCATAGCTGGTCGAAGGCACGCTTTTCTTTGCCCGTGATGCCCTCCCAGACGTTCTCGGTGCCCGGGGGCTTGCAGCGCTTGCTCTCGGCGCATTGCATGAACTTCTTGAGGGAGACCTCTTGCTTGTCGATGCAATATCTCGACAGTTGCACCTTGTGCGCGGGCTTCTCGAAGTCGAAGGCCGTCTTGTCGTCGGAGCCCATGAAGAACGTGCCACCAGGGATCTCGACCATGCCCACGGGGCAGGCCAACGGGGGCGCCGCGGCGGAGCCCGACGCGGACGCACTGGCGGGCGCAGGCGGCGGCAAGGTGATCGGATCGTGGAGGAACTTGTACGCGCCAACCACGACGGCCACGGACACCACGAGCCCGATGACCGTTCCGATAACGAGGCCGCGGTTCGACGGCTGATGCGCGGGGGACGCACCAAGGGGCGCTGTTGCTCCTGGAACGCTCTGCATGGAGTCCGACAGGGCCGGGGCCGGAATGCCATCGGACCGGGGGGTGCTGGCGCGTGGGGCCGAGACCTGGAGCGGCACGGCACCAGGCATGACGTGTGTTCCCGTGGGCCCCTCGGGTGGCGGCACGGGCTCGAGGGCGAGCGCTGCGAGGTTGCGCACGGAGCCGCGGGGCTCGGACATGGGCGCCATGGAGAGCGCGTTGCGCAGCGCCCCCCAGAAGGTGCCCGCATCGGGAAAGCGATCGGCGGGCCTGACGGCCACGGCCCGCTGAAACACGAGCTCGGCGGCAGGGGGAATGGGGACACCGGCAGCCCCGGGCGTGGGGCGCCGCGCCGGGTCCATGGCGGCGAAGCCCACTTGCGCAACGTCGTCTCCCAGCAGCGGGGCTGCGTGGGTGAGCAGTTCGAGGCACATGAGGGCGAGCGCGAACACGTCCGTCCAAGGCCCCGTGGCACCTTGGGCCCGAGAGAACTGCTCCGGCGCGCCATAGGCCGGCGTGAACGAGGCGACTTGGCCTTGGGTCTGCATGAATGCGCCCGTAGAGCGCTCGGCATCGGTGAGTACTTTGGCGATGCCAAAGTCCAAGATCTTCACCGTGGGGTTGCCGCGTGGATCGCCCACCAGGAACACGTTGGCTGGCTTGAGATCGCGGTGTGCGATGCCGCGCGAATGCGCAAGGCGCAACGCTTGCGCCACGGGGTCGAGCAACGCCACGACCCCGGCGAGCGTACGCGGCGGAAGACCCCTGGCTTTCTCGTTGGCAAGCACGACGTCGAGGCTTGCGCCGTCGAGCCACTCGAGCACCATGAACGGCATCTGCGCGCCGTTTGGGCCTTCGAGCGTGCCGATGTCCCGCGCCTGCACGATGGCGGCGCTGCGCTCGGACAGCTCGGCCAACACGCTGCCCTCGCGGACGAAGCTTTCGAGCAGAGCCTTCTGCCTTTCGGCGTCGAAGCGCTGCAGCGCATGGAACACCTTGAGGGCCACCGGACGCTTCCAGATGGAGTGCTGCGCGCGGTACACGAGCGCGAAGCCTCCCTCGCCGACGAGCGCCTCAACGATGTACTTGTCGGCAATTGTTCGGCCGACGAGCTGCAGAGGGTCGGGACGATTCACGGATGGACCTCGCGGTGCGTTGGACGCCCCAGCGGACCTCTACGTGGCAGCTCCCGGAACGGTTCCATGAATCGTCCCGGCGCTGCGATCACAGCGTCCTAGCGCAGCGGAACCCGATGCCGTAGCTGCGCTTTTCGGGTGCGTCACGGTATCGAAATGTAGGCCGCACCCACGAGGCTTCAGAGGCATTCCAAGCGCCGCCCCGGATCACGCGCTGCTCGCCGCTGGGAGGGCCCTGCGGATCTGCGATGCGACCTGCTCCCGCGGCATACGGGCCGTACCAGTCGGCCACCCACTCCCAAACATTGCCCACCATGTCCATGATGCCGTACACCGTGGCGCCTTTGCGGAAGCTGCCCACGGGCGCGGTGGTCTCGAAGGGGTCCGCCCCCTTGTACATGGCGCTCAGCTCGATCTTGTTGGCCTTGCCCCAGGCGAGGCACTCGGCGCCGCAGGCATTCAGAAGCTCCGGCCCCGGGGCAGCCTCGCCCCACGGGTAGGTACGCCCGTCGGAACCGCGCGCCGCGAACTCCCACTCGGCCTCCGTTGGCAAGCGCGCGCCCAAACCCGCGCAGTAATCGACGGCTTGTTGGTAGCCCACACAGTTGATGGGGTGCGCGCCGCGCTCGGCCGGCTGATTGAGATTGCAGAGCGGGTCGTACGCAGCCTGTTGCGCGGCAGTCATGCTCTCGGGCGCAGGCCAGCGATTGTCGAGCGCGCGAAGACAGGTGCCTTTGGCAACGCACTGCGCATACTTTGCGGTGGTGACTTCGGTCACGTCGAGACAATACGGAGCGAGGCTGACGGGGTGGACAGGCTTTTCGTTGTCGAGGGCGCCCTTGATGTCCGAGCCCATGAAGAAATCGCCACCCGGGATGCGCGTCATGCCTTCGGGACACTGCCCTTTGGGCACCACGGGCACACTTGCCGCCGCCGACGGAGTGGCCGAAGGCATGGCGGAAGGCACCGCTGATGCACTGCCCGGGTGCGCGCCATGCCCCAAACCTCCGCCCTCTCCGAACGCCCAGAAGCCCGCTCCGGTGGCCCCAGCTGCGAGCACGAGGGCCACAAAGACGCCAATGACGGCGCCTTTGGAGCTGGGCGCCGGCGCCGCGTCGGGGGTGCCCTGTGCCGCGGCCGGGCTGGGCAGCAAATCTCGCGCAGACGACGGGGCAACCATGGTGTCGGCGTGCGCCACCGGGAGCGGGACGTTCGCAGACGACTCGCGCATGCCCGAGGTCAGGGCCGCCCAGAATTCACCGGCGTTCTGGTATCGATCGCTGGTTCGTACGGCGAGCGCACGCAAGAACACGGCCTCGACGGCCGCAGGCACGGCAACGCCGAGGGTCTGGGGCGTGGGGCGCTTGTCGGTGTTGCACGAGGCAAACGCAAGCTGCATGAGGTCGTCGCCGTCCAATGCCAAGCGCCCGCTCAACACCTCGCCGAGCATGAGCGCAAGTGCGTACACGTCGGTCCAGGGCCCCGTGGCGCCATAGCCGCGGTTGAACTGCTCCGGCGCGCCGTACAGCGGAGTGAACGAGGTGGCCTGCCCGCCGGTCTTTTGAAAGGCGCCGGCCCGCGCTTGGGCCTCTTGCACCACTTTGGCGATACCAAAATCAAGGAGCTTGGCCCCACCGCCTTCGTTCAAGATGAAGACGTTCGCAGGCTTCACATCACGGTGGGCGATGCCGCGCTCGTGGGCCAGCGTGAGCGCCTCGGCCACGGGCTCGAGAAGCAGGAGGGCCTCGTGCAGCGTGCGCACGTTCGTCCCGCGGGCCCGTTCGCCCTCGAGCAGATCGTCGAGCGTTTTGCCCTCGAGCCACTCGAGAACCATGTAAGGCACAGGCTCGCCGCGGGGCGGTGTCCAGCTGCCCACGTCCCTCGCCTGAACGATGGCTGACGATCGCTCGGACAGGTCGGCAAGCAGGGCCCCTTCGCGCAGAAACTCTTCGACGAGCCGCGCCCGATCGTCTGGCGGGAGATCCAGGGACTTGAAAACTTTGACGGCCACCGGCCGCTTCCAGACCAAGTGCTCGGCGCGATAGACGACGGCGAACCCGCCCTCGCCCACCATGGCTTGGACCGCGTATTTGTCGGCGATCGTGCTGCCAACCAGCCCGAGCGGATCCACATTCGCCATCGCGCCCGCATTCTGACACACCCCGGTCCGGTCACGCGAACTGACAGCGACGATTGTGCCCGTTCATGCCACGCTTGACAGGGGTGCCCCTTGTGCAGCAAGTTACGCCCCCTGAAGCGTGTGGGCTTGCCCGCAGGCCAGGCCGAGATAGCTCAGTTGGTAGAGCAGCGGATTGAAAATCCGCGTGTCCCCAGTTCAACTCTGGGTCTCGGCACCGAATCTTCCCAAAGGGCAAAAAGCGCTCCGCGGCACGAAACGCCGCGGGACGCACCCGGCCAGGCGCACCAGCTAGGCCTTGTGCTCGCCCCGTTCGGCTTCGAGACCGTTCGGTTTGCCCAAAATGGCCAGCGCCCGGGTGGCCACCTGGTTCAGCGTTTGGCTGCACGGCTCGCAAGCCCCACCACAGCACGAAGGGAACCCATCGGGTCCCGTGCGCATGAGCGGCCGCACGCAATCGCGGTACCACGGATCGAGGCCCAGCTCGTTCGATGCTTGGTCCAAGGCTTGGGTGATGGCTTCGGCGCAAGGCATCATGGGCAGGGCGATACCTATGATGCCGACGAGGCGTCATTTCGTTTCGAACTCCGCAGAACGCGCGGCGGGCACGAAGGAAGACTGGGCCGCGGGCTGACGACTCGGCGGGCGCCGCTATGCGCCGGCCGCGGCGATCAGCA
The DNA here is from genome assembly GCA_044358965.1 of Polyangiaceae bacterium. Lineage (GTDB taxonomy): Bacteria > Myxococcota_A > Polyangia > Polyangiales > Polyangiaceae > SXNL01. The sequence continues at coordinate 8,005 of JBIKNA010000339.1, forward strand.
GCGGAACGAGACGCGCTTCAAGGGGCGGCCCGCGGGGGCCCGAGGTCCACGCCGAGCTCCCCGAGCAGGAACGCATGAATGTCCGTGGTCTCGACGATCTCTGCCTCGAGGGG
>JBIKNA010000340.1:0-8110 GCA_044358965.1 Polyangiaceae bacterium
TTCCGCCGTAGGCTTGTCGCACTTGTTGACGGCGACGATGATCGGGACCTTGGCGGACTTGGCGTGCGCCACGGCTTCTTTGGTCTGCGGCATGACGCCGTCGTCCGCAGCGACCACGAGCACAACCACGTCGGTTACGCTGGCACCGCGGGCGCGCATGGCGGTGAACGCCTCGTGGCCCGGGGTGTCGAGGAAGACGATGGTGCCGTGTTTGGTGGCCACCTTGTAGGCGCCGATGTGTTGGGTGATACCGCCGGCCTCGCCACTTGCGACGTTCGCCTTGCGGATCTTGTCGAGCAGGCTGGTCTTGCCATGGTCGACGTGACCCATGATGGTGACCACCGGCGGGCGAAGCACCGTGTTGGGATCGACCTCGGCCGGAGCAACGGGTTCCTCGCCGCGGGCGGCCGCGATGCTGTCCTCTTCGGACACGGCCATGTCTTCGACGCCCCAGCCGAACTCCGATGCCAAGATCTTGGCCGTGTCGGCGTCGAGGGACGTGTTGATGTGGACGCCGGTCATGCCCATGCTGAGGAGCTTCATGAGAAGCTCCGTCGCCTTGAGGCTCATCTTCTGAGCCATGGTGCTCAGGGTGATGTTCTCTTCGATGCGGATGACCTTCTTGTGGGCGCTCATCTCCTGGGTGGAGACCGCCGGAGGCTTGCGCGGGCCGGACTGCATCATGCCGCGGAAGCCCATGGGGCGACCGCCGGGGCCCATGCGGTTGCCCATGGGGCCACGGCCGGGGGGACCCATGCCTGGGCGCATGCCCGGACGTGCACCAGCGGCGCCAGCGCGGGGATCGTATTGAACACGACGCGGCATGGCGCCGGTGGCACCGCCGCCGATGGCCGTGCGCTGCACACCCGCGGGGGTGGGCATGGGGACGCCGGGGCGACCTGCCCAAACTTCGATGCCCGTCTTGGGTGCCACGGACTGGCGAGGCGCGGGCTGCGGAGCAGGCTCCGGAGCCGCTGGGGCCGCTGCGGCGACAGGAACGTCGCTGCTGGACGCGGGCTCTGCCTCGGGGGCCGGCGGAGGCGTGGGCGCAGACACGGGGGCTGCAACCTCTCGCACAGACGGCGGCGGGGGCGGCGCCACAACGACCGGTGCGGGCGGAGGCTCCACCTCGCGCACGGACGGCGGCGGGGGCGGCGCCACAACGACCGGTGCGGGCGGGGGTTCCACCTCGCGCACGGACGGCGGCGGGGGCTCGACCTGGCGAACCGACTCCGGAGCCCGCGCCACCGCGGTGGTCGAGCTACGGTCTTGGGGCACCGCAGGGGCGGCCACTTCGAGTCGTGCGCTGGGTCGCTCGGCGGCAACATCGCGGGACGAGCGCGGCGGCGCCACCTCGGCAGCGAGCTGCGAGAGGTCGCGACGCGAGGCCACGTCGGTGAGCTCCGGAGCAGAGACCTGCGCCGAGGGCACGTTGGGCGTGGACGGGGGGGCGTCCGCAGCGCTCTTGGCGATGCTGCGTCGCTTGACCACCGTCGGACGAATGCGCTCCTCGACCACGTCGTGGGTCTTTTGCTTTTCGAGGTGTCGCTTGACGCGCTCGACGGCATCGACATCGACGGAACTCATGTGGTTCCGCACGTCGGTCACACCCAGGGTCTGAAACAATCCCACGACCGCTTTGGGGTCGAGGTTCAGCTGCTTGGCCACTTCGTAAATCCGCACCTTGCTCATCGACCCTCCGGAGACCTGCATGCTTCACCCCTACTACTGCCGATCGACGTGCCAGCGCTCAACTTCTGTGCCTCGGCCAAAAGCGCTACCAATCCGCTCACTTCGCGCGCGATGTTCTCGCTCAAAATCGCGAAGAATTCTACTGTGTCGTGCCCGAAAATTTCGCCATGGTGCTGGGCAGTCCCGTAGGCGACAGCCCGACCTTCGGCAACGGCGTGGGTGAGCTCCGTGCCAAGGCGGTCGAGGCGTGCGTCGACAGCGCAAACGAGCAGAATCGCAGAACCTTTTAGGGATTCGACGATTGGCTCGATGCCAAAAACCAACATCTGCGTGCGGCGCGCCGACAGGAAAAGCCCGGTGAGCCGGCGATGCACCGCCTGCGCCAGATCCTGTCCGAGCTGGGCCTCGGGCACGCCGATTTTCGCGTGAAAGCTCTTTCCGAAGCCTCGGCCACACGCCTTGCTGAGGCATGCGGCGACCGGGTGTACGTGCGCGCCGCGACCGAACTCGCTGGCGGCAAGGTCCGGAACGACGGCGCCTTCGGGGCCGAGGATGAAGCGGATGGTCTCCGCCGCAGTGGACTCGACACCACACCCCGCGCACGTGCGCACGCCGCGCTTGGACCCTGTGGAGGGGGCCTTGGCGTCTTTGGGCGGCGCAGTGTTGGAGGGAAGCGGTGTCGTCACGATGTCCTTGGGTTGCTTGTGTGAATTCAGGCCTTGCTGGCGAACTGCTTGCGCTCAGCGTCGATGCTGGGCCACTCGTCCTTTTGGAACGTCACGATGGCCACCTTGAGCGCGCGGGCGCGCTTGAGGCCGAGGCCAGTGCGCGCAGCCAAACGTTCGTCCTCTTCGCGCAGGACATCGTCGATGCCTCGGTAGTTGGACTCCTCGAGGATCTGCACCGTGCGGTCGCCGACGCCGGGGACGAGCAACAACTTGTCCTTGTCGGTGACGGACTCGTCCTTCTCGACGACGGCCCGAATGCGATCTTTGCGGAGCTGCTCCATCTTGGTGGTTGCCCCCTCACGGATGCGGGCCGCAGCATCTTCGGTGCCCAGGCCCGGAATGGCCGTGAGTTCTTCGTTGCTCGCCTCGGACAGCTCTTCGAGGGCGCGGAAGCCCAGTCGGTACATGCTGCGGGCCAACGGCTCGTTGACGCCGTCGATCTGTTGGAGGGCGCGAATCGCGTCTTCCTCCATGGTCTTGAACTTGGAGTCGCTGATGATGTCGAGCTTCCAGCCGGTGAGCTGCGCAGCCAGGCGGACGTTTTGGCCCTTGCGGCCAATGGCCAGCGAGAGCTTCTCGTCCGGAACCACGAGTTCCATGCGGCCGTCGGCCTCGTCGACGATGACCTTGAGGACCTCGGCGGGCTGAATCGCAGCGCAAACGAAGCGCGCCGGATCGCGATCCCAGGGGACGATGTCGATCTTCTCGCCGCGGAGCTCTTGCACCACAGCCTGCACGCGAGCGCCCTTCATGCCGACGCACGCGCCCACGGGATCCACGTCTGCGTCGCGGCTCGCGACGGCAATTTTGGAGCGCGCTCCGGCCTCGCGGGCGCAGGCGACGATGCGCACGATGCCCTCGTAGATCTCGGGGACCTCGGACTCGAAGAGCTTCTCGACCAGGCTGCCCGACGCACGAGACAAGATGACCTGCGGGCCGCGGGCCTCGCGATCGACGTCTTTGACGTACGCCACGATGCGATCGCCCGGACGATAGGTCTCTCGGGGGGTCTGCTCGCGGAACGGCAGGATGCCCTCGGTGCGCCCCAGATCGACGATCAGGTTGTTGCCCTTCTCGAAGCGTCGAACGACGCCTTTGATGAGCTCACCCTTCTTGTCCTTGTACTCGTTGAAGATGAGGTCGCGCTCTTCGTCACGCACGCGCTGGATGAGCACTTGCTTGGCGGTCTGTGCCGCAATGCGACCAAACTGCGAGCGGGCCTGCTTGACCATGAGTAGATCGCCGAAGTCGCGGTCTTGCTCGGCGGCGCGCTTGGCGTCGCTCGGATGCCAGAAGATCTGGAAACCCAGCTCCTCGCCGAGTTCGGCGTCGAGGCCGGCCTTTTGGGCGTCCTCGAGGGCAATCTCGCGCTCATCGTCGGACGGGTCGTCCACGACGGTCATGTACTGGAAGAGGTCGATCTGACCGCTCTCTTCGTTGAACCGGGCCTCGAGCTCGCGACCAGCACCAAACACGCTTTGCGCGGCCTTCAAGATCGCTTCTTCCACGGTCTTGATGAGGCGCGCCTTGTCGAGGCCTTTGTCTTTGGCCACCATCTCGATGGCGGACAAGAGGTTGAGGTCGCCTTGCGTCGTCTGCTGTTGCTGCGTTGCCATGGACAATCCTTCCCGATTTCAGCGCTTCTGCTTCTTTTTGGCGGGTTTTTTCCCGGGCTTTGGCGCGGCCCCAAACTCGAACACGAGGTGCGCCCACTCGACGTCGGACAGCAGCACGTTGACGGGCTGACCATCCGCGGTGATCTCGACGTGACCGTCCGTTTGCGGGCCGATGACGCCGACCAAAACCTTTTGCCCTCGCCCGGCTTGGCCGGCGGGCACGGGGTTGCGGAGCTTGACCTTGGCCTTGCTGCCCGCAAACCGCTCGAACTCGGCAGCGCTTCGGAGGGGCCGCTCGACGCCCGGGGAGCCAACCTCGAGGCTGTAGTTCTGGGTGATCAGGTCGAGCACGTCGAGCGCGGGGGACAAATCCCGAGCGATGGCCACACATTGATCGAGGGCGACGGCGGCGTCTTTGGTGGAGGCACGGCGCTCGGCGCTGCCCTGTCGCTCCACGGAGACCCGGAGGGTCCAGCCGGATGACTCGGCGAGCAGCTCCACATCGACGACCTCGGCCCCGTGCGCCTGCACGATGGGCTCGAGCGCGCGGTCCAGCCTTGCGCGGTCGAATTGCGGGGTTTTTGTGGCTGCATTCATGCGAGAGTCAGGGCGAAAGACAAAAAAAACGCGGGCCCGAACATTGGGGTCCGCGAGGGAACATCCGCCAAGTGGTGCGCGGACCATAGCTTCGGGTCCCTGGACGCGCAAGCGAAGGTCGCGGGGATCGCAAAAAGGTCACCTTCGACCGGGCCGCGTGTTCGGCCCTGAGCGGGGTGCGGGGCCTACCGCCGACAGGCCCGCCCCACGCCGTTCGTGCCTGCCCTATCTCCAGCGCGTTCCGCGGGCGCCTGCGCCTTCCGCGGGGGCGCAATCGATGAGCAGTGCTAAAGAGCGGGGCACCATGGCCAGCTCCCTACCCTTGTCCATTTCGACCCCGCTCTTGCCCTTTGGCCTCGCGCTCGGGCTGTGCCTTACCCTGGGCCTGGGCGCCGGATGCAGCGCAAAGACCGACGGGAGCCCGGCGGCTGCGCCCGCGCCTACAGAAGACAGCGGTGCGTTTCCGGATGCGGGCCCCGACAACCCCGCGCCCACGGACGTCCCTGCCACGTTTGGCGGCTACGTGATTTTGGGAGATTCCATCAGTGACCGTGGAGGCGAGGGTCCATTTTTCTACGACCTGCTCGTCAAGAACAACAACACCAAGTACCCGCCGCAAAAGGGGAAAGACCTGAACACGGTGTTCGGCCCCGACGTTCGCGTGGTCAAGGCTTCGGTTTCGGGCTCCGTTTCGGCCGATTTGCCCGGTCAGGTCAGCAGCCTGCCCACGGACATGGAAGGCACGATCTTCGTGACCATCACCATCGGCGGCAACGACATGCAGGCGAACATCATCGACCTCATCAACAACCAGGACCAGGCCGCGAGGGCGGCTTTCGCCAAGAACCTTCGCGCGGCGCTTACCGAGCTCACGGGCGAAGGCAGGCTCGGGCCGCGCACCAAGGTGAAGGTCTTCCAGGCCAACATCTACGACCCGAGCGACGGTCGGGGCGACTACAAGACCCGGGGCTGCCCGGGGGTCTTCAAACTCCTGCCCTCGGACACCCCGTCGGCCACGTTCTTCGTCAACTGGAACAAGGTGGTTGCCGACACGGCCAAAGAGTTCAAGCAAGTCACGGTGCTCGACATGCATAAACGCTTCGAGAACCGCGGCATCGCGTATCTCAAGACGGGCGGCTCCTGGTTTGCGACAGATTGCATCCATCCCAACGCCCAAGGCCACGACCAGATCCGCCAGATGTTCTGGGAGGTCTTCCCGGGCTCGGTGGAGTAGCCAGGTCGACGCCTTCTCGCGCGGACCGCACGGAAGCGTGAATGCCCCAAAACGCGGGTCTCCGTACGCGCCAAACTCGGCAGCAGGGCCTTTGCGCGAGGGCGCTGCTGGCCTGGCCTCAAGCTTTCTTTCGTGGCGTCGCAGCATCCAGTTTGGGCATCATTTTCCTTTAGATCCGCATCTATAGGTGGTTTTCCGATCCAGGATCATCTGCGTCCCACATTTGCCTCGACAACACCGCTTGTGTGGGTAACAACTCACCCCGGCAGCCATCCATGGTTGCCGGCGCTCCCCCCCGAAATGTTGCCCAAACACAACAAATTCATCGAGTTGGACGAGGATGACATCGTGGCCGTGTGCGAGCCGGGAGAGGACACCGTTCCTTTCTCCCGCCGTGCCCTGCGCGCAGAGCTCCCCGTTCCCAGCGTCCGTCGCGACAACGCCAAGTCCATCTTGCCGCCTCCCATGCCGCCGCCGGTGGCCGCGTTCCGGCGCGAGCGACGCCCTTCGTACGTCGAGTCGCCCTTTGCGCGCCGCATGAACCCGTCGTCGGCCGGCAGCACCAGCCAGGTTTTTGCGCACACACAGCTATCGACGACCGCAAGCTCGGTCGCCTACTCCGAGCCGCCGCCGCCGGTCGTCATGTCTGCTGCGCCGCCGCCGGTTCAGGCGGCCGCCGAGCGGTCCCCCCAAACGCGTGGCCGCGGGCGGCGCGTGCCGGCCTTCGTGTCGTCCCTGGCCCTGATGGCCGTGGGAGCTGGCTTGGCCGTCGCATGTTTTGCAGCTTTCGAACGCCGCTTCGCCCCCGAGGCGCCGACGGCAGGCGCCGCGGCGACCGTTCCAGTGGCGCAAGCGCCCGTATTGCCCGTGTCTGTGCCGGTCGTGGCTCCGGCCGCGGTGATGCCCGCGGCTGCCACAACCGGAATCGCCCCCTCGACAGGCGCACCCTTGGCCATCGCCGTGGCAGCGCCCGAGGCGGCCCCCCACCCCGGCCTTGCTCCCAAGCGCGGCCAAGTCATCAACTTCGGTGCTGCGGACGGCCTCAAGGTCGACGCCACGCCGGCGCCGGCCCCCGTGGTTCGACGCACGGTCATCCGCAAGGTCGACAAGCCCAAACTCGAAAGCCCCTCCGATGTTCTCGCATCGGCTTTGGGCACAGCAGCGGCGCCCGAGAGTCCGCCCCCGCCGCCCCCCGTCGCCGAGACGCCTCTCGCGGTTCAACTCGCGCCCGAGGCACCGGCCGCTCCTTTGGCGCCCGCCAAGCCCAAGTCCGCCGCCGACACGCTGGCGGAAGCCCAGCTCCGCGCCCCCATGAAGTAAGGCGGCCCACGCAAAGTGGGCCCAAGACAGCCGTCCGTGTTCGCATGACGTTCGAAAGAGGGTTCCATGCGCCTACTTGCTGTCGTCCCCATGGTTGTGTTGGCTGCGCTCCCCGGCGCTTGTGAAAAGCTCAAGGGCGGAGGCGAATCCACAGCGGCGTCGGCCTCCGCTTCGGCCGTCGCGGCCGTTGCAGCTTCGGCGGTGGCGCCCACCACTGCCCCTGTCGCTGCGGCCACCGACACGGCAGCCGGCACGGCGCAGCCCCCTCCCCTTGGCGCCACGACGGCTACCCCTGCGGCGGCCACCAAACCGGGCACACCAAGCGCATCGGGTACGGCGAGCGCCGCCAAACCGTCGGCGAGTGCGTCGCCGAGCGCCGCACCGAGCGCCGCGCCAAGCAGCTCGGCCAAGCCCGCCACCACGCTTCCGGGGATCTCGCTCTCGTCGATGCCTGCGATTCCGGGCCTTGGCACCGGCCCCGTCACCCTGACGTGCCCGCAAGGACGATGCGTGCAAACGTGCCCCCCCGGCAGCGATTGCTCCGCCGCATGTTCTGGCGGCAACTGCCTACAGACGTGCCCGGCCAACACCACCTGCAACCTGTCGTGCTCTGGCGGCACCTGCAAACAGCTCTGCCTTGGGGCCAAGTGCACCAAGACGTGCTCGCCGAAGAACTGCAACTAGAACGCACGCCCGGGCGGCGTGAGTGCCAAGGCGATTTGCGCCCAATCGACGCGCTGCCACGCACTCCGCTGGCACCACCCGAGACGACCGACCACAAAAGACAGCGAGCGCGCTTGCCATGTGCAATGCGCGCTCGCTCGCTTTGGGTCACTCGCCCTGAAGGCGGTGCCAGGCTCGGCGACTACTTCTTCTTGGGCTCGGGTGCGTCTTGCTCGGTGATGATGAGCTGCACGCGCCGA
>JBIKNA010000055.1:0-26281 GCA_044358965.1 Polyangiaceae bacterium
GACCATCACGTCGCCGCGCGCCGGGCGCATCGTCGCAACAAGCGGCGCCATCGGCGAAGTTGTCGCTGTGCACGCGGTGCTCGTGGTGTTCGAGCTGGACGCTGCGGCGGATGCGGGCCCGGCTCCGGCTCCGGCGACGCCCAAGCTCGACGAGGGGCCCGCGGCCACCGCCGTCGGCGACATCAAAGAGTCGCTTCCGGGGATGTCCCGTCCCTCCGCAAGCGCTGGCGCGTCGGCGCCTTCTGGGGCCTCGGCGGCGTACTTCAGCGACAAGCCCTTGGCCACCCCGGCCACGCGCAAGCTGGCCCGCGACAAGAGCGTCGACCTTCGGCTCATCCCGCCGACGGGACCCCAGGGGCGCGTCACCAAGTCCGACGTCGAGTTGTTCCTGCAAAGCGGTAGCGCAGGCAAGAGCAACGGCGCCCACGCGCCCTCTACGTCCACCCATGGTGAGGGCTCGGTTGCGGCGGCGGCACCCCGGCACGAGCCAGTGCGCATCGCGTCGCCCGTCGGAACCTCGGCGGCCCTCGAAGAGCGGGTGCCTTTCGCGGGCATGCGTCGACGCATCTCTCAGAAGATGTCGCAGTCCAAACACACGGCGGCGCACTTCACCTTCGTCGAGGAGTGCGATGTCTCCAGGCTCAAAGAGCTCCGCGCCCGGCTCAAGCCGCAGGCCGAGGCCCGGGGCGTGCGTTTGACGTTCCTGCCGTTCATCGTCAAGGCCACGGTGGCGGCGCTCAAGAAGCACCCCATCTTGAACAGTGCCCTCGATGAGAGCACCAACGAGCTCGTCTACCGGAAGTACTTCAACATCGGCATCGCAGCCTCCACGGATGCGGGCCTCATGGTGCCCGTCGTCAAAGACGCCGACCGCCTGAGCTTGCTTGGCATCGCCAAAGAGATCGAGCGGCTGGCCGCGGACGCCAAAGCCGGAAAGTCTCGGCCGGAGGACATGGGGGGCTCGACCTTCACCATCACCTCGTTGGGCATGCAAGGCGGACTCTTCGCGACGCCCATCATCAACTTCCCCGAGGTCGGCATCCTTGGCGTGCATCGCATCAAAGAAAAGCCTGTGGTGCGCGACGGCCAAATCGTCATCGGCGAGGAGATGCTCTTGTCGTTGTCTTTCGACCATCGCATCGTCGATGGGCATGTCGGCGCCGCGTTCGCGTACGACATCATTGGCTACTTGCAGGACCCCGACACGCTGCTTTTGGACCTGTAGGGCCCCGGGGGCCGGGGCAGGGCCGACGCAGCGGATCGTTGACCTGCGGGGCCGGGTGCGGGACCATGTCCCCATGCGTCGGCTTCGCGGCAATGTTTTTGTCGCTGCGATGGCTCTCTTGGGGCTGTCTGCGCCGGCGCGCGCCGAGGACGCGAGCGCCGATCGTCTGCGCTCCGCCGCCGAGGAGTACGACCGCGGTCGGCGCGCGTACCTGGCGAACGACTTCGAGGTTGCTGCAACGCACTTCGAGAATGCGTTTCGTGATGCGCCACGCGCAGAACCACTGCGCAACGCCATCCGGGCGCGGCTCGCAGCCAAGCAAGGTGCGCGGGCGGCTACGTTGGCGGCGCTCGCCGAGTCCGAGTACCCAACGGACGCGGCCACGCAGGAGCTCGTCAAAAAGACTCTGGCGGCGGCGGCCTCGCAGTTGCAGCAGGTCACCATCCGTTGCACGCCGGCGTGCTCCATCGGTGAAGGCGGCAAGTTGCTCGGTTTCGGCGAAGTGAGTTCCGCGCGCCTTTTCTTTGCGCCGGGACCTCATCACTTGGTCATCAGCTGGAGCCAAGACCGAAGCAAGATGGCCGACTTCGTGGCGGCACCGGGGGCCAACGCGGACCTCGTGTTCGACGCGCCGGCGGTGATGGCCGTAGCTCCGGTGCTCCCGCCCGCGGTGCCCAAGCCCGCGGCACCCCCGCCAAAGCCGCTCCGTCCGTGGGTCTTCTTCACGGGGGCAGGCCTTACGCTGGCTGCCGCCGGGGCAACCGTCTGGAGTGGCCTCGACGCGCAGAGCAACCCAGGCAAAGACGCCGTGCGACGCGATTGCGTTGGTCTGGGGGAGTCCTGCGCAACCTACCAGCAGGGCAAGGACGCGGAGTTTCGAACGAATGTTCTCCTTGGGGTCTCCGCGGGCTTGGCCATCGGCAGCGGCGTCGTTGGCCTTTTCTTCACGCAGTGGGGGGCCGCGCCGAAGCCCAGCGTGGGCCTTTTCCCGGGTGGGGGCACTGTCGGCGTGGCGGGCACTTTGTAGGCGGGATTTCGCTCGCAAAATCCTACGGAAGTCCGGGAGCCATGCTCTAATGATGGGCAGGACCGTGCCGAGGAGAAAAGCCTGAGCAAGCTGCTCGAAGTCGATTCCGCGGGGGATCGTCTCGACCGCTACGAGCTCATCGCCGAGCTCGCAAGCGGCGGCATGGCCACGGTTTACCTTGGGCGCCTCGTCGGCTTCGGCGGGTTCCAGCGTTTCGTCGCCATCAAGCGGCTCCATCCGCACTTGGCCCGGGAGGCCGAGTTCATCGACATGTTCCTCGATGAGGCGCGCCTCGCCGCGCGCATCCATCACCCGAACGTGGTCCCCATCATCGAGGTCGGTACCAGCGAGCGTGGGTACTACCTGGTCATGGAGTACATCGAGGGCGACACGGCGGCGCGGCTGTTCGCGCGATCCGCCCAAGAGAAGAAACGCGTTTCCGCAGGTGTCGGCATTCGCATCGTGCTCGACGCGCTGGCGGGCCTGCACGCGGCGCACGAGTTGCGGGCGGACGACAACAGCGCCCTCGAGATCGTCCACCGCGACGTCTCGCCGCAGAACATCTTGGTGGGCGTCGATGGCATCGCACGACTGACGGACTTTGGGGTCGCCAAGGCTGCTTCGCGCTTGTCCACCACCAAGTCTGGGCAGCTCAAGGGCAAGCTCGCGTACATGGCGCCCGAGCAGGCCCGCGGCGTCAAACTCGACCGTCGCGCGGACCTATTTGCCATGGGCATCGTGCTCTGGGAGACCTTGGCCTTCAAGCGGTTGTTCAAGGGGGAAGGCGAGGCAGACACGCTGAACCGCGTGTTGTACGAACCCATCCCCCACGTGTGCGCCATCGCGCCGCAGGTGCCCGCGGAGCTGGGCGACATCGTCATGAAGGCGCTCGAGCGCGAGCCCAACGCGCGTTTCGCAACGGCGCAAGCCTTTGCCGAAGCGCTCGAGGCGGTGGCCCGCAAGCTCAACCTGCTCGCCACCCCCAAAGACGTGGCCGCGGCGGTCGATCAAGTCATCGGCACCGAGATCGAGGCCCAGCGCGAGCAAGTTCGAGCATGGATCGCCAATAGCGAGCCCAGCCAGAACACTCGCTCCGCGCACCCCGAGTCCATCACGCGGATCGAAGGTCGCTCGCCGCCCGGCGAAGAAGACAGCATGCCCGACGGCTCGGATCCGCGCCTTGCGGGCAAGCCCCCCTCCGGGCGCTCGCTGCCTTCGTCCGATGTCTCCAGCGTTTCGAGTGCCGTCATCCAGGTGCCGCCGCCGCGCGTGCCGGGCTTGTCCGAGCGCCCGAGCCAAATCCCCGAGGCGCGGCAACGCAAGGTGTGGGCCGTGGTGCTTCCCCTGGTCTTCGTGTTGGGGCTTGGGGGCGGCCTGGGGGTCGTGCGCCTTCGCGGAGGCAGCGCCCGCAACGGGGGCGGCCCAGTGGCCACGGCAAGCGCTGGTCCTCTGGTGCCGGGGGCCACGAGTGCGACGGCCGGTGTCGGCGACAAGCCTTTGCCGGTGCCCGCTGCGGAGCCCGCGAAGACCGCCGAGCCCGGATCCAGTGCGTCGACGACGCCCGCAGAGACCGAACCCGTCAAGAAGGGTAAGCCCGTCCCCCGTCCCGTGGCGGGCAGCAAGCCCATCCCCAAACCCGGCGTTCAGCCCGAACGGACGGGGCCCGCGCCCGCCGTCCCCGACGACATCTCCATCAACCCGTACCGCTGAACGATGATGCCCTTGCGCACTTGGCTTGCCGCGCGACGCCGCGGCGCTCGTACCCCCGTCCCCACGTCTTCTACCCGGGCGCGTCCAGCGTTGCTGCGGGCCGTCTCCTTGGCGGTCCCTGCATTGCTCGTCACGGCCTGTCTGTCATCCCGCGGGGGCGAGCTCGACCCTCGCTACATCGCTGTGCACAACACGCTGTCGTCGCTCGGCATGGCACAAACGGGACCGATCCTGAGGGGGTCGTTGGCCGAGGGGCGTGAGGCCCGTTTTCGCGTGAGTCTGCCCGCGCAGTGCACGACGCTCGTGGCGTTTGGCAGCTCGGGATTTGGCAACCTCGACCTCACGCTCGAAGGCGAGGGTGGGCAGAAGCTCGCGCAAGACACCTCTACCGGGCCCGAGGCCACCATCCGCGCATGTGTCGACGGCCAGGGGCAATACACCTTGGTGGTGCGGGCCCAACGTGGCGCCGGCGATTTTGTTGCCGCAGCCTGGAATGGCGGCGTCTCAGCGGAGCCCGGCGCCCAGGCCACGGCGGCACGCGACGTTCAGGGGCGGGGAACCTGCGATGCTCCCTTCGTCCTCGACTCGCAGACGGTCACCGGCAGCACGTCGCGTGGCGAGCGGGACCACCGCGGCAGCTGCGGGAGCACCGACGGCCACGAGGTGGTCTACAAACTCGAGCTCCCACAGCGACAGCGCGTCGTGCTGGACCTCGACAGCCGTTTCGACGGAGTCCTGTACGTTCGTCGCGAGGACTGCGCGGAAGAGGGGGCCGAGGTCGCCTGCAACGACGACGCCCCGAATGGGCGCGGCTCGAGCACGCAGAACTCACGTGTGGACGAGGTCTTCGAGGCAGGCACGTACTACGTGTTCGTCGACGCCTCTGGCTCGGAGGGCGGAACGTTTCATCTCAAGGTCCAGATGCAAGAAGTGCCTACCATTGCCGAAGCTTGCGGCAAGGCGCGACCCCTCACCACGCAGGGCCCCGTGAGCGACCGACTGCCGTCGGGTTACAGCCTGGCAGCTGCGCAATGTGGCGATGATGCCAAAGGCGCCGAGCGGGTGTATCGCGTCGAATTGCCGAACCGTTCTCGGGTTCGCATCACCCACCACAGCGACGAGTTTGGCCCGGTGGTGCACGTGCGCCGCACCTGCGTCGACGACAAAACCGAGCTTGGATGTTCCAACACGGGCGCCGCAGACGAAGATGCCACGTTCTTGGGCCTGCTCGACGCGGGCTCGTACACCGTGTTCGCCGACGCCGCCGAGAAGGGGGTGTCCGGCGCGTACACCTTGAGCATGGACACCCAACCCGAGGCGGGCACGGGCACCACGGGCGACAGCTGTGTCGATGCGTTGGCCCTGACGGACCCGTCGACGGACGGCGATACCTTCGAGGCCAAAGACGACGTTCAGCCATCCTGCGCGGCGGCCGCGGCACCAGACGTGGTGTACCGACTGTCGGTTCCCAAGCGCATGCGGTTCCAGGCGTCCCTCGCTGCGCAAGATGGACCGCACGTCGTGTCTGTCACCCGCGGGTGCAGCGACAAGACCCAAGAGCTCGCTTGCGGCGAGTCTGTGTCGCAGGTGCTGACGCCGGGTACCTACTTCGTCGTGGTCGATGGTCCCAAGCCCGAAGCCTTTGGCCGGTTCACGCTCAACTGGACCCTGCAAGACATGGCGCCGGTGGAGGGGGCTTGCCGCGAAGCGCCTTCGCTCGCGCCAGGTAAAGCCGTGAGCGGCACAACTGTGTCCAGCCAACATCGCTTCACCCTGTCGTGCTTGGGCCGCGAAGACATGCAGACCAGCCCGGACCGCGTGTACAAGATCGTCCTCGACAAGACCGAGAGAGTCTCGCTGACCCTCAACACGGGCTCCGAGTGGGACGGGGCTCTGTCTGTCCGCCGGTCCTGCGTCGACACGAGTGCCACACCCCGAGCCTCGGAGGTTGCATGCAGCGCCGGGCGCCACGCCCGCGGAGCCTCTTACGAGGGCTCACTCGACCGCGGCACTTACTACGTCGTGGTTGCCGGACGTCGCGCCGGGGAACAAGGCGCGTTCAGCCTGGAATACAAGATCCAGCGATGAGCGCCACGGACCGGGGCCAGCTGCACCGGCGCTTGCTCCGGTGGTTCGACAAGGCCAAGCGAGATCTGCCTTGGCGCCGCACGCAGGACCCCTACGCCATCTGGGTAAGCGAGATCATGCTGCAGCAGACGCGCGTGGATACAGTGATTGGTCACTACGAGCCGTTTCTGCAGCGCTTTCCCACGGTGAAGGCCTTGGCCGCAGCGGCCCCGGAAGACGTGCTCGCGGAGTGGTCCGGCCTTGGGTACTACCGACGGGCCCGCATGCTGCACGACGGCGCCAAGCAAGTCCAAGCGCAGCATGGCGGCAAGCTGCCCAAGACCCAAGCCGAGCTCTCGACCATCAAGGGGTTTGGCCCATACACATCGGGGGCCGTGGCCAGCATTGCATTTGGCCAAGCCGCGCCCCTGGTGGACGGCAACGTGGCCCGGGTCTTTGCGCGACACCAAGGCCTACGGTTGCCCATCAAGTCTAAGGCGGCGGTGAAGGCGTGCTGGGCGCTGGCCAATGAGTGGATGCCGAGCCATCGCCCAGGCGACTGGAATCAGGCGCTGATGGAGCTCGGTGCCACGGTCTGCACGCCCCGGGCGCCGCGCTGCGAAGCGTGTCCGTGGGCAAAAACATGTGTGGCGTACGCCCAGGGCACCACGCAAGAGCTGCCCGTCGTGGAGCGGAAGGCCGCGTCGCCACTCGAGTGGCGGACGGCGCTGATCGCCCGCAAGGGGAACCAAGTGTTGCTGGGCCAGCGGCCGCTCGAGGCTCGCTTTGGCGGCATGTGGGAACCGCCAATGGTATCCGGGCGTGTGTCGCCTCCGAAGGTCTTGGCCACGTTCCGTGCCTCGTTGGGCCTCGCTGCAAGCAAGATCACGTTTCGAGGTTCTTTCGAGCACGTCCTGACTCATCGCCGACTGATGACAGATGTGTTCGAAGGCCGGGCGACGAGCGTCCCCGCGGTGACGTCTCCGGACTACCTGAAGTATGCATGGTTCACCGAGGACCAGCTCGCGCAGAAGAAGGCCGTCGGTTTGTCGACTTTTGCACGGCGGGCCCTCGCCCTTGCCGCCAAGGAGCACGCGTGACAACCGGCGCCACCTCGCTCCTGTGCGTCGGCGACGATGCGAGGTCTCTCGAACTGCTGGCCTCGGTGTTGGCGCAGTCGGACCGCACCCTCGCCACGGTGACGTCGGCCTCGGAGGCCGCAGCGCGGGTCGCGAGCGGCGGGGTCGACCTGGTGCTCGTGCATGTTCGGTCGACGCAAGGGTCTGGCGTCGAGGTCTGCCGCGCCGTCAAGCGTGCATCCGGTGACGATAGCGTTCCGGTCATCGCGATCATCCCGAGGTCCGATGCCGCGGCCAGGGTTCTGGCCTTTGGTGCTGGCGTGGATGCCTGCGTCGGGCGTCCCCTGGAGCAGCCGGAACTGCTTGCCGCCGTGGGCGCCTGCTTGCGCACCCGCAGTCTGCAGGCGGCGGCGCGGGCGGCGCAGCGTGCGTTCGAGGCCGCCAGGGACGTCGATGCGCATCTTCCGGTCGCGACGTTTCAGGCAGCGCAAAGCACGCTCGTAGCCTTGTTCGACCGCGTGGCCGCTCGGCACGACCCCATCGCCTGTGGCGTCCTCGATGTGGACCACCTGGAACTGTACAACCGTGAGCTCGGGCGCCCGTTTGGGGACGAACTCTTGCTGGCCACTGCGGAGACCGCCCGCTTGGCGCTCAGGGATACCGACGTGATTGCTCGCTACGGTGGCGACGAACTCTTGCTGGGCTTGCCTGGCGCTCACTTCGCCGGCGCCCTCCGGGTGTCTTCGCGCTTGCACGAGAACGTGACCCGGCGCCTTGGTCGCCTGTCCCGGCGCGCGCAGCCTACGGTCTCGCTCGGCGTTGCGCTGTTTCCGACGCCGGAGGTGCGTTCGCTTCCGCAACTGCTTCGGGCGGCGGAGCAAGCGCTGCTCGGCGCCAAGCGCGAGGGGGGCGGCCGCGTGTGCATCTTCCAGCAGGACGGCCTCTTGTATTCGCAGACCACTGACGACGCTCCGGGCAGCGTCGGCTGACGCGTCGGTTTCGCCGCAGAGGCCACCTGGGGCGCTCGCCGAAGAGTTGGCGACGTTTGTCTCGAGGCTCATAAGCCCCCGTGGCGCTTGAATGTGGTGTGTCTTTCCTGCGCCGGGTCTTGTAGGCTGCAAGGCGTCGTCCGATGCGCGCCAAGTGGTCGTTACTGTTGGTTTCGCTGGTGCTTTCGTTGCCGCGAACCGCCCTTGCTGCGGGTGAGTTCGACCTCGACGATGAGCCCAAGAAGGCACCCGACGCTGCATCAGGCAAGCCCAACGACGGCGAGGTGTATGGCACCTATGTGCCGCCCGTTGCCACCATCAAGCCGCACGCCTACACGTTGTCGGAGTGCTTGGCCCTGGCGGACCGCAACAACCCGAACGTGTGGGCTGCCCGGGCGCGCTTGTCGTTCGTTCGCGGGCAGCTCAACGAGGCGCGCTGGACGCCATATTGGCAGATCTCTTCCGATGCGACCTTTGGCGTGATCCCTCCTTTGGGGGGCACGCCCCTTTACAACGAGAGCCCTGCATCCATCCGAAACGTTCCGACCATTCCGACCTCCGGATGGATGCCGTTCTTTCAGATGAGCGTGAGCGGCGGCGTTCCGCTCTACACCTTCGGAAAGATCACCAACATCACCAAGGCCGCCGAGGCGCAGGTCCGCTACAACGAGTGGGACCTCGAAAAGGCCCGTGTGGACATGCGCATGGATGTCCGGCGTGCTTTTTTTGGGCTCATGTTGGCCCGGGATGCCAACTACCTCATCGACGAGGTGCTGGGCCTGCTCGACAAGAACCTGTCGACCATGAAGGACAAGCTCCGCAAGGGCGATACGGGCGTCGACGACGTCGATCGCCTTCGTCTCGAGCTGTACAAAGACGAGACTTTGGCCCGGCGCACGGAGGCCAAGAAGGGGGAGATCTTCGCCATCGCGGCCTTGCGGTTCTTGACCGGAGTGCAATCGGTCTTCGATATTCCGGACGAGCCGCTCAAGCGCCCCAAGAAGAACCTGGCGCCGGTGGTGCAATACCTGACGGCGGCGCGGCTCTTTCGCCCGGACGTCAATCGCGCCAGGGCCGGTGTGGCCGCGCGCGCGGCGCAGGTCGACTTTGCGCGCTCTCGCTACTACCCGGACTTCTTCTTGGGCTACCGCGCAGGCTACGGCATCGCGCCCAGCGCCGTGCAGCAACAGACTGCGTGGATTGGCGACCCGTTCAACTACTACTTTGCCGGCGCAGCCCTGGGCTATCGCTGGAACCTTGATATCCTGCCGAACAGCGCCAGGGTGCAGCAAGCCGAGGCGCAACTCGAAGAGGCCCGGGCCTTCGAGCGCCTGGCCCTGGGTGGCATCGCCGTAGAGGTCGAGAACGCCTACGCCCAAGCCATGGACGCCGACAACCGCGAGCAGAACTGGTCTCGCGCCGAGCATCGCGCGCGAGAGTGGATCAGCCAGACCACCGACCACATCAATTTCGGTAGCAAAGATGAGCGTGCACTCATCGAGCCGCTCCGCGCCCTCGTCAACACGCGGGTCGCGCATCTTTACGCGCTCATGGATCTCAACGTCACCATGAGTGAACTTGCGCGGGTAACCGGTTGGGACGAGGCCGCACCTTCGGATTGACGCTCGTTTGCCACCGGGCACCATCACTTGTGCGTGGGGCCGGAGCTGCGGTGAAGGCCGAGGCTAGAACAGGTGGCAGTTGGAGAATGAAAGCACCGCGAGCACCCGGGCCTGCACAAGGTCGAACTCTCGCAGCGCAAGATTGATCTCCGCGTCGCGAAGCTGCGCCGCAGACGTGACGAGTTCGAGGCTGGTGCCGCGGCCTTCTTGGAAGCTCCTTCGCACGAGATCGTCGGTCTCGAAGGCCAGCTTGCGACTTTGCGTCGCGACAGCGAGGCGCTCTTCGGCCACTTTGACGCCTCGCACCGCTTGGTCGTACTGAATCTGGGCGTTGCGCTGGAGTGCTTCCAGTCTTTCCCGAGCTTGTCCGGCGACGGCCCTGGCGTCCCGCAGCGATGCGTAGCGCGCGCCGCCGTCCCAGATGGGAACGGTCAAAATGCCCTGGATGTTCCAGGTGGTGTTGGGGGATGCGCCGAGTGCGATGGTCGTGGTCTGTACCGAGCTTTGGACGTTGAAGGTGGGCGAGAACTGAAGTCGAGCGTCGCCGACGTTGCGCTCTGCGAGGGCGATACGCTCTCTGGCAACGCGGACGTCGGCGCGTTGGTCTAGGGGGGCGAGCTTGCACGATGCCAGGGCGCTTTGCTCCAGCGCATCGAGGGTAGCCTTGGGCGAAACACCCACAGGCTCGGGCAGCCCGATGGCGATGCCCAGGGCTTCGCGGGCCCGGCGCAACGACTCGTCGCCGGCAACAAGGGTGGCCCGTGAGGTCTCCACGTCTTGTTTGGCGCGCAGCAAGTCGAGCCCCGTGGCGGCACCCAAATCGAAACGGCTCTGCGCGATGGAAAGGCGCTGGAGGGCCGTACGCAGGCCGTTGCGATTGAGCTCGGCGAGGCGCTCGGCGGTGAACACCGCGATGATGTTTTGGGCAATGCCCACGGCCAGCACTCGCTTGGCATCTTCGACGCCGAGGCCCGCGACGTTCCTGGCCACGTTGGCCGTGCCAATGGCCCAGTAGGCGCGGGGGGCAAAGGCGGGCTGGATCAAGGTAAGGGTGCCGCCCGCCGAGTTCGGAAACGGCGTGCGCACGCTGCCGAAGACGGGACTCAGCCCGGATATGCCGACAACCTGCTTGGTCTCGCTGGAGATGAACTGGTTGGTAAAGCCGGCTTGGCCGTTGATGGTGGGCAACATGCCGGCAAGGGCCGCGCGGGATTGTGCCTCGGCGCGTTCGACCTCGGCCAGCGCCACCCGCAAGTCTGTCGAGCGTGCCCGGACGTGGGCGCTCGCCTCTTCCCAGGTGGAGATGGTGGTCTTGGGCTGCGGCACGGGGGCGAGCATCGCGTCCGTCTGCGTCCCGGCCTCGGGCGTCGTGGGGGCCGTCGCAGTGTCGTCGGCCATCGCAGCTCCGGGCACAAGGGCCAAGAGCGGAGCCAACCAAGCCAGTAGGGCCTTCCGCATGGCCGCGTAGTCTACTGCGCCGATCGGCCGGCGTGACGCATATTTACGTGGGGCCCAAGCCTTCGGCATCGGAAAAAGAAGCCCACGAACAACACCCAAGAAAACGCCCCAACGCGCGGAGCTCGATGCCTCAGCGAGGGCTAGCTTGGCCTGTCGATGCGGCGCTGGAGCCATCGGCAAGTGAGCTCTACCTGGTCGACGGGCGCGCGAAAGGGCCCGGCAACCTCTGCCGCGGACAGGGGTACAGACAGGTTGCGCAGCATGTACAGCGCGACTGCGGCCGCCAGGACCTCGGGCGGGGGGCCCTTGCGGTCGCCGGCGAGTCGTGCGAGCTCGAGGCTGCGTCGGGCCAGGGCGCGGACGGTATCGCGCTCGGGGGCGGGGATGGGCAAGTGCCGCATGCCCGTGCCAAGTACGGCCAACAGGGTGCGTTCGCCGTATCGTCGCTTGGCCGAGACCCACGGCTCGCGGGCTGTGGTGGCCATGGCCACGGGCCGTGCCACGTGTGGCCCATCGTCCCGGAGCCACGCCAGCATCTCGCGATGTTCCTGAGAACGCTTGCGCGGGGGGAGCGCACGAAGGACCTCTTTGGCCTCGGGCACCCGACCCGCCTTGGCAAGGGCGTGCGCGTAGGAGGCGATGACATCTGGATGTTGACCGCATTGCGCGTATGCCTTGGCAAGAAAGGGCAAGGCAAGCAACGGCTGCCCCAGGGCAGCGTCGAGGACGTGCCCCAGATTGTGCGCGTACCAGGGGTTGTCGGGGCAGATGGCCAAGGCGCGCAGGTATGCGTGCCGCGCATAACGAAAGTGACGCAAGAGCGTTTGCGCGAGGGCCAAAGTTGCCCAGGCGCGGTGTTCGCTGGCGTTGACCTGGAGCACCCGGCGCGCGTGGAGCGACGCGCGCCATGGCGACTGCTCGAGCAGGAGCTCGGCCAAGTGACCGTGGGCGAAGGCGTATTCTTCGGAGCCAAGGGCTGCATGTTGCGCAAGGCGCCGAAGCAAAGGCAAAACGCGCGACGGCGGCGGCGTGGCCGCGAGGGCTTCCTCGACCACCTTTCGCAAGCTCGCGGCGTCTGCCTTGATCCCCATCCCAATAACGATGTAGCGGTAACTGCGCGCATCTGCAAAGCCCCCGTGCGGCAAAAGCGACGGGCAGAGCACTCAGATGCGCTAGCGCACTGCGATGATCTTTTGCTCTTGCAGCTCGCACAAGATGCGTAGCGCATCGAAGTGGGTCATGCCGCTGATGTCGAGGATCATCTCGACATTGGAGAAACCATCGATGAGCGAGAGCACGAAGCCCGCGCGATGATCGAGTGACAGCCAGCGGAGCTGCTCGGCGGGGATGGCCACCTGCGGCACCCGCTCCAGCGAGCCGATGCGTGCGGTATACATGTGTAGCAGCTTCTCGCGGCTCTCTTCGGCGATGCGTGATGCTTCTTCGTTGGCCGGGTCTTTGCGCAGGATCAGCTCTGCAAGCTCCAGGGCCCCGCTGAAGTTGCCCAAGGACAGCCGGTCGACCATCTCTTCGGCGTCGGAGCGCGGTGCCCCGGACACGCCGCCACGCCCCGCGGGCAAGCCGCGTCCGGCACGGACCGACTCTGGGCCGCCGCTGGCGCGGGGCGCAGCCGCGGGCGGAGCACTGCCGACCAGGGGTTCCGGCGCCAGCATGCCCTGGGGCAGCGAAGGCACCGGCGGCTGAAGCAAGTCGCTGACGGGCGCTCCGTGCGCAGGTTCGTTCTCTTCGGCGGCGATGTCTGCAAAGACGTCTTCGGTGTTGCTCAGCAACAGAGACGGGGTGTGCTGCGGCGGCGGCGGTTTGGTCTCTGCGGGTGGGGCCGACGCGACCGCAGGGCCGACCGGAGGTTTGGTGGGCGCGCTCCCACTCACGGAGAACTCTGCCTCTGGCTTGGGCGTATCCGCGTCGTCACCGTCGATCCAGCCTCGATCCAAGGAGCTGAGTTCTTCGGTGAGAAGGACCGGTAGCAGCGAGGGGCGCGTGGGCGGCTCTGGCGGAATGGACAGAGCGATGCTGTTCACCATCGAGAGGGGCGACAGCACCTCGTCGACGGTTCGCCGACTGCTGTCCTGCTCTCGGGCGATGCTGAGCGCGCGCTCGATTTCCGAAGGATCGTTGAGCGTGGGCGCCTCGCTGCGATGGGCGGGCGGGGGAATGGACCCAGACGTGTCGGTGATGGCGTCGTAGGCATCCATGCGATCGGCGAGCGAGCGGCGCGCGAGCTCCTCCATGCCCGGCGGCGGAGCGCCGGTGGGGCGCTCGTCGTCGGGCATACGGTCGCCTTCCGGCGCATTGGCGTCGCCGTCGGGCACCGATCCCTCGCTGCTCTTGCTCTCGGTCACGGAACTTTTACCGCGGTGCCGTCAAGGTCAGGTCTTTGCGACGACGCCCTTGAACATTCGGTGCGTGCGCGTGAGTCCTTCGATCTGCTCTTTGACCGCCGCGAGGTCTTTCTTGAGGATCGCGGCTTTGGCCTTTTCGACGATGGCCTTGGCCTTGTCGATGGCGTCGCGGCCGAAGTCGCTGGATGCGACGATCTGCTGGACCTGCGGGAACAGCTTTTCGATCTCCGCCATGAGCTTTTCGGCCTCTTGCCGCGCCGTTTCGAACTCTTCGGAGCTGCGCCGGTCCACCAAGTCGTCCTTGGCGTTTTCGACCATGGCCTTGATCTCGTCTTTGGTGAGACCGCTGGTGGCCGTGACCTGGATGGACTGCTCGAGGCTCGTCTCCAGGTCTTTTGCGCGAACGCTGACGATACCGTCCGCGTTGATCTCGAAGGTCACTTCGATCTCGACCGTGCCCTTGGGGGCCCGGCGAAGACCGGTCAAGATGAACTCGCCGAGCAGCTCGTTGTCTTCGGCGGCCTTGGCAGGATCGCCCTGCATGACGAGGATTTTGACCGCCGTCTGGTTGTCGCGGCTCGTGGTGAAGATCTTCTGCCGATGCGTGGGGACCGTGGTGTTGGCGGGGATCAGCTCTTCGAACACGTTGCCGAAGGTCATGATGCCGAGCGCGTGAGGCGTCACGTCGAGCAGAATCATCTCCTGCTTGTCGTCGACCAGCGCGGCACCTTGGATGGCGGCGCCGAGGGCCACGACCTCGTCCGGGTGTACGCCTTTGCAGGGCTCGCGCTCGAAGAACGTGGCGACGGCCTGCTGGATCTTGGGCATGCGGGTCATGCCGCCCACGAGGATGACCTCTTCGACCTCTTCTTTGCCGAGCCGAGCGTCTTCGAGGGTCTGTTTGCAGATGTCGACAGTGCGCTCGATGAGGTCGTCGCTCAGCTCTTCGAGGGTCTGCCGCGTGAGCGTGCGCTGCAGGTGCAGTGCCTCGTTGCGGCCGCTGGAGATGATGAAGGGGAGGTTGATCTCCGTTTCGCGCACGCCAGACAGCTCGCATTTGGCTTTCTCGGCGGCGTCCTTGAGACGCTGCAGCGCCATACGGTCTTGGCGCAGGTCGATCTGGTGCTCCTCTTTGAAGCCCTGCACCAGCCAGTCGATGATGCGCGCGTCCACGTCTTCGCCGCCGAGGAAGGTGTCGCCGGCGGTGGCGATGACCTTGAAGACGCCGTGCGAGGCGATCTCCAGGATCGAGATGTCGAAGGTGCCGCCGCCGAAGTCGTAGACCGCGACGACCTTTTCGATGTTGCGTCCGAAGCCGTAGGAGAGCGCTGCGGCGGTGGGCTCGTTGATGATGCGGATGACCTCGAGGCCGGCGATCTCGCCTGCATCTTTGGTGGCCTGCCGTTGGTTGTCGTTGAAGTACGCGGGGACCGTGACCACGGCCTTGGCGACGGGCTCACCCAGGTAGTCCTCGGCGATGACCTTCATCTCCTGGAGCACAAGCGCGCTGATCTCCGGAACGCTGAACTCCTTGTCGCGCAGGACGATACGGACGTCGTTGTGGGGGCCCTCGATGATCTTGTAGCTCGAGGTGGCCACGGCGTTTTTGACCTGCGGAGAGTTCCACTTGCGGCCAATCAGCCGCTTGGCTGCGTAGACCGTGTTCTCGGCGTTCGTGATGGCCTGCCGTTTGGCGATGTGACCCACGAGGCGTTTGCCCGCTTCGGTAACCGCGACCATCGACGGCGTGGTCTTGTAACCGCCGCGGTTCGGAATCACCACCGGCGTTCCGTTCTCCACGATGGCCACGCACGAGTTGGTCGTGCCGAGGTCGATGCCAATCACCTTTTCCATGACGATTTTGTCTCCCGCCGGCGAACGTGCTCGCCGAGAACAAGGATGCCCGGTTTTTTAGAAATTGTGGTGTTTTTTGACGAAGGTTGCCGCCGGGGGCTGAGGGCCAGAGGCATCGGCGCGCCGCCGCGCCCTCCTTCGTACGCCGCGCTGCATGCGGGGAAGCGCACTTTCGGGGGCTTCCTAAGGCGCGGGGCGGCCGCAAGGTCTTGGTGCCTCAAGACCGCGTGGGGTTCTACTTCCCGAGCTTCTTATGGAAGGCTTGGACGTTCGGGTTGTCGGGGGCGAGCCCCAGGGCCAGTTCGGCCTCGCGTTTGGCGGCGAGGGGGAGCCCAGCCGCTTGGTACACCATGCCCAGGGTCAGGTGGTTCTGCGCGACCTGCGGCTCGAGGGTAACCGCGCGCTTTCCCAGCTCGGCGGCGTCATGCATGTTTCCCTCGGCGCGCACCATGCAGTACGCCGCGCGCTCGTGCGCCCGGGCCTGGGTCGGTCGCAGTTGCGCGACGCGGTTCCACGAGCGGCCCGCCTCGGCCCAGTGTTCGCCGCGTTCTTCGTAGCTGGCCTGCTTCTCGTAGCCCACGGCCAAATCCTCGTTGGCCCGCGCTTGGGCTTCGTCGGCTCGTTGTCGGATATCGGCGTCATCGGGGTCGATGGAGGACGCAATGCGAAATGCGTTGGCTGCCGCCAAGAAGTCGCCTTTGGCCAAAGCCTCTTCGCCGGTCACGACCTGCTTTCGGAGGTGGACGTCTTTGGCGACGGTGACGCGCTCTTCGTAGCGACGCTTGAGGGCGTCCATGGCGTCTTTCTGTTGCATGCCCGCGAGTGGGTGCTGGGCCGGGCCGGCCGCGGCGGCGGCCGGTGGCGGCATAGAGGGGCGCGCCGCCTGGCCGCCGAGCAAGCGCCTCGCCAGGGCCTCGCGCCGCGCCTGCATCTCTGCGGCCGTGGCAGCTGCCTTTGGTACAAACGGCGTTGCGGGCTTTTCCGGCGCGGCGGGCGGAGGTGGCGGGGCCATGGATGGCCGGTTGGCCGCCGCTTGAACCTCTTGGAGAGCCGCCTGCTTCGCGCGCTCCATGTCGGCCATGGCCCGGGCAAAGAGCTGCTCGAGGCCTTGGGTGTTGGCGACACTCTTGAGATAGGCGTCGTACTCTTCGCGACGCGCCTTGTCCGTGAGCACGTCGTGGGCTTCGGTGAGGCGCGTGAATATCGCCTCCATCTTGGCCTTGAAGGAACCCAGGTTCTTGCGGAAGAACTTGTCCGGGTGCACGTTCATGGCGACGTCGTAGTACGCGCGCTTGATCGTCTTCTTGTCGGCATCTCGGGGGAGGCCGAAGAGCATGTAGTAGTCGCAGTCGGACAGCGCGGCGTAGAGGTCGAGGACCATTTTCTTTTGGTCGTCATCGAGCTCTGCGGTTTCGGCGAGCTCGCTGGGCGCGAAGCGCCCGCGGGGGATCAACGGCTGAGCTCGCGCCGGGGTGGCCGGGGCAGAGGGCGCCGCGGGGGGAGCTTGGACGTTTGGTACCGATGGCGGCGGCGGCGGTGGCGGCACGCGCACCGCGGGCTGGGCGCCCGAGATGGGACGATCGGAGACGGCCACCGGCGGAGGCTGACTCATGCCGACGGCCATGCGCGGCGGTGGGGGCGCCACGCTGGCGGACGATGCCTGGGGAGCCCTTGGGGGGGCCATTGGCGGTGGCAGTCCGGGTTGAGGGATCGGCGGCACCGACCGAGTGCCCTGCACGTGCGGCGTTGCCCCCGGCGGCGGTGGCAGCACGGAAGCGACGGCGGGTGTGCCAGGTGCAACGCAACGCACGAAGCCCAAGCGCTCGAGGCGGTCCATCAAGTTGAGGACCACCAGCGGGTCGACCGCTGTGGCCTTGGCGATTTCGCCCAACGACGCCCGCCCGTTGACTCTCGACAAAACGAGAGTCTCCTCTCGGGATAGCGGGATCGCTCCGAGGTCAATCGATCGCAGCAGGCGCGGGACCCGATTCACGCACCTTCGAGAGTAGACGAGGCCGAAGGGCCTGTCATGTACCTTGCTTCGGCGGTATCTCCGGCAGGGAACCCTGGGTAAAGCGTGGGTGCATCCAGAGCCAGCCCTCGGGATACCCGCAGATTCGGGCCTCGAGCGCGTCGAGCAGCGCTTGGGTCAAGTTGGCCTCGGCGGCGGGGGTCGCGTCCTCAGGAAGGTCCGAAACCCGCGTCACGGTGACGGGCAACACGCGCCGACCCCGGTCGTCGTATCGCGGCGCGGCGCGCCCATCGACGGTCCCGACCACCACCGCGGAGCCCGCCCGGAGCGCGAGCCGGGCCACGCCCACGGGCGCCAGCACGCCATGGCCGAAGAGCCGGGCCGGGATGGACGGGCCGCGGGTGGCGAGGTCCGAGGGCATCCCGAGCAGGGCGCCACGACCGAGGGCTCGCATCATCTTGATGCCCGCGTAGGCATCCCCGCGGTACAGCATGCGCACGCCGTGTCGGGTGCGAAGGGCGTCGTAGACCCGTCGAAAGCGCGTGTCGTAGGGCTCTCGGGCCACGGTCATGAAGTCGAGATCTGCGGCCGCAAGGGCCCGGGCCACCTGCTCCCAGGGCCCGAGATGTGCCGATACGAAGAGCACGCCACGGCCGGGGGCGCCCGCGTTGCGCAGGCAATCGAGGGCATCGGCGGGCAAAACAACCTCATAATAGATGGGCGCGCGCCCCGCCGTTTGCAGAAGCGCATCGACCAGATGACGCCCAAGCGTGCGGGTGTTCTCGGCCCAAAGCCGCCGCCGCTCGGCATCGCCGGCGGCCGGGAATGCCCGGCCAAGGTTGGCCAGTGCTTGGCGCCGCAGCGACGGAAGAAAGCGGGCCACCCACGCCGCGACGCAGCCGAGCCCGCGAAGCGCCCATGCGGGCGAGCGCTGCGCCAAAAAGAGCGTCATCCGCGCGGTTGCATAGATCACGTCGTTCTTGACGCGCTGGCGCGTCGTCCAGGTCTCGCCGGCGCGGGCGTAGGTGCTCCGCGGGGTGTCGTTCATCGGCTTGGGCGGGGCTGCGGTGCCGCGGCATCGAGGGTTTTGGCGATGACGGCCTCTTGCATGCGAACGGCCTCGTCGAGGCGGTCCAACGCACGGGCCTGCGCGGCCTTGGCTTCGTCGGGCTTGCCGGCCTCGGTCAGGGCCTTGCTGCGCGCTTGCTCGAGCAGACCAAAGACTTCGAGCAAGTGGCCGCGGAAGTACGATGGGCTCTTGGCGAGCTCGAGGCCCTTGCGGACGCTCTCCTCGGCGGCGGGCAAATCCTTGAGCTTGATAGCGATCTCGGCCCGCCGCGCGTGCGCATCGGCAAGGACCTCATCGACCTCTGGCGCCGGCGCTGGTCGCACCGCAGCGACCAGCCGGTCCATCGTTTGCAGGGCGGCACGCAGATCGCCTCGGTCTTCTTGCACGTCGGCCATGTGATGCAGCGCGCGGGCCTCGGACAAGTACGCCATGAGGGCGTCGTCCACTGGGCGCCCGATATCGGAAGAGGCCCCGGCATCGGCGCTTCGTTTGGCGCAGCCAAAGGCGGGCGCCCAGAACGCAAGGGCCAAGGCGAGCACGAGAAGGCGGGACCAGGTGCGGTTCATCGGACCCCCCAGCGGCGAAAGCGGTTTTCGCGGTAGTCGTGCGAGCGGGCCATGGCAATGCGGTCGATGCGGGCAGACGTCTGGCCCACCTGAAACGGCTCGACGAAGAGGGTCTCGGTGGATCGGGTGGCGGTGAGTTCGGCGCTCGGTGAGGGCGCGCCGCCCGGGGGGCGCAGCATGAGCAAGGCCCCCGCGGCCATCGCCAAGGTGCTGGCCACGGCGCCGCCAAACACCACGCGAACCACGTTGCTGCGGCGGGCTTTGGGCCGATACGCCAGCACCGCTCGGTCGACGAGCTCTCGGTGCGTTGCCGCGTCGAGGTCTTTGGGGGCATGCGCTGCCCGAAGAGCGACACCCAGGGCCGCAAGCTCGGAGTCCGGACGGTCTTGGGCCAGCTCGTCGCGCAAGGCGGCCGCCGCCGCCAGCTCCTCGGCGGTGGGAGCGGGGTCGAGAGCGTCGCCGTCGCTTGGGGCGCTGCGCGATGCGTGGCGTTCGTCTTCAGCCATGACCCTTGTTCTCCACAGTACCGTCGTCTTCCTTTCGTGCGCCGGGTTCCGCACCCGACTCTAGCGCACGCTTGAGCGCCTGCATGGCGCGATGCAACACGACGTCGAAGGTCGCCGCGGAGACCCCCAACTCTTTGGCGACCTCATCCCGGGGGCGCTCTTCGAGGACCCGCAGCACGATGGCGCGCCGGTAGCGCTCATTGATTTGCCCGAGGGCTGCGTCCATCTTGAGCTTCGCCGCCCGCAGATCGCGTTCGGCGCCAACCGCCACGTCCAGTGGAGTCTCCGTGTCCGCGCGGTCCACCTCTCGCTGGAGATCATCGGCGTCGAACAGCACCAGCCGTTTGCGCGCGCGCAGCTGGTCCAACGCGACGCGCAGGCCCACGGTGCGGAACCACGGGTAGAACCCCAAGTTCTGCCAGGTGAATTGCGAAAGCTTGGTGCACACACGCTCGTAGGTTTCGGACAGGGCATCCCGCGCGGCGGCCTCGGACCCCAAACGAGGCAGCAACACCGCGCGGTAGAGCTGCGGACCATAGGTGTGCAAGAGGCTGCCAAGGGCCGCACGATCGCCTTGCTGCGCCCGCTCGACGAGGGCGCGCTCAGCGCTCAGGTCTCGGCCCCCGGCTTCGTGCACGGCGCGCACTGTACCCTGAGCGTCTCCCTGCGGGGAGCGCGCTCGGAGGGGCCAGCCCATAAGGACCGGCATATTCAGGGCAAAGCCCGCGTTCATGGTCTGGTAACGCGCCCCGCAGCCTCCGCCTTACACCACCCCGCAAGCGCAAAGAGGGGCCTACGGTGCCCCGCGCACCTGCCGTCTGCCTCCCAAGGGGGCCACTTCAGGTATACTCCGCGCATGCCCTACAGCAGATCCAAGAGGATCAAGAGTCTCGCGTTTGCCGTGTGCTTGTCGGCGGTGGCACTGGCAAGGGGCGCCCAGGCTGGGGAAGGGGTCAAGATCCCCTTCGAGAAGCTCCAGCTCGCCAACGGCATGACGGTCATCCTCCACCAGGACCGCACGGTCCCGCTGGTGGTGGTCAACATCTCCTACAACGTGGGCTCGCGCTTCGAGGTTCCGGGGCGAACGGGGTTTGCGCACCTCTTCGAGCACCTGATGTTCATGGGGACCCGCCGGGCGCCCACCAAGATGTTCGACGCCTGGATGGAAGCTGCTGGCGGCTGGAACAACGCCTGGACCAGCGAAGACCGAACCGACTACTACGACGTGGCCCCGCCGCCGGCGCTCGACCTGCTGCTCTGGCTCGAGGCGGACCGTCTGCGAGATCTCGGGCCCCTCATGACGAAAGAGAAGCTCGATGCCCAGCGCGACGTGGTGCGGAACGAGCGGCGGCAGACCAGCGAGAACACACCCTACGGCAAGGTCGAGCTCAGGCTGCCAGAGCTCATGTATCCCGAGGGCCACCCGTACCATCACCCGGTCATCGGCTCTCACGCCGATCTCGAAGCAGCCAGCGTGCAAGACGTGCAGAGCTTCTTCGACACGTACTACGATCCAGCGAACGCCTCGCTGGTGGTCGCCGGTGATTTCGAGCGCGACAAAGCCCTCGGGTTGGTCCGAGCTCGCTTCGAGTCCATCCCCGCGCGACGATCGTTCTCGGACCCCGGCGCCCCGGGGTTCAGCGACCAGAAGAGCACGCTCACGCAAGTGGTCCGGGAGACCATCGAAGACGACGTCGAGGCGCCCAAGGTCGTCATCGCGTGGCAGAGCCCCAAGCACTTCGGCGCCGGTGATGCGGATCTCGATGTGGCCGCGGGGCTGCTCGCGTCGGGCAAATCGAGCCGGCTGTACAAGACCCTCGTGTACGACAAGAAGCTCGCGCAAAGTGTCGATGCCTCGCAGCAGTCCGGTGTGCTCGGATCGCGCTTCGTCGTGTCCGCCGTGGCGCGCAAGGGCGTCAAGCCGGCCGATGTCGAGGCGGCGCTCATGGCCGAGGTCCGCAAGCTCACCCGCGAGGGCGGCAACGCCGAAGAGCTGACGCGGGTCAAAAACGGCATCGAGGCGTCGTTCGTCGTGCGCCTCGAGGGCCTCCGCGAGCGCGCAAGTTTGCTCAACCTGTACCAGGCCGAGAGGGGCGACCCTGGCTTCGCGCCCCAAGACCTCGAGCGCTACACTCGGGTCGACAACCTCACCGTGAAGGCCACCATGCAGCGCGTGCTTCGCGACGACGCCCATGTCGTGCTCACGGTGGTCCCTCGCAAAGAAGGAGCCAAGCCATGAGCCACGCGCGGTTTTCGTTGCCGCTGCTCGCCCTTTGGGCGGCTAGCGCTTGTGGCACTCCGGCGCCCGAGGCCACGCAGCCCCGGGTACCCCCGATGTCCGTGTTCTCCGCGGCCAGCGCCCCGAGCGCCGAGCCCGCAGCCCCGCAAGACGCGCTTGGGCCAAGGCCCGGCACGCCGCTCTCCGCGGTGTTTGCTCCGAACGCCCCCGTTGTGTTCGAGCATTCGACGGGCCTGCGGGTCTGGCTGCTCGAGCGTCACACATTGCCCGTGGTCGCCATGCAGTTCGTGGTGCCTTTTGGCTCTGCGTCGGACCCGGCGGGCAAAGAGGGGACGGCCTACATCACGGCGGGCATGCTCGACGAGGGCGCCGGCCGCTATGGCGCCCTCGAGCTGTCCCAAGCCGTAGACCTTCTTGGCGCCGAGCTGCATACCCAGGCGTTCACCGACTACAGCACCGTCAGCCTCTTCACCCTCAAGAAGAACGCGCAGCCGGCGGCGGCGTTGCTTGGCGACGTGGTCACCAAACCGCGGTTTTTGCCTGTAGAATACAAGCGTGTAAAGGACTTGTGGTTGGGGGACCTTGGCAACAAGGCCAAAGACGCCGTGAGCGTCGCGGCCCGGGCCGAACTTCGCCTGCTATTTGGCGCCGAGCACGCCTACGGACACCCCGTCGACGGCACCAAAGAGAGCGCCACGAAAGTACAACTGGCCGACGTCACGAGCTTTTACAAGCAGCACTACCGGCCGGACATCGCCTCGGTGGTCATCGTTGGCGACGTCACCCGCAAAGAGGCCGAGAACCTTTTGGATACGGCTTTTGGCGGGTTCCGGGCGCCGCCCACGCCGGCGCCCACACCCCTGACGCCGCCGCGCGTGGCCTACGCCACCCGACGCGTCGTGCTCATCGACAAGCCGGCGGCTCCGCAGTCGGTCATCTCGTTGGTTGTGCCGGGCGTTGCCGCAAGCGACGCCGACGCTGCGGTGTTGTCCCGGGTCAACGCTGCCATTGGTGGGTCGTTTACCTCGCGGCTCAACCAGCACCTGCGCGAAGACAAAGGCTGGACCTATGGCGCCAAGTCGCGCTTTTCGTTCTCGCGAAGCGCGGGGCTCTTTAGCGCCGGGGCGTCGGTGGTGGCCGACAAGACTGCGGATGCGCTGAAGGTCCTCGAAGAAGACGTGCGCACCTACGCCGCCCAGGGTCCCACGGCCGAAGAGGTCGACAAGACCAGGCTCCTGTCCCGCGCGGACCTCGTCGAGGTGTTCGAGAGCGCAAGCGGCGCTGCATCGCGTCTCGCTCGCAACGCAGGCGTCGGGCTTTCTCCCGACACCGAGGGCGTCAATGCCAAGCGCCGGGACGAGGCCAGTGGCGCCGAGCTTGCCCGGCTCGCGCAGGCGTATCTCAAGGCGCCGCCTCTGTTCGTGGTGGTTGGCCCCCGAAGCTCGGTGGAGCCTCAGCTTCGCGCTGCGGGGTACACAGACCTCATTGTCGAAAGCAGTTCGTCCCCCCCAAGCAAAGGCGGCCGCCCGTGATCATTGATGTGCAGCTCGATCGCGCCTCCGTCGACAGTGGATTCGCCTCCATGCTTTGCGATCTGGTTCGGCAGAACCTCGAGAGCAACCCCGACAAGGCCCAAGAGGCGGCCCGCATGGGCGGCGTTGTCGCCCTCGTGGCCGACGATGCCGACGTGGCCGCGAGTCTCGAGTTTCGTCGGGGCGTCGTGACCGTGTACGACGGCATCCGGTCCATTCCCGACGTGACCATCCGCGGCCCCTCGGAGGCGCTGATGAGCCTGTCGAACCTGCCCTCGACCACCAAGCTGGGGCTACCGATTCCGATGCCGGGCGACCGCACGGGCGGGGAAGCCGTGCGTATCGTGCTTCGCGCCTTGCGCCGCGGCGAGCTCAAGGTGCACGGGGCCCTCGGCAGCCCCGGACTGTTTTTGGGCCTGTCCAAGGTGCTCAGCGTGCAGGGCTAGCGCCCCTCGGGGCAGGGGGTTACCGTGCGGAACCGCGAAATTGTGGCAACGCTCGGGCGCTCCCGCACAAAAGCGCACAAGCTGGCCTTGACGCCCCTCCTAGATTCTCGTAAGTTCCGCGCCCCCTAGCCCAATCTCGCGGTTTTTCCCGCAACTTTGGCAAGCGCTTCGCAAGGAAAACGACTCCGATGGCTGTGCACATTCGACTTTCGCGTGGTGGTACCAAAAAGAAGCCCTTTTACCGGGTGGTCGTGACCGACCAAAGGAGCCCGCGCGACGGCGATTTCCTCGAGAACATCGGCACGTTCGATCCGCTCGTCAAAGACGAGAAGGTCGTCGCGCTCAAGCTCGACCAGACCCGGTACGACTTCTGGCGCCAGAAGGGGGCTCAGCCGTCTGCCACGCTCGACCGCTTGGTCAAGCGCGCCGCCAAGGCCGCGCTGGCCGCGGCCAAATGAGCACGGACGGTCCCGTGGCCCCGCCTCGCAATCGTCGTCCCCGCCGGGATGGTCCGCGCTCGTCCGATGCGGGCGGGCCCCAAGACAACACCCCGCGTACGCCACTCACGGCCGAAGAAGCCGGCGTGCTCAAAGAGCTCATCAAGTCCATTGCCATGGAACTCGTCGACCACCCCGACCAGGTCGAGGTCTCCGATGTCCCGGGCGATCACAACAGCCTCATCGAGCTCCGGGTTGCCAAAGAAGACATCGGCAAGGTCATCGGCAAAGAGGGGCGCACGGCGCAGTCCATGCGCACGCTCTTGTCCGCCGTGTCCACCAAGATGGGCCGCCGGGCTCATCTCGACATCGTCGACTAACTGCGTGCGTCGGTGAAAAGCCCGGACGCATGGATTCCTCTCGCCGAGATCGCCCGTCCCCACGGCGTTCGCGGCGAGCTGCGTTTAAGGCTCTTCAACAAGGACAGTGACGTCCTGCTGGAGGCCGACGAGGTGCTCGTTCGCTTCCCGGACGGTGACGAGCAAGAGGTGTCCGTCGACGCCGCCCGGCGGGCCGACGACGCCATCCTCATGAAGCTGTACTCCGTCGACGACCGCGACGGCGCAGACAACCTGCGGGGCGCGGTGTTGTGCTTGCGGCGCTCTGCGCTGCCCAAGCCGCGTGCCGGCGAGTTCTACGCCGTCGACATCGAGCAGGCGCAAGTGTTCGTGGCGGGCGAGCCCTGGGGCACCGTGAAATCGCTCCTGTCGTACCCCTCCGTCGATGTCCTCGAGGTCATCTCCCAGGGGCAACGCTGGGAGATCCCGCTTCTCGATCTGTTCGTCGACAAACTCGACGCTGCGCAGGGTCGCGTCGACCTCAAGACCATCGAGGGACTCGAGCCCGACGCACCCCGAAAGCCCAAGGTCGAGGCGCCGCCCAAGCGAACGCGGCCGCCCCGCAAGGGACAACAGTAGCGCCCGCGGGCCGGTAACGTTCCGTCCCTGGTACCCATGCGCATCGACGTCGTAACGCTGTTTCCCGAGCTGTTCGGCGCCTTCGGCACCACGAGCTTCGTTGGCCATGCGCAAGACATTGGCGCCCTGCAACTGCGCACGCAGTCGCCCCGGGACTTCGGCCTGGGTCGGCACAAGAACGTCGACGACACGCCCTACGGCGGCGGCAGCGGCATGGTCATGCGCGTCGATGTGCTGGTGGCTTGCCTCGAGGCCATGGATGCGAGCGCGCCCGATGGCGTGCCTTCGCACCGCATTCTGCTCACGCCCGAAGGCACTCCCTTTGCGCAGGCCCGCGCCCGCCAGTTGGCGGAGCTACCGGCCATCTCGCTCGTCTGCGGGCGCTACGAGGGGTTCGACGACCGCGTGCGCTCGTTTGTGCACGAAGAGATCTCGCTGGGGGACTTCGTGATGACCGGCGGCGAAGTTGCCGCTATGGCCATCGTCGAGGCCGTGGTTCGTCTGCTGCCCGGCGTGCTCGGCAATGCAGAGTCCATCGTCGAGGAGTCCTTCGCGGGGCACGGCCTGCTGCTGGAATACCCCCAGTACACGCGGCCGCTGGATTTTCGCGGGCAGCAGGTGCCCGAGGTGCTCCGTTCGGGCAATCACGCGCATATCAAGGCCTACCGCACCGCCGAGGCCGAGGCCCGTACGGCGCTCCGGCGTCCCGATCTGTTCGCTCGCTACGAGGCCCAGAAACCCGTGCCGCCCCCCAAAAAGTCCCGCAAGAAGAGAGCACCATGAGAAAGATGTACATTGCACTGGTGCACCACCCGGTGCTGGGGCGCGACGGCGCGACGGTCACGAGCGCGATCACCAATCTGGACGTGCATGACTTGTCCCGGTCGGCGCGGACCTACGGTGCCGAGGGGTATTTCTTGGTACATCCCATCGAGGCGCAGCGACAGCTCATCGAGCGCATTTTGGCGCACTGGGAAGACGGGGCCAGTGGCACGCGGATTCCCGATCGCAAAGAGGCGTTGCGCGTGGTGAGACTCGTGCCATCGCTCGAGGCCATGTACGAGGCGTTGGGCGGACGCAAGAACATCGAACTCTGGGGGACGAGCGCGCGGACCCTGACTACGCCGATGGTCTCCTTTGCCG
>JBIKNA010000341.1:0-8091 GCA_044358965.1 Polyangiaceae bacterium
TTACCACCAACTCGCCCGCGATCTGCGGGTTGACATTGGCCAAGGGCGCGTCGACGTGCTCGGCGGCGCGCCGGAAGACTTTCGCGTCACCATGGTGGACACGGGCCCCGCCACCATGACGGGCGGTCGGGTGCTCCGCCTTCGCTCGTACCTGGAGGCGGGAACATTCTGCCTTACCTACGGCGACGGCGTCTCCAACGTGGACCTCAAGAAGCTCCTTGAGTTCCACAAGGCCCATGGGCGCTTGGCCACGGTCACCGCCGTGCGCCCGCCGGCGCGGTTTGGTGGCCTCGTGTTCGATGGCGACCGTGTGGCCGAGTTCACGGAGAAGCCCCAGGTGGGCGAGGGGTGGATCAACGGCGGGTTCATGGTGCTCGAGCCGCAGGTCTTCAAGTATCTTGAGAACGACGACACGGTGCTCGAAGCGCATGCCCTGGAGGCGCTTGCGCAAGACGGGCAGCTCATGGCCTACAAACACGCGGACTTCTGGCAGTGCGTCGATACCCTGCGCGATCTCCGCTCTTTGCAAAAACTCTGGGACGAGGGGCGCGCGCCCTGGCGCCCGGAGGGTGGCCGCTAGCGTGTGCGGCATCTTCGGAGTGTTGGGGCGTCCATCGCCGTCGCCCAACGTGCGCGCTGCCGTCGCGGCCATCGCACATCGCGGCCCCGACGCCAACGCCATCTTCGAAGAGCCTGGCTTGGTGCTCGGGCACACGCGCCTGTCCATCATCGACCTCAGCCCCTTGGCAGCGCAGCCCATGGAGAGCCTGAGCGAGCGCTTCGTCATCACCTACAACGGTGAGATCTACAACTATCGCGAGCTCCGAACCGAGCTCGAGGGCCGTGGGCACAAGTTTCGCAGCCAGTCGGACACCGAGGTGATCCTCGAGGCCTTTGCCTGTTGGGGCAACGCCGCCGTGCAACGTCTCGACGGCATGTTCGCCTTCGGCCTGTGGGACCGCAAAGAGCGAACGCTCACGTTGGTGCGCGATCGCAACGGGAAAAAGCCGCTCTTTTACGCCAACGTCGACGGGGCGCTCTACTTTGCGTCGGAGACCCAGGCCCTGTTCGCCGCCGGGGTTCCGCAGACGTTCGACGTTGCAGCGCTGCCCTCGCTTTTGGCCTTTGGTTCCGTGCACCCGCCCCGCACCATCTACGAGCACGTGCACCAGGTGCCGCCGGCCACCATCTCCGTGGTGCGCGATAACCTGGCGGTGCGATCGGAGGTCTATTGGCGCCCGCCGTTCGGAGAAGCGCCCTTGCGCATCACCGAAACCGAAGCCGTCGAAGAAGTCCGACGGCTGGTGCGGCAGGCCGTGAAAAAGCGCCTGCGCTCGGACGTGCCCATCGGGGCGTTCCTGTCCGGTGGTCTCGACTCGTCGATCATCGTGTCCACCATGTGCTCCTTCGGCGGCGAGCGTGTGCGCTCGTTCTCTGGAGGCTTCGATGGCGATGGCGCGCAGTCCTTCGACGAGCGGTCCTATGCCCGAGAAGCCGCTGCGTTCTTCCAGACCGAGCACCGGGAGATCATCGTTCGGCCCGAGAGCTTCGACCAGGTCGAGCGGCTTACCGTGCTTCACGACGGGCCGTTCGCCGATGCATCGGCGCTTCCCACGCAGGCCGTGGCGCAGCTCGCCCGACAGAACGGGGTCACCGTGGCGCTTACGGGCGAGGGGGCCGACGAGATCTTCTGTGGGTACTCGCGCTTCTTGTTCGTCGAGGCCCAAGAACGTGTGCCCGCGGCGTTGCGCAAGTTGGGCGGCATTATGGCCGATTCCTTTCGTTCGCACGACGATCCGACGAGCCCCCTGGGCAAAGTTCAACGGTTTCTGCGCAAGAGCAGGCACCCCTTGGACGATCGCATCCTGAACTGGACTTCGTCTTTTGGGCTCGAGGGCCCAACCCTGCTGCGGCCGGAGCTTCGGGCGCGCATCGACGAGAACGACGGCGTCAAGGTCAGCCGCGAGCTGTCGTCGTTGCCCGGTGCCTCGCCGCTGGCCCGGGCGCTCAATCACAACTTCCTGAGCTACCTGCCCGACGACTTGCTGCTCAAGTCCGACCGCTGCTCCATGATGCATGGCCTGGAGCTTCGCTGCCCCATGCTCGATCGCGAGTTGGTGGAGTTCGCGGCGCGTCTTCCAGACACGCTGCGCCGCCGCGGGGGCACCACCAAGCGCCTGCTACGTCTTGCGTTCGCCGACCAGTTGCCGAGCTTCGTCACCACCCGTCGCAAGATGGGCTTTGGTGTTCCCCTGGGCGCATGGCTACGCGGTCCGCTCCGGGAGCCCATGGGCGATCTGCTCGGGCCTGCTTCGCGCTTGTACGACTACGTACGCGAAGCGCCCGTGCGCGCGCTGATGCGATCGCACCTTTCGGGGCCCGTGGACCATGGCCTGCGTCTTTGGCTCTTGCTCACCTTCGAAGTCTGGCTTCGAAGCCTCGAAAACAGCCAGGCCCGTAACCGTCCGTTGGCGTTCGTTCCGGCGGCGCGCCCGCAAAGCGGGCAGCCGCGGGCGTAGCGCCCGATCGCGCCAGAGTCCCAGCCAAAGGCCCCGGGGCGCCAAGCCTGCTTTGTCTGCGGAGGTTGTGACTTTTCGCCAAGGCGTGGGCATGAGCGGGTCGAAATCAACGCGCCTTGGTACTAGGGTCCCTCGTCGTGTGTGGCATTGTTGGCATGGTCCAAGCAGCGGGCCTCGACCCCTCCCGGGTAGAGGCGGGGGCCATTGCGCTCTCGCATCGGGGCCCCGATGCCGTTCGCATCGCCTCCCTGCGCGGGGCAACCTTGGGGCATGCCCGTTTGTCCGTGGTCGATCTGCGCGAGGTCGCCCATCAGCCCATGCGTGCAGGCCCGCACGCCATCGTATTCAACGGCGAGATCTACAATCACCTAGATCTGCGCCGGGAGCTCGAGGCACGCGGTCATGTGTTCCGTACTCGTTCGGACACCGAGGCGCTGCTCCATGGCTACGCGGCTTGGGGCGACGATGTGGTGCGTCGCGCCGAGGGCATGTTCGCCTTTGCCATCTTCGACGAAGAACGACAGCGGCTGCTGTTGGCCACCGATCGACCGGGCAAAAAGCCCCTGTTCTATGCCGAGGCCAACGGGTGCTTCTACTTTGCATCGGAGCCCAAGGCATTGTTTGCCATGGGGGTACCCGCGGCGCTCAACGCAGAGCAGCTGCCCAATCTGCTGACGCTTGGTTACGTGCCCGCGCCCGACACCTTGCACCATGGGGTGCGTCAGTTGCCCCCGGCCAGCATGGCCGTGCGCACCGGCACAAAGCCCCTGGTGGTCCAAGACTACTGGCGCCCGCCATTTGCCGAGCCGCGGCTCCAGATCAACGAACACGACGCCATCGCCGAGGTCCGACGTCGGGTCGAGGAGGCGGTGCTCCGGCGATTGGAAGCCGATGTGCCCCTCGGGGCGTTCCTGTCCGGCGGTCTCGACTCCAGCATCATCGTCGCCATCATGCGCAAGCACCTTGGCGCCGTGCGCACCTTCTCCATCGGCTTTGCTGGCGACGCGCGCTACGACGAGACCGCGTACGCCCGCGAGGTGGCGCAGGCGCTCGGCACCCAACACGAAGAGCGCCGCGTCGGGCCCGATGCCGCAGACGTCATCCCCACGTTGGTCTGGGCGCACGACGGAGCGTTCGGTGACTCGTCGGCGCTCCCCACGTCGGTTGTCAGTGGTCTCGCGCGCGAGCACGTCACCGTGGCCCTCTCGGGTGACGGAGGAGACGAGCTTTTCTGTGGTTACTTGCGTCTTCTGGCCGCCGAAGCGTCGGCGCGGATGCCAAAGAGCGCGGGGCAGCTTCTGTCGCGCATGGGGCGAGCGCTCCCCGAGATTCGGCAGGAGCGAGGGCTCTACAACCGCGCCGCGAGGTTCTTGCGGGGGGCCGGAGCGTCGTTGCCCGAGCGCTTGGTCGGCTACAGCCCATACTTCCACGGCAGGCTGCCCGGGATTTTGGCGTTCCCTTCCGAAGGGGCGGGGCAGCCGCTGCGCTTCACCCGCGATATTCTGGCCGAGGCCGAAGAGGCCGGCGCGCTGGGGCGGGTGCTCCATCACAACTACCGCGCCTATCTGCCCTACGACCTGCTCGTGAAGGCCGACCGTTCGAGCATGTTGCACAGCCTCGAGCTGCGGGCTCCGTTTTTGGATCTCCGCCTGGCCGAGCTTGCGGCCCGGCTGCCGGATCACTTGCTGCGCCGCTTTGGCACCACCAAGTGGGTTCTGCGCAAGGCCTTCGAAGACGTGTTGCCCCACAGCGTGTTGCACCGTCCCAAAATGGGGTTCGGCGTGCCCCTCACCACCTGGTTCCGCGGTGCGCTGCGCCCCATGCTGCACGACACGCTGGGGCCTGGGGCCCTGTGCCGACAAACATTGCTCGCGGGCGCGGCCATCGACCAACTGCTCGACGAGCACCAGTCCGAGCGCGTGGACCATACCCATCGGTTGTGGCTCTTGCTGACGTTGGAGCTTTGGTTGCAACGCCTTCGTGGGGCGTCGCCTTGGCTGCGTCCCTAGCGCCTTCCATTGCGATCGTGCCGGCACTTTGCAATGCCAAGCCGTGCAGCGCCTGGCCTCAGGTCGCGGCGGGCCTTGCGCTCTTGGGTAACAGACACACAAGGCCAAGCAGCAAGAATGGCATCATCTGGAGGCTGTACCGCGGGGCCGCGATGACCAGCGCGTGAACGAGGATCTTGGCCACCACGCACCCGGCCATGGCCAGGTACGCCGGGGTGCGGCGCATGGCGCCGACGAAAAGACCCAATAGCCCGGCAAATGCCAGTGACGTGTGCCACGCGAGCAGCACCAGTTTCACGGCGACGACGTGTTTGGCGCCGGCGGCCCGCGCCTGCGCGAAGGACTGCGAGAAGACGTACGCCTGTTCGGTGTGGCTGCCAATGAACATGCTGATGGCGCGCTTGGCGGAGGTGGCCAGGTAGTAGCCAGGGTGTTGCGCCAGCATGCTGCGGGCCTCGCGGCCGAAGCACGCGTCGATGGTCTTCGGCGTGTGAAACTCGTGGCAGCGGGCATAGGCCAGCTGGAACTCCGGGGCCGAGACCTCGGTGAGCACGGGCTTGTGCGCCGAGAGCCAGAGCCCACGGCCGCTGGCGGTGCTAAACGGAATGATCTCGCCAAAGGCCATCCAATTGCGGAGAAACCACGGCGCCCAGATGAGCGTAGCGCCGGCGACCAGGAGCGTGAGCTTGGCAGCCCGACGATCGCCGCCGCGTCCGGTGAGCACCAAGAGGCCTGGCGCCGCAAGCCAGAGGAACATCTCGGGCTTGGTGATCATGAGCAGGCCGACGGTGACACCGCAGGCAGCGTAGCCCTTGAGGCCAAGGCCCTCGGCGTGGGCCAACAGGAGGCAGAACACGCTGATCAGGAAGATGACCCAGATCTCCGCGTTCAACGTGGTCGAGTACAGAAAGAACGCGGGCATGGTGCCCATGGCGACGACGCATAGGCCTGCGGCGACGCGTCCGTGGAGCTTGTGTGCCGCGCGGCCAAGGATGACGGCCGCGGCGCCGAGCATGGCGCTCTGCACGGCGAGCACTGCAGCGTAGGCCCGAACGCCGGCGACGGTGTAAACGAAGCTGAGCAGGAGCGGGTAGCCCGGCATGTACTCGGCCTCGGGCACGCCGAGCACCTCGTAGCGTCGATGCAGCACCATGCTCACTGCGAGTTGGTCGTAGGAGCCGGCGTCGCTTGCGACCTCTTGCATGGGCACCACGAGCGTGTAGGCCCAATGCACAAGGGCAATGACAGCGCCGAGCACGAGGTAGCTTCGGCGGTTCTCGAGCCACGCACCAATGGTGCCAGAAAGGGCCGCGAGCTTACTGAACACGGGAACGCACCGGCTTCTTGGCGATGGCGTAGAGTTCCTCGCCCACGCCGAGGGCGCTGATGCCGCTGTTGACGATGCCCTTGAGCTTTCGAAGAGGGCCACGCGCTTCGAGGGTGCCGCGAATGCTCTGGTTCACGGACATGTAGTCGATGTCTTGCCCGCCAGTGCTCAGTCGCTGGGGACGCAGGCCGTTGATGAGCTCCGGAACATCTATGTTCTTGGTCCAGCAGCGGACGATCTCGAACCCCGCGGCGGTGAGCATGCGATCCATGGTGCGTGGCGAGAAGTAGAACAGGTGCTCGATGTCGAAGATCCGGGCCTCGGCCCCAAGCAGCCGACGGGCCACGGAGTTCACGTTGGGCGTCGTGATGAAGACCGCGCCGCCGGGGGCCAGTACGTCGAAGTAGTGCTTGGCCTGCACGTCCGGGTCTGGCACATGCTCGAGAACACCGAGCGAGAACACGAGATCATGCTCGCCTTTGGTGGGCAGGGTGCTGAGGTCGCCGCAGTAGGGGTCGACGCCGAAGGACCTTACGGCGTCGCAGGCATTGGCGGACAGCTCATTGCCCGCGCAGGTGAACCCTGCCTCCACCGCCGTGCGCAAGAAGTGCCCCCGGCCAAAGCCTGTCTCGAAGAGGCGCCCTTTGCCACGGTAGGGCGCCAACATGTCGAGCCACTCGAGGTAGCGCTTCTTGGTGATCGGATCGCAGGGCTCGTTGGCCGCGAGCTTGTACAGGTGCTCGTACCAGGCCAGGGCGGCGTGCGTTGCCTCTTCGGGCATGGGGGCGGTACGGACCATGCCGCAGGAGTCGCACGCAAGGAACGTCATGGGCATCTCTTTGATGCCGACGTGATCCAGGTTGGCGCCGCGGAATGTCTTGAAGAGCACCGGCTTGTTGCTGGTCGCGTGGCAAACGGGGCAACGAAGGTTCGTGCCACCAGCGACGGGGTTCTCTTGGGCAGACATGGGCGCGTCCTATCACACGAAAAGTGCAGGGTGAAGGCGCGTCACACGCGCGTTGCGACCACGCGCACGGCATCGAACAGGTTGAGCGGCAGTCCACCCCGCAGCTCTGGCAAACGTTTGCGCAGGAGCGACAGCGGCGCGTAGCGAGAGAGTTGGTACAGAATGAGGCTGAGCGGCACACG
Organism: Polyangiaceae bacterium; assembly: GCA_044358965.1. Classification (GTDB taxonomy): domain Bacteria; phylum Myxococcota_A; class Polyangia; order Polyangiales; family Polyangiaceae; genus SXNL01. The sequence continues at coordinate 7,005 of JBIKNA010000341.1, forward strand.
TTTCCAGGGGTGCGTTACGGACTGCACGCGGAAGCCCAGACGACCGAGCAGGCCTTCGAGGGTCTTGGGGTCGAAGAAGAACAGATGTTGCGGTGGCGTCATCAGGCGCCACTTGGCCCCCATGACGCGGCTCAGCGCCGCAGACCAATCGCCGGTGGTGAGCAGCAGCGCGCCCCCGGGCTTGAGACCATCCCGAAGCATCTCGATGACCCGGTCCGGCTCCCCCAGGTGCTCGATGACGTCCAACATGACCGCCGCGTCGAAGGGACCCTTCTGCGTCAGGAACTCGGGGCTGAGCATGCCGGTGGTGACGTCGAGCCCCGACGAGCGCGCGATGTTCGAGGCGTGCTCGGATACCTCGATGCCGCACACGTCGAAGTGGTCTTTGGCTTCTTTCAGGAAGAACCCGTAGGCACAGCCCACCTCGAGCAGTTTGCCAGAAGGGGTGGCAAAGGGCCGAAGCGCCGCGACGGCGTCGCGAAACTCGTGTCGGAGTGTGATCTCGCTCTTGGCGTAGTCGGCGTAGCCGTCGTCGTGACCGCCCTCGAAGTAGTCTTCGGTGTAGATGCTTTTGGGGTCAAAGTCCGGCGGGAGCTCTGTTGCGCCGAGGCCGCAGCGGGCACACTTGCCGATGACGAAGCGTTTGACCTCGTACATGTAGCGGAACGATTCGTCGCGCCCGCACACCGGGCAATGATGAGATGTGGCCTTCATGCGGGTCCTAGTGGGCCTCGGAGCGCGGCAGCAGCGCGCCGATGTCTTCGAGCTCGAAACGTGCACGCTGGAGCCGTGCGTTGCCAATGCGGTCCGCCGCGTCTTGCAGGCGGGAGTTCGAAATGTCCGGGGAGCACACAACGACGAGTTGCGCACGACCGTCGCTGATGAGCCGCGGGATGTCGTCGCTGGACCCGAGCACGCGCAGGCCGTGGATGCGCCGCCCGAGCTTGCTGGGGTCATCGTCGACGAAGCCGATGGGCAGAAGGCCGCGCTCGGGTTCTTCTTGCAGGCGGCGGAGCAGGTGTGCGCCGGCATCGCCTGCGCCCCACAGCAGTACGGGGGTGGAGCTCTTTTCGTCGGCGCGTTTGGA
>JBIKNA010000342.1:0-8085 GCA_044358965.1 Polyangiaceae bacterium
CGCATCGTCAACCGCGCCCTGGCCCGCGACATCAACGCCCGGTACCAGACGGCCCGAGAACTCGGCCAGGATCTCATCCGGTTCTTGTTCACGTTTGGTCATCCCGTGGGCACCTTCGACATCGCTGCGTTGGTGCAGGGCGCCATGCGCGAGCGCCAGCGCGGGCCCAAGCAGCCGCAAGGCTCCATCATCGACAAGCTCATCGAAGAGGCGCTGCTCGAGTTCACTTCGCTCAAAGAAGACGCCACGGGGCCACAGATGGGCGACGGTCGCGGCGGTCACGCCGGGTCGCCCCTGAACCCCGATCAGTTCGTGGACCCCACCAACTGGGCCAACGAAATCGCCTTGGGCGAGCGCGCTCCGTCGCCGCACAGCCCCATGATGCCCGGCACGAATCTCGAGGCGGGCAACCTCTCGGCGCTCGAAGAAGAGACGGCCGCGGGGCGCATCCCCCCAGACATCGCCCACCGGCCCAGCCAGGCCCCCCAGCCCGGCGCGCCGCGGCCTCCGGCGGGTCCGCCAGCCAAGTCCGGCGGAAACAGCGCCCTCATCGGCATCATGCTGTTCGTCGTGGCGGCATTGGCCGCAGGCGCCGCGTACTTTGCGGGCTTCATGCCCAAAAAGAAGTAGCTGCCCCACCGAATCCCGGGCATATCCGGCCAGGGCCGCGCCTTGCCTCGGGACCTACGCCGCGCTATGAGCCCGGGCCGTTGGGTCGAGCCAGCATGCGCTTCCGTGTTTTTCCCCCTGCCCTCTGCACCTTTGTGGCCCTGGCCCTGGCGGCCCAGGCGCCGCAGGCCCGTGGCACCGGGTGCCCCGGAGACATGAACGCCATCGAGCCCCCCGCCGGCAGCCCCCTTCGTGCATATTGCATCGATCGCTACGAGGCCAGCGTCGTCGAGCTTGCGGGCAACGCCGAGCGGCCACACTCGCCCTTCGTCTCGGTCAAGGGCCTCCGGGTCAAGGCCGTGTCCCGCGCGGGGGTGTTTCCGCAGGCGTACATCTCGCGCAACGAGGCCGAGGCGGCCTGCACCGCCGCGCACAAGAGACTGTGCACCGAAGACGAGTGGGTGACGGCCTGCAAGGGGCGCCACCCCACGACGTACCCCTACGGCGACGAGCGGCACGAAGGGCAATGCAACGACAACGGCAAGGCGCCGCTGGGCGTGGTTTACGCCGACATGGGCAGCCAGGCCTTCGGTTCCTTCGAGGCCATGAACGATCCGCGGCTGAACCAGGTGCCCGGGTCCCTGGCCCGAACCGGTAGCCACGCGCGATGCCGATCGGGCTACGGGGTCTTCGACATGGTGGGCAACGTGCACGAGTGGGTCGCCGATCCGGGAGGCACCTTCCGCGGTGGCTACTATCTCGACACGCAAAAGAACGGGCCGGGCTGCGAGTACCGAACCGTCGCACATGACGCGACCTACCACGACTACTCCACCGGGTTTCGCTGCTGCGCCTCGCGCCGCTAAAGCGCCGAGCATGATTGCAATCGGAGGACGCAGGTCCTCCGCCCCAAAGGCATTGCCGCTGGAGCTGCCCAACTCCTACTTTTGGGTCCCAAGCTCAAAAGGGAGCGGTGCTGTGGCCGGCGCCCGCGCCTACCCGCGCACACCTTGTCCACGCGCGAATGCGTAGCGTTTGGGCGACAATCGAGGCAACCTGAGAGTGTTCGGGTGCAGGTTCGGAAATTCGCCGATGGCCCCCAAGGAGACGCCCATGCCCCTCTCGCGCGCTCGTTTCGGCACACTTGGCTTTGCGGCAATCGTCGTTGGCATCTCCGCGGCATGTTCTGGCGGCGGTGATGGCGGGTCCTCGAGCGGCACCAACGCATCGAGCGGGGCGACGTCGTCATCTTCATCGTCGAGCACCACAAGTGGCACCCCGAATGCGAGCAGCAGCTCGAGCTCCAGTGGTACCAGCGGCACCGTCGATGCGGGCCCCAAGCCGTGCGTCGAGGGCACCGAATGCCCTTCACAGGTATGCGCCGAGGGGTTCTGCGCCGAGCCCAGCTGCACCGATGGGGTGAAGAACGGAACCGAGCTCGGCATCGATTGCAGCGGAAGCTGCCCGCAGAAGTGCGACGGGCAAACCTGCGCGAAGAAGGACGAGTGCCAAAGCGCCATCTGTTTCGAGAACAAGTGCGCTCCGCTTGGCACCAAGACCTGCGGCGTTGGGCTCCCCACGGCGTGCGCCACCGGCGAGGCCTGCTCGCAGCACGCCGACTGCAGCACGGATTACTGCGTTGGTGCCGTGTGCGCGGTTCCGACGGCCGAGGCGCACCAAGACGGAGAGCGCAACGCCAGCGAGACGGACATCGATTGCGGCGGCAAGGCCCCCGCCGGCTGCGCCGCCGGCAAGGTTTGCAAGGTCTCCGACGATTGCATCTCCTTGTGCAATGCGGGCAAGACCTGCGATGCCCCGAGCGACAAAGACGGCAAGAAGAACAACGGCGAGACGGACATCGATTGCGGCGGCCCCAACGCCAAGAAGTGCGGCACGGGCAAGAGCTGTCTGGTGGGCGCCGACTGCGGCCTCGGGTACTGCCCGGCCACCAAGTGCGTCACGCCAACGGGCGCGGACGGCGTGCAGAACGGCACCGAAACCGACGTTGATTGCGGCGGCGCTGCGCAGACCTTCGACGGCGTCACCGTGCCGGCGGGGCCCAAGTGTGCGCTCAAGAAGAAATGCAGCGGCGACACCGACTGCGAGAGTGACGCATGCACCGAGGCGAAGCGGTGCATCGAGGCCAAGAGCTGCAAGCAGCTCCACGGCGGTGAAACCTGCGGCTCCGGCGAGTTCGGTACCCTTGCCGCCAACCACGAGAGCTGCTGCCGCTCGCTACCTGTTCCGGGCGTCACCGTGGGCGGCAAACAGGTGTTCCTCGACAAGTACGAGATCACCGCGGGCCGCATCCGTCAGTGGATCAAGGCCATCACGGAGCAGTACAACGGCGTGCCCAACATCCAGGCGTGGGTCACGGCCCGCATGGCGCAAGACCCGATGCTCGCGGCCATGTACCCCGCGAACTTTGCGGTCAGCGGACTCACGGGCGCCATCAACTTCTTGCCCAAGCAGAACAACAACCAGTTTGCCACGTTCCCGTTGAACGGCGGCGGCACCACGCAGGTCGACCTGGGCTTGGATTCCCAGCTTGGCCCGACGTCGTACTACCGCGGCCTCCAAATCGGAGGCACGAGCGGCTGCTACCTGGGCGCCAACGCCTACGGGCATCGGACGTATTGGTACCCGGCCGCGCTCGCGCAGAACTTCTCGGAAGTGCCCCGCCCCGACGCCTCGCAAGACTGGCTCGACGAAAAGTCGATGAACTGCATGATCCCGCTCATGTTCGCGGCCTTCTGCGCGTGGGACGGCGGCTACATCCAGAGCCCTGCAGCGCTCGCGGCGGCCTACGGCCCGAGGCAATGGCCCTGGGGCGACACCCCCACGCCGCAAGACGAAGTGGCCAAGATCACCAACTACAACGCGGGCAACAACTTCAACAACGCCAAGGCGCCAAGGTACCTGTTCCCGGCGGTGAACTACGCGACCTTCGCGAACGATCTGTCCCCAATCATCGCGTCTCCAGGTCGCTTCGTGGGCGACATCGCGAGCCAGTCTCGGCCCGCGCAGGAATCGTGGATGGACCTCGGAGGCAACATGATCGAGTGGTCCTTCGACACAACCTACCGCGGGTGGACGGGCTCGTCATTCGAAGGCCACGTGTACCCCCGCGCATGGACCGGTGGCATCTACGCCCTCGACAAGTACGGCAAGGGCGGCACGCGCTGCATGCGGCTCAAGTGAAGGGCCACACCCGCGAGGCTCAGGACACGTTTCCAAGGGCAGCGCCTAGGGCCGCCCCCAGGGCCCGGGCATCGACGCCGGGCACCAGGAATCCGCTCAGCTCCACGTCGTCGCCCTCGACGGACACGATGAGCGCGGCGACGACGCGCTCGGTGTGAAGCGCGAGCAACTCGAACATACCTTCGTCGTCTTCGATCTCGGCGCCGGTCAGCGTCGACAACTGGTGTTCGATGAACGCATGCAGGTCTGCGCCCTCTTCGGGGAGTGACAAGGCCGAGACGAACGCCTTGGTGGCCGCGCGGGGCAGCTCGACGGCGTCGGGCCCCAGGGGCTCGCCGGCCACATCGATGCGGAACACGAATTCGTCGCGGTGGAAGTCCTTCACGGCTGGAACTTTGGGTGATTTCTGTGTGACAGGAAAGCCCCAGCGGCAATGGCCATGGCTTTTGGCGCCATTTTTGGGGCCCCACGGGCAACTTGGCGCCCACAACTGCGCGAGGCCGCGTGCAAAGGCGCCAGCTCCGTCGTATAGGAGCGTCGAAGGACGGGCACGTGCCCGTCACCCGTCAAGGAGACCCCCGTGCGTAACCAGAAGAACCTTCGCAGCATCGCCCTGTTCTTGGCGGCCAGCGCCGCCGCGGCCTTCGTGGCCTGCGCCGAGGACGGCAGCGGCACGACCATCGGCGACGCGGACGCGGGCAACGGGGAGACCAGCACCTCTTCGTCAGGAACGACCGGCATCGCCAACACCAGCTCCAGCAGCGGCAAGACCAGCAGCTCTTCTTCGAGCAGCAGCTCCAGCGGCAAGACCAGCAGCTCTTCTTCGAGCAGCAGCGGCAGCACGTCGTCCTCATCGTCGAGCGGCAGCACGTCGTCCTCGTCGTCGTCGTCGTCTGGTGGCATCAGCGACCCAACGGCATTTTGGGTGGCCCGGGTCGGCGCCACTGGCGGCGGCGCCCTGTCCAACGCGGCGGCGCCCGTGTTCCTCGAAGAGCGAACGTTTACCGGCGGCAGCACGGCGGCCAAGACCATCACGCTCCCCGTGGCCGCCAGCGGAGCCAACCTGCCCATCACCGTCGGCGGCACGTCGACGTCCGAGGCGGGCCTCACCACCTCCGCCGATGGCGCCTACGTGATGATCGCTGGGTATCCCCTGGCCCCTGGCACCGCAGCGGTCAAGACCGTAGCCGGCAAGCGCGTCATCGGGCGCATCTCTGCCGCCGGCACCATCGATACCTCCACGCAGATCGAAAATGCCTTCGCCCTCGAAAGCGTGCGTGCGGCATGCAGCATCGACGGCAATTCCTTCTGGGTCACCGGAACCTACGACATCCCCGACGGGGGCGCGAATCTGGGCGGCGTCCACTACGCCACGCTCGGCAGCACGGGCGCCCGCACGCAGGTGTACGCCGAATTGCCCAACCTGCGGCACTGCGGGATTTTTGGCAGCCAGCTCTACGCGACCACGGGGCAAATCACCGGGAACCCCAACACGCTGCGTTTGTTCAGCGTGGGCGCCGGTACCCCCAACACCGCTGGGCAAGCAGGCACGCAGTTGCCGGGCTTCCAGAACGACGGCAACCCCCAAGGGTTCGTCATGCTCGATGTGGGCGCCACGGGCAGCCCCAACCGCCTCTACGTGGCGGACGCTGCGTCCGTGGGCACGGCCACCAGCGGCGGCGTGCAACGCTGGGAGAAGGTTGGCAACAGCTGGAACAAGACCGCGACCTTCAAGGGTCAGCTGGGGAGCATCGGCATTGCCCACGTTGCCGCCGCCGAGATCCAAGGCAAGGTCTATGTCATCGCCGTGACCCTCGAGAATCCATCGCGGCTCATCCGCTACATCGACGACGGCAGCGCCAACATTGGGAGCGCCGTGGTGGCCACCGCCGCGACGGGCACGCAGTTCCGCGGCATCACCCGCGCGCCCAAGTAACCGGCCCCGCGCGCGCCACGACCGCGCGAACAAAAGCGAAAACGGCGCCAGATCGAAAGATCCGGCGCCGCTTTTGCTTTTCGTTGATCGGGTTGGCTACCGCCGCGACGGGCACGCGGTTCCGCGGCATCACCCGCGCGCCCAAGTAACCGGCCCCGCGCGCGCCACGACCGCGCGAACAAAAGCGAAAACGGCGCCAGATCGAAAGATCCGGCGCCGCTTTTGCTTTTCGTTGATCGGGTTGGCTACCGCAAGCGACTACCAGCGACCCCGGCCGCCACCACCACGGTCTCCGCCGCGGTCGCCGCCACGGCCACCGCCGCCACCACCACGGCCGCCGCCGCCGCCGCCGCCGCCGAAGTCACGCGGAGGACGGGGACCGCCGCCGCCGCCGCCGCCACCGCCACGGGGACGCTCTTCGGCTTCGTTGACGCGCAGGGGACGGCCATCGAGGACCGCGCCGTTGAGGGTACGAATGGCATTCTGCGCCGCATCCGGGGTGGCCATGGTCACGAACGCGAAGCCGCGGGGGCGCCCCGTCTCGCGGTCCATCACCACGTACACATCCGAGACTTCACCGGCCTGGGCGAAGGCATCACGGATGCCATCGGCGGTGGTGCTAAACGACAGATTTCCAACGTACAGACGAGTGCTCATAGGATCCGGACTCAATCTTGGCTCCCCGGGCGAACCGCAGGTGGATGATCCCACCGAAAGTTCCAAACACGCCAACCGCGCCGAGGGAGCCAAGAGGGTTCGGAGGGGAGGCTAGCGGCGAGAACCACCGCTACACGCGTTACATGCCGTTGCCCGAGCGATCCCAGAGGAAGCCGACCGTGCCGGTCACGAAACGTGACTCTCTGAGGCTACCGCCAACCCAAGGCCCATGCAACGCCTTGGGCCTCGATGCCGCATACTGGCACAATACACTGATACCATTGGTGATTCCCGCTTCCCCGGCCTCTATTGGGCGGCGTACGGGCGCAAATCTGCCCGAACCGACGCAGAAGACCGAACGAATGGGAGGGCCTTGGGCCCCTGCCTCCAGGTTCGACCGAGTGGTCCGTTCGTTCCGCGGGTGAAAACGCATCGGCAATGGGGCTAGGCCCTGGCCACTTGGGCCCTGCTGACCAGCATCCTCGCCGGAATGCTCGCGGTCAAAGGCGGCGCGGTCGCCAACCTGGTCGATGTGCACGTGATCTTTGTCGGAGTCGCGACGCTTTGTTGCGGCTTCGTTGCGCGCGGGCTGTTCGCGCAACTTGCCAGCTTGGAGGCCGAAGCGAACGTCCGTACGGCGCAGGTATCGGACGAGAACAAACAACTGCAAGCCTTGTTGGACAATGCTGCGCAGGGCCTGGCCAAGGTCGACCGCAGCGGCACGCTCGGGGCACATCGCTCCAAAGCCTTCGTGTCTTGGTTTGGCAGTGAGCACGACATGTTCGCGGCCTTCGGCGCTCGATCTCCCGCATTCGCAACGGAGCTTCGACAAGCCTGGAACCTCTTGAACGACGGAGGCCTGCCTCGGGCCGTGCTGCTGGAGCAACTGCCACAGCGGCTCGACGCTGGCTCCATGCACTTCAGCATCGAGTATTGCGACGTCTCGGGGTCCGACGACATCTTGCTCGTGGTCAGCGATGTGTCCGAGCAGGCCAAACGAGAACGCGACGACCGGGAGCGACTCGAGTTTGTGGGACTTCTGAAGCAAGCAACGACGGACGGGGCCATCGTGCAGGGCTTGCTGGAGGAGGGCGCGGACCTCATCGACACGATATTGAGCGTCGATTCCGACGACACTTTGCGCATGCGCGCACTGCACACGCTCAAGGGCAATAGCGCACTCTTCGGTCTGTCGAGCGTCGCCGAGCTGTGCCATGCCCTCGAGGCAGAGTGCCGCGGCGAGATGCGCGTCTCGTTCGTGAATCTTGCGGCCCTGCAACAGCGTTGGGGCGAACTCTCGGCGCAGCTCGGCGCCATCGTACGAAGGCGCCCTTCCGCCATCGAGGTCACGGATGTGGCATGGGCGCAGCTGCAAGCCGACGCAGAGGTGCTCGCACCAAGCCTCGCGGGGGCGCTGGCCGCTCTGACACTCGAGCCAAGTCATGGGCGGCTTTCGCTGTTCGCGGACGAGGCCAGGCGCATCGCGCTCACGCAGGGCAAACAATTGTGCGTTCAGGTCCGAGACCATGGAGTCCGCCTCGAGCCTCGGGTATGGCGCGCACTTTGGCAGGCCTTGGTACACCCGGTTCGAAACGCCGTGGATCACGGCATCGAAGCCCCCGAGGTTCGCGTGGCCAACGGAAAAGCCAAAGAGGGCACGCTCATCCTCGAGACGCAGCTTG
>JBIKNA010000343.1:0-8058 GCA_044358965.1 Polyangiaceae bacterium
TCCCCCTTCTTCCCCTCCCCCTTCTTCTCCTCCCCCTTCTGCCGCTGCACCCGCACCCGCACCCGCACCCGCACCCGCTGGCACTCCCGCCGAAGCCCCCATCGCGCCGATCCCCACGCGCACAGACCCCGATCAGGTCACCGTCGTCGGCACCACGCTCCAGCAAACCGCTGGGTCCGCCCACGTCATCCGAAGCGATCAACTCCAACGCTTCGCCCACGATGATCCCCACGCCGTGCTCCGCGCCGTACCGGGTGTCTACGCCCGCGGCGAAGACGGCATGGGCCTCCGCCCCAACATCGGCATCCGCGGCGTAAACCCCGACCGCAGCAAGAAGGTCGCGCTGATGGAGGACGGCGTCCCCTTCGGGCCAGCGCCATACTCGGCCCCCGCCGCGTACTACTTCCCGCTCATGCTGCGCATGTCCCAGGTGCGCGTGCTCAAGGGCCCCGCCACCATCACCTACGGTCCGCAGACCGTGGCCGGCGCCGTCGACTTGATCACGCGCCCGATCCCCTCGTCCACGCAGGCCTACCTCGACGCCGCCGTAGGCCAGTATGGCTACGGCAAGCTGCACGGCTGGGCCGGCACCAGCGACGAGCGCATGGGCTTCTTGGTCGAGGGCGCCCACCTTCGCAACGACGGCTTCAAGGAGCTCCCTTCGGGCGCCGACACCGGCTTCGTGCGCAACGAGTGGATGTTCAAGGGCTCCTATGTCGTTGATCCAAGCGCCGCGCAACGCCACGAGTTCAAGCTCAAGCTCGGCTACTCGGACGAGGTATCCAACGAGACCTACCTGGGGCTGTCCGACGCGGACTTTCGCGCAAACCCGCTGCAGCGTTACGCCGCCAGCGCGCTCGATCGCATGAGCTGGCACCGCACGCAGGCATCACTGACCCACGTGTTCCAGCCCGCGAGCAACTTCTCGCTGAGCACCACGGTGTACCGCACGGACCTTGCGCGCACATGGCGCAAGGCCAACCGGTTCCGCAACGCCGATCTGTTCGCCGTGCTCTCGCAAGACGGCGGAGCAAACGACGTGTACCGCTCGATCCTGGCCGGGCGCAGCAACGCGAGCCGCAACGAGACGCTTTACGTTGGCCCCAACGAGCGAACCTTCGCCGCACACGGAGTCGATTCCCGCGCGCAGTGGAACACCCGCACCGGCCCGCTCGAACATCGCATCGAGTACGGCGTGCGTCTGCACTACGACCGTGTGGAGCGGCGCCAGAGCGAGAACGGCTTCATCATGACCGACGGGCAGCTCGCCCCCGACGGCGGGGCCACGCTGCTCACGGCATTCAACGAGGCATCGACGGACTCCCTGGCGCTTCACGCGGTAGACGCCATCAGCTACGACCGATTGACGCTCACCCCAGGCGTGCGCATCGAGGCCATGCACATGCGCTTCGAAGATCGTGCCACCAAGCAGACACAGAGCAACCTGACGCAGGTGCTGCTGCCCGGCGCCGGCGCGTTCTACGGCATCACAAGAGATCTGGGTGTGCTGGCGGGCGCCTACCGGGGCTTTAGTCCCCCGTCGCCCGAGGGGCGCGCGCAGCCCGAGCTGGCCGTCAACTACGAGGCCGGCGTGCGCTACATGAAACGGCGTACCCGCGCCGAGATCATTGGTTACTACAACGATTACTCGAACCTCACCAACGTGTGCACGCAGTCCAGCGGCTGTGTCGATCAGAACCTCGATCGGCAATTCGACGCCGGTAAAGCACGGATCTACGGTCTCGAGGCCTACGCCGAACACGCACAGAAGTTGGGCCAAGACATTTCGCTGCCGGTGCAAGTCGCCTACACGCTGACGCAGGCCGAGTTTCTGCGCAGCTTCAACTCCGAGGATCCCACCTTTGGGCGGGTGCTCGCCGGCGCGCGGATCCCCTACGTGCCGCAGCATCAGGTCAACGTCACCCTTGGCGTCGAGACGAGAACCATGGGGCTCTCCGGTGCCATGAGCTACATGTCGAGCATGCGCGAGAGCGCCGACGAGCGCGTCACGCTCACCACGGACGACCAGCTCTTGTTCGACGCGAGCGCGTTCTTTGTGGTGGCCAAGGGCGTTCGCATCTACGCCAATGCCCACAACTTGCTCGACGACCAGTACATCGTTTCGCGACGTCCCTTTGGTGCGCGGCCCAACGCGCCGCGATGGATGCACCTGGGCATCAAGCTGCAAATGTAGACGCCAAGGGCGCCACGCCGAAGCACGGGCAGCTCTCCGCTCAGCGTCGCAAACGGAGGACGGCGTGGCCGCCCTCTTTGGCAGCGCACGCCGCAGGATCGACGAGCGAGACGGTCCCCTCTTGCTCTTTGCCGTCGAAGAATGTGACCTGATAGCGGACCTCGGCGTCGCCAACGTGGGCGCGGGTGTCGAGGCCCCGACCGTTGACCTCTGCCAAGATGCTGACACGCGGAACACAGGGCTGATCGTCGAGCTCGACCACGCCCTCGACGTACAAGCCACGCTGCACCAAGCTGGCGCGCGCGGGGTGCAGGGAACCGTCCGATGTCTCCCAGGTTCCGTCCCAACTGCCCGACCACGGGGGCAGCTCGCCATTGACCTTGTCGACGGAGGACTGAGAAACAGGCGTTTCGACGGGATCGGCAACCCACGATGCGCAGCCCGTGCCGGAGGCCACCAGCGCGCCCCCAAGAAGGGCAAGCCATGCACGAAGCCAAGTCATGGTGCAGGCATCTCCAAGATTCGTGCCGCGTTGCTTGCGCAAAAAGGCGGCGCAATTGGTGTGTTGGGTCAAGCGGGTGCCAACGCCCGTTCACGCCCCGGCGACGCGTGGGTCACGGCCGCCGAGGGGCATCCCCGCATCTTTTGGGCACCGAAGGTGTCACAGTCAGCCCACTGGCCCCGATGCCACCGATGATGAAGCGCAGGGCTCTTGGCTCCTGGTTCGTGATGCTGACTGGCGGCACGCTGGGTGCATTGCTCGCGTGCAAGACGCCCAGTGCACCGCCAGGCCAAGCCGCGGCCGCGGTGCCGAGCGCTCCCCCATCAAGCGCCTCGGCGGGCGAGTCCATGGGCGCGGACGCATCACCCGTTGCCGAAGACGCTGGCGCCCCCGTGGCGCAAGCCGAGCCAGACGGAAACGATGACCCCGTGGAGGATGCGCCGGGGCCATTGCCTGCGAGCCTTTCGCTGACGCGGGTGGGCAAAGCGCCGTATGCGTGGACGCGCACCTGCGCGCTCACGGTGCACGACGGCCATCTGTTTGCCGCGCACGCCCGAGACCCGCTGGGCACCGACGGAGCAACCGTCACGCGCTACGAACGGAGCGACGACAAGAACCCGTTCCGCGTGGCCTTCGATTGGAACCGCTTTGGCGAGCCCTCCAAAGGCGGCGGCGCAGGCCAGGGATTTCTGCGCATTCGCCGCATCGATGGCCGACTCTACGTGCCCGATGCCGACCCTCCCTATGCGGGCTTTGGCCTCATGGACTGGGGCGCCGAGGGCTACGTCTTCGTGTCCAATGCGCAAGGTCAGTTTGCGCCGGCCCGAGGCCCGCATGCGCGACCACCAGCGGCGCCCGTCGACGGCGGCGCCGGGGCCGGCGTGGTGCCCCGCGCGTACCATGTGCTCGACGTCATCCGCTTTCGTGGGCAACTGTATACGTCGACCGGAAGCGTGCCGCCCACGGAGAAGGCCTGGGCGGGGCCGTCGCCCGGCGCACTGCATCGCGCGAGCCCGGACTTGTCGCGCTGGACCTACGAGCTGGGCTACCCCGTGCCATACCGCGCAGGCGTGTTTCGCATGACCTTTATGGTGCGCTTTCGGGGCAAGCTCTTGGCCGGCCTCCAAGACTACGACGGTCGCGAGCCCTACGATTACTTGCAGATCACACATTCCGAGAACGACGTCGGACTCGCACAGGCAACGGTGACGCCAATGCGCGCCACGGAGCACGGCGCCGCAAAAACCCTGCGGTGGTTCGCAGACCAAGGAACGCTCTATTGGATTGCCGCCGCACGGGACGGTGTGAAGCTACGCAAGAGTCGCGACGCCAACACATGGGAAGAGATCGCGCTGCCGGACGACGCCGGAAGCCCGACAGACATCGTGCGCTTTCACGGCGAACTCGTGGTGCTCGCGGAGCGCGCCCTTTTGCACCTGCACGCCGATGGTCCACGGGTCCTTGCCCGGGTGCCCGACGCCAAGACGCCCTTTGTCGTCAACAACCTGTTCTGCGCGGCGCCCCTCGCGGTCTACCAGGGAGATCTCTACGCTGGGGGGGAGCTCGACGGCGCGCTCTACCGGTTCAACCCGCAGCCCTGAGGCGCAAGAAGACCGAACACGCGTTGCGACACAACGCCGAGCCGCGGCTCCGGCTTGCAGGCGCCCCTAACTTGCAGGCGCCCCGAAGCAGATTCAGCTCAACGCCAGACTTGCGCCATCTCGTTGGAGAGCAACGTGAGCATGTTGGCGTGATAGGCGACGTGCTGCGCCACGTTTGGGTCCAGCGTCACCGATGCCGGACAATCAAGCTTCACCGATTGACCATCGGCCATGAAGCTTCCGCGCTTGAAGGTTCGCAGCACGTTGAGCAGCGCCCCCTGCCCCTGCTGCGACAAACGCCCGAGCATGCCATGCATGGTCTGCAGCTCGCCGGGCTCGCCCTCGAGGTACACCGTGGGCGCCAAAAAGAGCTTCTGCGAAGTGCCGTCATCGTCGTCCCACTCGTCACGGTCGAGGGACTCGCCAGCAGATTTCTGCGCCTCGGGGTCCACGCTGATGAACAGACACTGGTCGAGGTTCATGGGCGCCGGCATCTTGACTTCGATGGTGGCCGAGCCAAACGCCACGCTGAGCACGACGCGAACCGGGCGCCCCTGAAACATGCCGGTCACGTGCAACTCATCGCCGTCACCGCGCCACTTGAGCTGTCCGCCGATGGCCGGCGCAAGGCGCTGCGCACATTGGGTGAGCAGCGGCTTTTGCTGCTCTTCGTCCATGAAAAAGTACTCGTCCGCCGTAGGCATGGTTCCCTCCCGGGGGATATCATCGGCGATGTCGACGGGATCTTGCAATCCCGTCGTTGCAGCCTAGAGGGGTCCGGCTTCATGCGCGTTTGTTCCAACTGTGGAAGCAACTGGGTGGGCTCCGCCCAGTGTGTCGCCTGCGGGCAAACACGCGCAGTGCAGACCGTCGATCAGCCCGATTTCAGCTGGGCTCGCATCGAGGCCCGCTTCTTCTGCCCGCACTGCAGCATGGCGTCGCCGCTGCACGACGTGTGGTTGGGGCGCGAGGTCGACTGCGCTCATTGCGGAGGCGCCCACGGCTTCGACGCATCTTGCTGGTCGCGACTCTTGCCATCGGCGCACGAGGTGGTGGACCTGGCGTCTTGCGCGCCACACGTGCAGGCCGACGCAAACCTCATGGGCCCGCGCAACCCGCACATGCCCGTTGGCGCCACCATGGTGGGCCGCGAGCTGCACGAGCCGCATGCCGTGGCCGGACATGGCGCCCTCGCGGTGCGCGTTGCGCCGGGTCATCCGGTGCAGAACCACGCGCCGTTGCCGCTGCGTTTCACGGGCCACGGTATCGCCGTGCACGAGGGAGATCCCAAGCGGGCGCGGGCGCACACCCTGCGGCCCGAGGTTCGTGCGGCCTATGCTGGGGTCGCCGCCGTTGTCTCCGAGAGCAACCGCGACGGCGCCATGGAGGTGGTGCTTGTGCAGGGTGCGGGTAGCACCGAGCTCCGTTGCCCGCGCTGCGGCGCGCCGGGGCAGGCCAGCGCAAGCGCCGAGCTCTGCTGCGCTTACTGTGGCGTTGTCTCCATGGTCAGCAACCGTGCGTGGCAGCGCTTGGGTCGAAGGCCTCCAGAGCCCTCGCCGTTCTGGGTCCTTTTTCAAGGGGCGAGCCCCAAGCGACAGTCACTGACGGGCAACAACGAAAAGAACGACTTCCAAGCGGAGATTCGAGCCCGCGCCCTGGCTGCCATGCGCGGCGGTTCGCAGTAGGCCGTCGGCTCAGGCGCGCTCGAGGTGCCGATTGGCGCCTGCGGGCGCTTCGTTTTGCGTTGGCCTGGCGGCGCCGCGTTGCGTGGCACCGGCAATCTGGTAGGGCTGCCCCAGCGACCGCTGGATCATGGTCATGGTTGCGCGCTTGAAGTACGCGCTGACGAATGCCGTGGCCTGCGATCGATCCAAAAACGGGTCGCGCAGATTGCCCAGGCGCACGAGCGCAAGCACCTGCTCGGAGACGCTGACGGGGCAACCGGCGATGCGCAAGACGTTGTCGTTGCGGGTCTTCAGGAACTCCAGATTGACCTCGGCCATCTTGACGAAGGCGTCCGGAGCCTTGGCGTTGTCTGGGGTCTTCTTGCTGCGGTCTACGTACAGGCTCTCGATGGAGATGGGCTTGCCTGCCACGGTACCCTTGTATTCTGCACAGTCTCCGATGAACACGATGCGCTCGCCGGGCTTCGCGTCGATGGTGCCCTCGTACTTGCCGAAGACCACGTGCATCTTGGGCAGCTTTTCGTCGGTCTTGTCGTCGAACAAGCGAACTATTTCGACGGCCTCTTCCATGGCGCCGGGGCAACCGCCCCAGCAGTAGTCCGTGGTGTCGCTGGGCGGAGCGCCCCCGTAGGCTTGGATGTTGGTGCCCTGGAAGTACTCTTCGACGCGGATGAGGCCGACGCGGAAGCCCTTGGCGCGGCGCTTTGCATCTTCCAACGAGACGTCGCCCACGATGTTGATGTCGCTGATGTTGACCGGCCCGAAGCCGCGCTCGTAGGCGAGCCGCAGGTGCGCAACGCTGAGCGGGTCGACGCCGATGATGTGACAACAGACGGCATCGAATGCCAGCTGGTTGTCGCCCATGATGACCATGTCGAGCTGGAAGGGGATCGGCGTGAGCATGCGCCCCTCGCCGGCAGTGATGGCGTCGATGGCAATGAACTGCGGCTGGACGATGTACTGAAGGTCGGCGACCTTTTCGTCGAGCTTGTGATCGTGGTCCAGCAACCGATGCCGGTCGTCTTGGATGCCGATGTAGTTCTTCATGCTGAACGTGACCGTTGTCCAAGGGTGTGCCTTGAACTTGGGGCAGTTCACGAAGAAGTCGGCGCGGGCCACGGGCTCGGGCGTAAAGAACGAGTCGCGTAGGCGCTGTGGGTGATAGAGCGGGATCTCGACCTGGGGCACTTCGTCGAAGTGGTAGAGCTTGACGTCCGGGAGCCGCTCTTGCAGCTGGTAGTACCCGGCCTGGTCGAAGGCAAAACGGGTGGGCATGGTGATGCCGCAGCGTTCGCCCACGGCCAGCTCGGTCAGGTTACGGGCCCGGGATCGCAGGGCCCGCAGCACGCCCTCGGTGAACTCGGGCCGGGTGTACGCGTGCGGAAACCGGGGCCCCGACGCGACGACGTTGGGCTTGACCAAGGTGCGCCCGTGGGGGCGTAGGCCAAGCGTATCGAGGCCGTCCTCGGCGATGCGCTGGATGCGAGCCGCGTCGTAGGCGTCGCAGTGCCGAAGGATGACCGTGGGGCGCTTGTCGTGGGTCATGGTTTCGACAAAGAACGGTAGCGCGCAAGGAGGCCCTCCGCCGGAAATTTAAGGACCCCCTTACGCGCTCCTTGGGTACTTACGATGCAGGAGCCCCAGCGGTTGCATCGCGGCGGTCGAATTTTGTGCCCCGTCTCCCGGAGCCGCCGGCGGCCACGGGAGAACATGGCGGGCAACGTGGTCTCAGGCCATGCGAACCGCGCGATGTCCGTCGCGCCCAGGGCCAGCATGCTCCGGTGACTTTGCTGCAACCGTACGTTCTTGCCGCACGTTGCAATCCTGAATACGTTCGTTTGCGTGTCACCGCCGGTCGAGCCAGGCCCGCGCGCAACGACGCTCATTCGGCGCGTCGTGCAACGTTGGCCGCAGCAATGCGGGCCAAAGTGATCGAAGTGACCGAGCGCGATTCGACTACAGACGCCGGGCGCCATTTGGGCTTGGGACCCAAATGCAGGAGGTGGGGCCCCAGCGGCAATGCCTCTGGGGCGGAGGACAGCGTCCTCCGATAACAAAGGAAGCTAAATCGCTGAG
>JBIKNA010000344.1:0-8046 GCA_044358965.1 Polyangiaceae bacterium
GGAAGAGGGGGAAGAGGGAGAGGCGTGCAGGGGCACGTGGATGGGGGCGCGGGAGGTGTCGTCGTGGGCGGGGTCGGTGGGGGCTTTGGGGGAGTGGGTTTCGGTGTGGAGTGCGCGGGTGGGCTCGATGGGCTGTGGGGTGCCAGTGAGGGCGTGGCCGACGGGGCTTTGGCCTAGGGTCTCGACGCGGCGGCGGCGGGTTTCGAGATCGGGGCCCGCGACCGAGCGAAGCCAATCGGATACGTGGTGGGGGCCGGCCGGGGGCAGGGCGCTATCGAGAGCGTCGATCATGGCGCGGGCGTCGGTGTGGCGCTGCGTGGGATCGTGCGCGAGGCCCCGGAGTACGACGTCGTCGAGCGCGGGGGGGAGCTCGGGGCGGTGTTTGCTCGGCGGCACGCGGGGCAGACTTAGGATTTGCATCATGGCGCGGCCCTCGCTCTCGGCGTCGATGAGACGACGACCGGTGAGCAGTTCAAAGAGCACAACCGTGGCGCTGTACACGTCGGACTGGTGGGTGGCGCGCTCGCCCATCAGGATCTCCGGGGCCATGTAGCGAAGCTTGCCGCGGATCTCGCCGCTGGCTGTATCGATGCGAGACGACGTGGCTTTGGCGATGCCGAAATCGAGCACGCGGCTCAAGCCATCGGTACCCACGATCACGTTGTCGGGGCTCACGTCGCGATGGACGATGTGCAGCAGCTCGCCCTGGGCCGAACGGGCCGTGTGCGCGGCATGGAGACCGAGCAGGATGTCTGAAGCGATGCGCACGGCCACTGCCAAGGGCATCGGTGCGTTGCCTTCGCGGCGGACCAGCTGCGCCAGCGACTCGCCCTCGACGTACTCGAGCACCACGAACACGCTGCCGTCTTGCACCACGACATCGAGGGTGCGCACCACGTTGGGGTGCCCGATGGCTGCGGCGATGCGCGCCTCGTCCACGAACCGCGTCACGAACTCGGGCTGAAGCGCCAGGTGTGCGTGAAGGGACTTGATGACGACGGTCTTCTCGAAGCCCTCTTCGCCCTGCAAGCGCCCAAAGTGCACGTTGCCCATGCCGCCTGCAGCGAAGGCGTCGAACATGACGTACCTGCCGATGCGCATTCGTTCGGTCATGGGAGAACGTGGCCAGTCTCGCACAAAACAGCTACCTATGGCCCATGGCCGCGCCGCGCGAGATCACGCTCACCCTCCCGCACCCCGCCCGGGTGATCGTGCCCCAGGTTCATCTGGTGGCCCGGCGCGATCGCAAAGAGCTGGGCACGGTGCCGCTTGGGCTCCAGCCTGTCACCGTGGGCACCGCAGCAGCCTGTGGGCTCTCGTTTGCCGACACACGGGTGTCTCGGGAGCACTGCTCGTTCTCCTTGGGGGTCCATGGCGTGCGTGTTCGCGATCTCGACAGCAAGAACGGCACCTGGATCGGTGGCGCCCGCGTCGAGAGCGCACTGGTCTCCGAGGGGGTCGAGATCACCGTGGGCAACACGGTGATCTCGGTGCACATGCAAGACACGGCGCCTGCGGTCGTCGAGCTGTCGGTCATGCCCAAGTTTGGCGACTTCGTAGGCGCGGCGCCCCAGCTGCGGGCGCTCTTTCGGCAGCTGCAAAGCGCCGCGCAGTCCGATGCCACCGTGCTGCTCTTGGGCGAGTCGGGCACGGGCAAAGAGCTACTCGCGCGGGGCATTCACGACGCAAGCGCCAAACACGCGGGACCCTTCGTGGTGGTCGACCATGCCGGCATTCGCCCGGAGCTGCTCGAAGGCGAGCTCTTTGGCTACCAACGCGGCGCGTTCACCGGCGCCACAACCGATCGCGAGGGTCTCGTCGAGGCCGCCCAGGGCGGGACACTGTTTCTCGACGAGGTGGGCGAGTGGCCCGTCGAGCTTCAGCCCAAGCTGCTGCGGCTGCTCGAGTCTCGCGAGTATCGCCCCGTAGGCGCCGCTGGCCATCGCCCGCTCAACGCGCGCGTCATCGCCTCGACGCAACATGATTTGCAGGCCCTCATCGCGGCGCAGCGCTTTCGCCAAGATCTGTTCTTTCGCTTGGCCGTTGTCTCGTTTCGCGTGCCACCTTTGCGCGAGCACCTCGAAGACATCCCGTTCTTGGTGGAGTGTTGGCTCGGCGATCGCGGCCTTCCCACGGGCGAAAATGCGCCGATTTCGTCCCGGGTGCTCGCCATGCTCGGCAAGCACAGCTGGCCTGGCAATGTGCGCGAGCTCAAGAACGTGGTCGAGCGTTTGCTGCTCTTCCCCACGGAGAGCCCGTTTCGCAAGGTCAGCGGCCATGGCGCAACCTCCGGGCCCGCTGCTCCGGACTTGCCACTGCTGCCCCTGCGCGACGCGCGAGACCGGCTCATCGAGGACTTCGAGGCCGAGTACGTTCGTCGCGCGCTCCAAGAGGCCGGAGGCCAGGTGACGAAAGCAGCCGATGCCGCGGGCGTGTCCCGGCAGTTCTTCTATCGCCTCATGGAGAAGTACGGGCTGCGAACGAGCGACAAGTAGCGCCCCCGCCGCACACCTTGGGCATGCGCAGGATGCGTTGGCTTGGGCGGTCGGCCACGTACAACGATGCGCCGTCCACCGCGAGAGCGCTGGGGTCGAGATCGGGCAGCTGGTATTCGTCGCAAGTCGCCGGAGCCTTCTTGACGCAACGTGCAACGGTCGCGCGGGGCTGGCCGTCGCGGCGCAGCAATACATAGAGGGCGTCGGTGTCGCTGGTTGCGGCGAGCGCGGGGGCGCCAAGCTGGGCTTGCACCGTCGGCGTGGCGCCTTTGGCCTGGCGGTCAACGCTCGCAATGGTTCCCTTGGCGCGCGTCACGACATAGGCGTCGGCGGTGTCGATTTCTAGCGCGACGATGTCTTCGCCAATCGCGGCCAACTCACGGACGTTGTCGCTGCTTGTGTCGCCCGTGAGCCGAAGCGCGCGCAGGATGCCACCCTTGGTGTTGCTGTCGAACCAATACAGCTCCGCGCCGGAGCGACGCAGCAAGCGGCCGGCGTCGTACTGATCGAGCACGACGCTGGCGCCGGGAGCACCGAGCTTCGCGGTGGCGAGGCACGGGGGGCTTCCGCCGGCCTTGCAAGATGCATTGAGCCAGTAGGCGCGGTCGCCCCGCAGGCTGACACCGCTGGGCGAGAGTTGCGCGGTGGCTACCGCAAGGGCAGGGCCTTCCTTGGGCTGTGCCATCACCGTCGCGTCGGCATTGTTCACCCAGGCGATGGTCTCGCCGTCGGCCGTCAGGCCCTGGGGGGCTCCTTGGGCGCTTGCGATCTTGCGTTTTTCGCCCGCGCACGACGCGAGGGTGCAGCCGCCGATGGAACCCTGGCGACCTCCGTTGACCCAGAACAGCGAAAGCCCCGTGACCAAAAGCTCGCTCACCTCGGGTTCGTCGGTGGCAAGCACGGTGATGGCGGACGCGGGCCCGGCGTCGCCGGTGGCGCCCGCATCGGCGCTGCGCTGGCCGTCGGAGAGGCCGCCGAGGCTGCACCCGGCGCCCATGCAGCCGAGCGCGAGCAGCACCAGCTGGGTCGCTAGGTGGGTCATGGTGCCAGGACTCAAAGCGGCCCCATGGGCCTTGCCGCCGCGCTGGCCGTCGCCGAGGGAGAACGCAGCAGCGACCAGATGGACACGCCTACGAGCGCTGCGCCCACCACGGAGACGCCCGTCGCTGCCCACCACCGCGTCTCGATGGACGACACGGCGCTTGCGTCGCAGAAGGGCGCGCAGGTGGAGCGCAGATCGGAGCGATCGACATGGCCCGAGATCGAAAGCGCAAGGCCGGTGCCCAGCAGCGCGATGCCCGTGCCTCCAAGTACGTAAGGGAACACGAAGGAGCTGCGCTCCGGTGCCGGGGGCTTGGGCGGCGCAAACCTGAGCGTCACCCGGGTGGGCTCGCTGGCGGGAAGCAAACGAAGCCGCACGGGCGTGCTCTCTTCGGCGCCGGCCGCGGCGCGGAAGGTGTGTTCCCCAGCGGGCAGGGTGATGCGCTGGCTGCCGGCGGCGTCGGGGCGCGCGGCGCCGTCGACGCTGATCTCGACGCTCCGCCCCGGCGGCGGGCTCTCGAGCACGATCTGCACCTGGACGAGCCGGCTTGCCGCTTGTTGCTCCCACTGGACGCAGTCTTCGGCGAGGCGCGCGGGGCAGGCTTGCACGCACGCAGCGGCGTAATCTCGCGCGGCCAGATCATCTTGGCCTCGGGCGGCGAGCTGCGCGCGCTCGTAGGCTTGCACGCAGCTTTCGCGCTTGGCGTCGTCGGCCAAGGCGCCAGGCGCGGCGGAAAGAAGGGCCAAGGAGAGGGCCACCGTGGGCAGGCGTCGCAGACGAGCGGTCGCGGTCAGCATCGAAAAATTGCCCGGTGCTTGCCCTACAAATCGAGCGATAGCTCGGCGAGCTTTCGCTTGTCGTCGGCGCTAAGGAGACCTTGGGCGCGGCGCAGCAAGGCCACCTCGCGCTGGGCGTGCTCGGCGTAGGCCGTGTCGAAGCGAAAGAAGAGCGCCGCGAGCTGGGTGAACTGCGCTTCGAGGGCCGCGGGGCCGCGGTCGGCCAGTGCAGCCATGCGCACTGCAGCACCGCAAAGGCCGTCGTGTGCCGTGGCCAGGGCCGTGAGATCGGCCTGGAGCTGCGGCAGCGCGCGCTCCATGAAAGGGAAGAGGCCCTCTTCTTCTTTGCCGAAGTGTTCGATGAGTTCGTCGCGCAGGGCTCGAACGGTGTCGGCAAAGGGTTTGGCGTTTTGGCCAAGGGCATTCGCGCCCCCTGCCAGCGTGCTGCGCAGCTCGGACACCATGCGGCTTAGCGGCACATGGTCGTGTTCCAGCTCTGACAATAGATCCGGGGACGACACTTCTTCTATTGTACGCTGATTCCCCCAAGGTTAAGCACGGTTTTACGCCAATGCAGAACACACGTTTCGTCTGGGTCGACTTGGAGATGACGGGCTTGGACCCCGATGCGTGCGCCATCATCGAGATGGCCATGATCATCACCGACGGCGATCTCGTGCCTCTGGCGCAGCTCGAGCGCGTGATCTGGCAGCCCGAAAGTGTGATCGAGCGCACGGTGCCCTTCGTGCGCGACATGCACACCAAGAACGGACTCTTCGACAAGGTGCGCGTGAGCCCCCACAGCGTTGCCGACGTGGAGCGCGAAGCGGTGGCCATGCTTGCGCAGCATGTGCCGTACAAGCAGGGCATCTTGGCAGGCAACTCGGTGCACCAAGACCGCAGGTTCTTCTACAAGTACATGCCGAGCTTCGAGTCGTACTTGCACTACCGACAAGTCGACGTCTCCAGCCTGAAGGTACTTGTGCAGAATTGGGGCCCCAAAAAGGCCGTGTTCGAAAAGCAGAACCAGAGCCACACGGCGCTCGAGGACATCAAGGACAGCCTGGCCGAGCTTGCGCACTACCGGGCCGCGCTCTTCGGCGGGTAGCCGCAAAGGCCCCCGAGGCGCGGCTCCCCAGGGGCTCCGCGCGCGCGTTTCTCCGGGCCTGGCCTATGCCAGCGGCAGACTCTTCTTGCCTGGCTCTGCCAGCATCTGTGCGAAGAAATCATTCCCCTTGTCGTCCACGATGATGAACGCCGGGAAGTTTTCGACCTCGATTTGCCACACCGCTTCCATGCCGAGCTCGGGGTATTCGAGCACCGACACCTTCTTGATGCAGTCTTGGGCCAAGCGCGCGGCGGGGCCGCCGGTAGAGCCCAGGTAGAACCCGCCGTGGGCCTTGCACGCCTTGGTGACGGCGTCGCTCCGGTTGCCTTTGGCCAACATGATGAAGCTGCCACCCGCGGCCTGGAACTGCTCGACGTACGAGTCCATGCGGCCTGCAGTGGTCGGGCCAAAGGAGCCCGAGGCCATGCCTTCGGGGGTCTTGGCGGGGCCGGCGTAGTACACCGCGTGGTTTTTCATGTACTCGGGCATGCCTTCGCCGCGGTCGAGGCGTTCTTTGATCTTCGCGTGGGCAATGTCTCGCGCCACGATGAGCGGACCCGTGAGCGACAAGCGCGTCTTGACCGGGTACTTGGACAAGAGTTCGCGGATCTCGCTCATGGGCTTGCGCAGGTCTACCTGCACCGTGCCCTCGCCAAACGCAGACTCGTCGATCTCGGGCAGGTACTGCGCCGGATCGCGCTCGAGCTCCTCGAGGAACACACCGTCTTTGGTGATCTTGCCGAGGGCTTGGCGATCTGCCGAGCACGATACGGCAATGCCCACGGGGCACGAGGCGCCGTGTCGCGGCAAACGAATCACGCGCACGTCGTGGCAGAAGTACTTGCCGCCAAACTGCGCGCCAATGCCCACGGTGCGCGACAGCTCCAAGATCTTCTGCTCCATCTCCACGTCGCGGAAACCACGGCCCAGGGCGTTGCCCTCGCGCGGCAGGCCGTCTAGGTAGCGCGCCGACGCAAGCTTGGCCACCTTGAGCGTGTACTCTGCACTTGTTCCGCCGATGACCACGGCCAGGTGGTATGGCGGGCACGCGGCGGTGCCCAAGCTCTTCATCTTGGCCGTCATGAAAGAGAGCAGGCTCGCGGGGTTCAGCACCGCTTTCGTCTCTTGGTACAAGAAGCTCTTGTTGGCCGAGCCACCGCCTTTGGCCATGAACAGGAACTTGTAGGCGTCGCCGTCCGTCGAAAAGATCTCGATCTGCGCGGGCAGATTGTTGCCCGTGTTCTTCTCTTCGAACATGCTGAGTGGTGCCAGCTGCGAGTACCGCAGGTTCGAGGTCTGGTAGGTGTCGAACACCCCTCGGGCAATGGCAGCCTCGTCGCCGCCGCCGGTGAACACGCGCTCGCCCTTCTTGCCCATGACGATGGCTGTGCCGGTGTCTTGGCAACCCGGCAGCACGAAGCCCGCGGCTATGTTCGCGTTGCGAAGCAGCTCCCAGGCCACGAAGCGGTCGTTGGCCGAGGCCTCTGGGTCTTTCAGGATGGCCCCGAGTTGCGCCAAGTGCCCCGGCCGCAACAAGTGGGCGATGTCGCGCATGGCCTCGCGGGTGAGCAGCGTGAGCGCTGCGGGGTCTACCTTCAGGAACGTGTGGCCCTGGGCCTCGAAGGTCGACACATGGTCCTTGGTGAGCAGCCGGTAGGGCGTGGCGTCGGGTTGCTCGATGGGCAGGATTTCTTGAAACGCGAAGTCGACCATGGGGAAGCTCGTGGCGGTGAGAGGAGAAAAACGCGTCGGTACGATGCCAGTCCGCAAGGCCCAGTTCGCAAGGCAAGGTGCCTTCCGGGCCGCGGATCATAGAAAGCTGATGCGAGCCTACCGCGGCGCCGTGGCAAATGTCGCCCGAGGGCTGCAACTGGATTGCCTGCGCCCCAGGCTTTGCACCGCCCGGGAACGAAATCAGCCGAAGATCCCGTCCGGTGCCAGGGTGCGCTGGTGTGGCATGGAGTGTGCTGCCAAGTGAACCGAGGTGTTCTCATGATGGCGCGCGGCGGAGCTTCCCTTTTGGTTCTTGTGGCATTGACCGCGGGCTGCGCCGCCGAGGCCAACGAGCCCGACACCGAGACCTCCCAAGGGGTCACCGTTCGCCCGTCCGGCGCCGGCGCCACGCTGCGGCTCGAAGGCCCGGTGCTCGCGGCGCCCGACACGTTTGCCGATGCGCATGTGACCGTCCGCCTCGAAGACAACCAAGAGGTGCAGGTGCCGCTTGGGCAAGACACGCCCTTCAAGGCGGGGCGCGTGTGTTTCTTGAACATCGAACATGAAGGTGCGGAGCCTCCGTGCGTCACCCTCGAGTCCGGGCGCGCGCACACCATTGGTCTTGGCGCCATCGTGGTTCGTGTGCCCCAAGACCACGAGCCTCTGGGCGCGCTCAAACCAAACAAGGCCAAGCTTGCCTACCCCGGCACGCTTTCGACGCGCTTGTGGCTGGTGGGGCCCACAAGGCGGACGGTGGTCGAACCCCGGAAGCTGTCCCAGATCGAGTTGGACCCGGGATTCGCAGGTACCTTTGTGCTCGACGTCGAAGAGGCCCGCTTTGCCGATGGCTGCGCCGTCAGTGTGGTCGCATCCCGTGATCTGACGAGCGACGCCGTCTTCATCTCCGAGGGT
>JBIKNA010000345.1:0-8044 GCA_044358965.1 Polyangiaceae bacterium
TCTTGGACCAGGAAACTGTGGGCCGTGCGGATCACGGCGCCGGCGGCAAAGGCATTGCCGAATGCGTACAGCGCCACGGAGAAGTCGTTGCGCAGGGGAGCCAGGAGCGCGCGTACCGTGTCGGAGCTTTCGTCTATGGGCGGAGAGAGCGGCATCGGAAGGACGGGCCCTTGGGGCGATCTAGGGTATGTTTACACCATGCGCGCGCGGTTCTCGGGATTCCTTGGATTGGTCTTGGGCGCTGGCCTTCTGGTGCCAGCCTGTGGCTTGGAAACCCAAGGAACAGGGACCAGCGTCGGGGCTGCCGGCCTCGAAGACGCCGGCGACGAGTTCGGTAAGCAGCCCGGTATCAACAAAGACGCCACAGCGGACAGTCCGGACCCAACAGAGGCTTCCGTGGACACCGGGGCCGATGCGCCTTCGGTTCCGTTCCCCGCCAACCTCGCTCCAACGGTGTTCGATGCCGCCAAGGTCGACGGCCCCACGGGGTCGCTGGTCACCGTCAACACCAGCCTTGCCTCGTGCACCATCTCCCAGGGCAACGCGGCCGAGCTCCTCGACTGCAGCAACAACGCCTTCGTCGTCATCTCTGTCGTCAACTGGACCGTCCCCGACCTCGAGGTCACGGGCGACCGCCCGCTCGTCATCGTGGCCAAGGGCAACGTGATCGTAAGTGGGAGCATCAAGCTGGGGGCACTTGGCAAGGCCGGAGGGCCGGGCGCTGTCACGTTGGGGGCGGGCGGCAAAGGCAACGACGGCGGTGGCGGCGGCAAACGCAGCGGTGGCGGTGGCGGTGGTCATGGCGCGCCCGGTGCCGCCGCGGGCACCGCTGGCAACGGTGCCGTTGCCGGCGGCCTCGCGGGTGTCACCTACGGCGCCTTCGCCGACCTCACGGGCGGATCGCCCGGCGGCGACGGGCCCGCCGTGGCCGACGATTGCGGCAGGGGTGGCGGCGGTGGCGGCGCACTCCAGATCTCGGCTCAAGGAACGCTCTCGTTTGTTCCAGGCGGAGCCATTCTGGCCTCTGGCGGCGGGGGGCTCGGCGGGTGTGGCGAGTACGGTGGCGGCGGTGGCGGCTCCGGCGGCACCGTCATCCTCGAGGCACAGGGCGGCGTCACACTCAGCGCCGCACGCATCATCGCGACGGGTGGCGGCGGTGGTGGCGGCGGTGCGGGCGGAGGTGGCGGGGCCAACGGGGGCAATGGCGCCAACGGAGATGACGACGGTGGCGGCGGCGGCGATCCCGCGGACGCGGACGCCACCAAGGGCGGCAAGGGCGGCGGCGCCGAGGCTGCAAAGTCCTCCGCGCCAGCCAAGAAGCCCAGCGGTGGTGGCGGCGGCGGCGTTGGCCGCATCTACGTGCGCAACGCCAAGGGCGACACGACGGGCTCCACCGTGGTGCCCGCGGTCTCGCTCGTCCCCCTCTGACGTCCGCGAGCGTTTTTTTTGCCCCTGGGGTATCCTTCGGGCGTGCGATCCCCATCTCGCTTGCTCTTTGGACTTGGTCTCGGCGGCGCTGTTTGCTTCGCCTGTAGTCTCGACACCGTCGGCGTTGGCGTCATCCCCGTGGTGGACGCCGGCGAAGATGTTTATGTGCCGGGCCCGCAGCCGGGGTTGCAAGATGGCGGCAAAAAAGACGCGACAGTGGTCATCGAGGACACCGGTGCGCCGGACGCCGTGACCGACACTGGAGTCCCCGACGCTGGTGCAACGTTTCCGCTCAACGTCAGTGACAGCCTCTTCGCGTCGGCCATCGCGCCTCCACCTGCCACGTCCACCGTGGACACCACGGCCTGCCTACTCAATGGCGCAACCTCAACCGGACTCGTCTGCACCGGAGCCATCGCAACGCTGGTCGTCACGTCCTGGACGGTCGACAGCTTGACCATCACCGGTAGCAAGCCGCTTGCAGTCCTGTCGACCGGCACGCTCGGAATCAACGGCGTGGTCAACGCGGCGGCAGATCTCGACGTTCCTGGCCCTGGTGGCACGGACCAGCAGGGGGTTGGCGTTGGCGGGGCAAGCTCCATGGGCGGCTCTCGCAGCGGTGGCGGCGGTGGCGGCGGGCATCAACAAGCAGGTGCCGCTGGAGGTTCCTCCAACAACGGCAACAGCACCGCGGGTGGTGCCGGTGGCGCGGCGTTCGGGGCCTTCCCGAGCCTCGCGGGCGGCGGTCGCGGAGGAAACGGATCGGCCACCAGCGGAGGGAGCTCGTGCGGTCGCGCCGGCGGCGGCGGTGGCGCGGTTCAGTTTTCGGCCAAGGGGGCGCTCACGGTCGGGGCCAGTGCCGTCATCTCCGTTGGCGGCGGCGGGGGTCGCCGGGGCTGCACCGATGGCTCCGGTGCCGGTGGTGGTGCCGGTGGCACTGTGCTCCTCGAGTCTTTGGTCGGCGTCACGCTCACCGACGGGGCGACGCTGATCGCCATCGGTGGTGGCGGCGGCGCGGGGAGCTCTAGCAGCGTGGACGGCAACAGTGGCGGCAACGGCACCAACGGAGGTGCCGGCGGAACGACAACATCGACGGTGGCCACCGCGGGGGGGGCGGGCGGCGGCACCAACGCGCCCACCACGGGGCCCGAGGCCAACAGCCGCGCCGGCGGCGGTGGTGGCGGTGCGGGCTTCATCTTCGTTCGGAATCGCGCCGGCGCTGCGCCCACTCTTTCAGCGTCCTCCGGGCCCGCGCCCGACTACCGCCCCCTCTAACGCCGTGCCCATCACCATCGCTCTGCTCCTCGGCATCGTCGAGGGGCTCACCGAGTATCTGCCCGTTTCTTCCACGGGCCACTTGATCCTCACGTCGGCCATCGTCGCCAAGATCACGGGCCAGCCGCAGGCCGGCGCCGGGGCCTTCGAGATCGTCATTCAGCTGGGCGCCATCTTGGCCGTGCTCGTGCACTACCGGCGCCTCTTGGCCACCCGCGCCTTGGGGTTGGCCAAACGCGATCCGCTCAGCATGCGTCTCTTGGCTTCGCTCGTTGTGGGCTTCGTGCCCACGGCGGTCACGGGGCTCCTGTTTCGCAAAGCCATCAAGAAGTTCTTGTTTGGCCCGTGGCCTGTGGCCATCGCTTTCGTGGTCGGTGGACTCATCATGATCGGCTACGAGCTCTACCGCGGCACGAAAGACGACAAGGGCCTCGAGGGGCTCGAGCACGTCACGCCAAAGCGTGCGTTCTACATAGGAATCGGCCAGTGTTTTGCCATGTGGCCTGGCTCGTCCCGGTCCATGTGCACCATCGTGGCGGGGCAGCTCACGGGGCTCTCCACGGCAACGGCGGCGGAATTTTCGTTCCTCTTGGGCTTGCCCACCCTGGGCGCGGCCACGCTGTACGAGGGCATCAAGTCGCGCCACGAACTCATGCACGACGTCGGCGCCGCCAGTCTTGTCGTGGGGCTCGTCTCCAGCTTCTTCGTGGCCTGGGCCGTGGTGGCGCTCTTCGTTCGCTTTCTGAGCAAACACGGGCTCGCGCCGTTTGGCGTGTACCGGATCGTGGCTGCTGTGGCCGTGTACCTGCTGCTCGTTCGCTGAGGCGCCGGGGCCGCGCGCGAGCAAACGTACCTCCCGCCGCCGCACGATTCCGGATACCATCGTCCGCGTCATGCGGTCACAACCCCCCACGAGCCCCGGGCTCGCTGTCGTGTGCTTTGCCCTCGTCCTCGGCGCGTGCGCCGGCTTTCCTGCGCCTGCCGAGCGACTCGCGTCGGCCGAGGCCGCGGCGCGGTCGGCGCGCGAACTTGGCGCCGAGAAAGACCCGAAAGCTGCGTATCACCTCAAGCTCGCCGAGGACCAGCTCGCGCAGGGCAAGGCACTGCTCAAAGAAGAAGAGAACAAGAAGGCCGATCTGGTGTTGCTCAAGGCTGGCGCCGACGCAGAGCTCGCCGTGGCCCTCGCCAAAGAGTTCAATGCGCAGACCGAAGCCGAGAAGGCCAAAGACAAGGTCAAGGCCGTGAAAGGAGCCAAGTGATGAAACGCGCCCCGATGCTCCTGCCCGTGATGCTCCTGCCCGTGATGCTCCTGCAAGCCTGCGCTTCGGCGCCGCCGCCCAAAGAGCTGCTCGACGCCAAAGCGGCATACGAAACGGCGTCCAAAGGCCCCGCAGCCAAACAGTCCCCGGCGGAGCTGCACGTGGCCAAGAAGGCGCTCGACGAGGCCGAGCAGGCCTTTGCCGAAAACGGCGCCAAGCCCGAGACCAAAGACTTGGCCTACGTGGCCATGCGTCGCGCGCAGACCGCCGAGGCGTTGGCCCGGGCCGGCATGGCGGGCAAAGAGAAAGACCTGAGCGAGCGCGACGCCCAGCAGGCCGAGTCCGATGCGCTCAAGCGCACGCAACAAGAGCTCAATCTGGCCAAGACCCAGCTCGAGAAGGAGCGCGCGGGTCGCCAAGAAGCCGAGCGTCGTCTGTCCGACCTGCGACGCATCGCCGAGGTCAAAGAAGAGGCCCGTGGCACGGTCATCACCTTGTCCGGGGGCGTGCTGTTCGCGTCCAACGACGCCGCGCTCATGAAGAGCGCCATGGTCAAGCTCGACGAGGTGGCCGAGGCGTTGCTCAAGGGCGACCCCGAGGCGCACATCACCGTCGAGGGGCACACGGACTCCCAGGGCACGGTGCAGAAGAACCAGGAGCTGTCCCAAAAGCGCGCCGAGGCTGTGCGCGACTACTTGGCCTCCAAAGGCTTGGCCCAAGACCGCTTCAAGGCCCTCGGGTTGGGGTCCTCCAAGCCGGTTGCCTCCAACGGCAACGCCGAGGGCCGGGCCAACAACCGTCGGGTCGAGATCGTCGTGGCCCCGGCGGCCAAAAAGTAGCCCCAAAAAGTTTCATCCTTTCGCGTGTTTCGGAGGGCCTCGGGACACCCCGGCGCCGCGAACCCGGGAATCTCCGTTCCCTCTTGACAGGCTCCGGGCCGCGACTATTGTGCCGCCTCCCTGGGTGGACCCAGCTTTCTGCACGTTTTCGCAGGAATCAGGTCGCGCCTACGCCGCTTCGGACGAGAACAATGCCGACTATCAATCAACTCATCAACCAAGGGCGAGAGGCTGCGCGCGTAAAGACCGCGTCTCCTGCGCTCAAGTCGTGTCCCCAAAAGCGTGGCGTGTGCGTTCGCGTGTACACCACCACTCCGAAGAAGCCCAACTCGGCCCTCCGCAAGGTCTGCCGCGTTCGCCTCACCAACGGGATGGAAGTCACTTCCTACATCCCTGGCGAGGGTCACAACCTTCAAGAGCACTCCGTCGTGCTCATCCGTGGCGGTCGTGTAAAGGACCTCCCGGGCGTTCGCTACCACGTCGTTCGTGGCACGCTCGACGCATCCGGCGCCATCGGCCCGTCGTCCACCAACAAGGCCAACCGCAACCGCAGCCGCTCCAAGTACGGCGTCAAGCGGCCCAAGTCCTAAGTAGGAGCCAGTCATGCCCCGTCGCCGCGAAGTACCCAAGCGCCCGATCACGCCCGATCCGAAGTTCAAGGACAAGCTGGTCTCCAAGTTCTGCAACACGCTCATGCTGGGCGGCAAGAAGGCCACCGCAGAGGGCATCCTCTACGGCGCTTTCGACATCATCTCCGAGCGCCACAAGGAAGAGCCGCTCGAGGTGTTCCGCAAGGCCCTCGACGCCGTGAAGCCCAAGCTCGAGGTCAAGAGCCGTCGTGTCGGCGGCGCCACCTACCAGGTGCCCGTCGAGGTTCGCCCCGAGCGTCGCGTCGCGCTGGCCATGCGCTGGCTCGTCACCTACGCCCGCGACCGCGGCGAGAAGACCATGCGCGAGCGCTTGGCTGGCGAGTTCGTCGACGCGGCCCAGGGCCGCGGCAACGCCGTCAAGAAGAAGGAAGACACGCACAAGATGGCCGAAGCCAACAAGGCCTTCGCCCACTACCGCTGGTAACCTAGCGGGCGTGTTGCCCGGGTGCACCGCGCACCCACCACCAAGGGTCAGACCGGAAGGTTTGGCCCTTGTGGCGTTTCGTGGGCTTCGTCGCGGGGGGGCTCAGCGCTATGGGCAGTCCCCGGCCTTGGCGGCCACGCGGCCCAGCACCCGCGTCACGTCCGGTGTTGCGCTCACGCTGGTGGCGTCAGCGGTGCCGCCATCCACGCCTTGATCGCCCGTGAGCTCGACCACTCCGCCCTCTTGGGACACGGCGCGGAACACGGCGTTTGCCCCGCGGAGCAATAGCCCGGGGCCGCTCTCTCGAAACTGAAACGCACCGGTGGCGGGAATGGCGACCCCGCCGAGCGTGACCAGCGCCTTGACGGCGAACCCTGCCTCGATGCCGATGCACTCGCACCCGTAGCAAGCGCAGCCCGAGTCGTCGGCGACGTACGAGAGTGTCTGGGCTTCGGCGCCGAGGCCCATCTCGTGGCACGGTTTGCCGGGACACGCGGGGCTTCCGCAGTAGCTCTCGCCCGGCAGGCTACAGACCACCAAGCTGTCGCCCGCGGCGTTCTCCCAGCGCCCGGTGTACTTCTGTACGAAGCGCGCGTCTTCGGCAGGGGTGAACTGCACTTCCCGCGTGGTTGTGCAGGCCAGCACCGCGACGAGCACTGCACCAAAGGCGCCGCTGCGCCGCAGGACCCTTGACGATGCTGCACCCTGGGCGTGTTGTCGCAAAAACATCGCGTGAGGCTAGCAGCTCCGCCGGCGCGCGCTACGGCGCCGGCACCGCGAGCGCAATGCCTGTGCGCCCGGGCGCGTCTGTCGAAACGGGCTCGTCGAAGTCTGCGATCCGCGGTCCATCGAGCAGCAGTTCGTCGCGCTGTTGCTCGAGTTCAGCGATGTCGACACGCACCGCGAGGGCCAGCTCTCGGGCGGCATCGATGGGCGCGCGCTCGCGGATGAGTGCGCGGCGGATGCCAAGAAACATCAAAGGAATGAACGCGAGGCCCGTGGCCACGGAGAGCAACGGTGGCACCCCCAGCAGCAAGATGCCTGGCACCGCGGACACCAGCGTGGCGATGCCAAGCGCCCAGAGCCAATCCCGGTGTTTCGGGCGCTCGACAAGGGCATTCGTTGGGAGCTTCGACAGGCGCACGGCATACAAGACACAACAAATGGCGAGTGCGATGTGGGCGTGCCCCACCACGACCATGCTGATGGTGATCCACTTGCCAAAATCGGGCAGCTTCGGCGTCGAGTTGTCCATCGTACAGAGGCACAGGTACGCCAAGAGGTGCAGGCACAAGGGCGTGAAGGCTGTCGTTGCGATCATGGGCATGGCCGCGCTTGGAGCTTCCAGCGCAGACAGACGCCGCTCGCGCCAGGCGAAGGGGGCTTCGTCCGCCGTACCCTTGCGGGGGCCGTGGGCCCCAGCGCCACCGAGGGCTCGGCGCGCGCGCAACCGGGCCAGCGGATAGGTCACGAGAGCGGTGATCAAGCTTGCAGCCACGGAACCGAGCATGAAGGGGGCCAGCGCGTCGTCCGGACCGAAGATGCGTTCTCCGTCTTCGTTGAATCGGCTGGGCAAGAAGTGGAGCAGCGGCCAAATGCCACCGAGCAGCACCCCCAAGCTGCCGCCGACGAGGCGGCTCCAACGCCATGCATAGACCTTCTCGAGTTGTGGCAGCACCTCTGCAATGGCGCTTTCGGCCTTGGCGTTTTCGGCGCGCTGACGCTCTTGGGGCCCGAAGGTGGTTCGATAAGCGTTCACGGCAAACAGTCTGACGAGTGAACGGGTCTTTTGCTTCCCCGCGCCGTGCGAACGGTCGCCAAGTGGTCCCCAGCGGCGCTCGATCCTTGCCCGAGTGAAGCCAGCGCGGCGCCGCGGCGGCCATGTCGGGAACTAGGCGACAATGCTTGGGGCGTGAGAAACTGTTCCCCCCATGAGCCGACCCGATCCGCGCGCCGAGCCCGAGTCAGTCCCGCCCGAACGCATCGACGACACGGCTGGTGCGCTCAAGCAACTCTCCGTGGACCGGGTGCGCACCGACGTCGTTGCCAAGCGCACAAGTGACCCGCCACCTGCGCAGGACGAACCTCCGCCATCGCGCCCCAAGGTGCTGGATCCCCGCTACGAGAGCATCGAAAAGCTTCTCGACCGAAACGACTGGCGCGGCATCA
>JBIKNA010000346.1:0-8030 GCA_044358965.1 Polyangiaceae bacterium
GCTGGCCACGCTGGCGGGCGCGGCTGCGCTCTTCTGGCCGCCGCTGGCACACGCCGCAGACGCACCGGCCACCGGCAGCGGGACCACCTACGCCATCGAGCTCGAACCACATCTTGCCTTCGGGTGGGACAACATCTACGGGTCCAGCGGGGTCGGCGCTGGCATGCGCCTCGGCGTTCCCGTTGTGCAAGATCTGCTACCCAACGTCACGGACAACCTTGCGCTCACCGCCGGCGCAGACTTCCTGCACTACGAGGGCTGCTACTTCCGCGACCGCTGCGGCGCCAACTACCTCATGTTCCCCGCAACGATGCAGTGGAATGTCTTCCCCGTGAAACGCGTGGGCATCTTCGCCGAGGCTGGCGCCTTCATCTACAAGGGGTTCGTCGATGGTTGCACCGGCGGCCCCGGATGCGAGCGGCCTTCGAACTTCGGACTGCGCCCCACTCTGGCCTTCGGCGGGCGCTTCTTCGTCGCAGAACACGTGGCCGTGACGGTGCGCATCGGCTACCCGACCATCACCCTCGGCGCCTCGTTCTTGTAGGACCATGCCTATGGTCTTCTGAGGCACAAAAGATGGGCCAAAGGGCCCGCCGACGCAGCGCGCTGCGAGGTGTTTCGGGTATGCTGCGCCGCATGTCTGAGCCCAAGATCCCTGCGCGAGCCCGCGTCGTCGTCGTTGGTGGCGGCATCATCGGCTGCTCTGTGGCCTACCACCTTGCCCACGCCGGTTGGAAAGACGTCGTCCTGCTCGAACGCGACAAGCTCACCTCGGGAACCACCTGGCACGCCGCTGGGCTCATGGTCACCTTCGGGTCCACCTCCGAGACGTCCACGGAGATGCGCAAATACACCCGGGACCTCTACAGCAAACTCGAAGACGAGACGGGCCTGACCTCGGGATTCAAGCCCGTGGGCTTCATCGAGGTCGCCGCCGACGCCGACCGTCTCGAGGAGTACCGCCGGGTCTCCACGTTCAACCGCTACTGCGGCGTCGACGTGCACGAGATCTCGCCGTCGCAGGTCAAAGAGTTGTTCCCGTTGGCCAAGGTCGACGACGTTCTCGCGGGCTTCTACGTCAAAGAAGACGGCCGGGCGAACCCCGTCGACGCCACCATGGCGCTCGCCAAAGGTGCGCGCATGCAAGGCGCCACCATCATCGAGAACGTCCCCTGCATCGGCGTGCGCACCAAACGTGGGGCCGTCTCCGCGGTGCAAACGGCGTATGGCGACATCGAGTGTGAGTTCGTCGTGAACTGCGCCGGCATGTGGGCGCGGCAGCTGGGCGCTCTCTCGGGCGTCAACATCCCCCTGCAGTCCGCCGAGCACTACTACCTCATCACCGACAAGATCCCCGAGATCTCTGCGGATTGGCCCGTGCTCGAAGATCCCGGCTCCCACGGGTACTTCCGCGAAGAGGTGGGCGGCCTCATGGTGGGCCTCTTCGAGCCCATCTGCGCCCCCTGGAACATCGGCGGCGTCCCGTCGGATTTCTCGTTCGGGGAGATCCCGCCGGACTGGGACCGCATGGGTCCCTACGTCGAGAAGGCCATGAGCCGCGTGCCGGCCTCCCTCGAAGCCGGCGTAAAGAAGTTCTTTTGCGGCCCGGAAAGCTTTACGCCGGACCTGGCCCCCATCGTGGGCGAAGCCCCAGAGGTCAAAAACTACTTCGTCGCCGCAGGGCTCAACTCCATCGGCATCCTGACCGGCGGTGGCCTCGGGCGCTTGCTCGCGCATTGGATCATGACCGGCAGGCCCGAGGCCGATGTCACCGGCATGAACATCGACCGGCTGCACAAGTACCAGAGCAACCCAGATTATCGCCGCACGCGCACCGTCGAGTCCCTGGGCATGGTGTACCAGTGCCACTACCCCACGCGCAGCATGCAGACGGCCCGCGGAGCCAAGCGCAGCAGCCTCCACCACGTGCTCGAAGCCCAAGGCGCCTACTTCAAAGACGTGAGCGGCTGGGAGGGTGCCGATTGGTACGCCCCCTTCGGCGAGAAGCCCGAGAGCCGGGCGCTCTCTTGGGGGCGCCAGCACTGGTTCCCGCACTGGCAGGCCGAACACCTTGCGGCCCGCGAAGCGGTCATCCTGATGGACATGTCGTTCATGTCCAAGTTCATGGTCCAAGGTCGCGATGCTGGCCGCGTGCTCAACTTCATCTCTGCAGGCAACGTGGACCAGGCGTCATCTCGTGTCACCTACACACAGTGGCTCAACGCCGGTGGCACCCTCGAGGCAGACCTCACGGTCACCAAGCTTGGCGACGAGACGTTCATGGTCATCGCGTCGGACACGGCGCACCGCCACGTCGAGGCGTGGATGAAGCGTCACACCCCCGACGACGCACACATGTTCGTCACGGACGTGACCTCGAGCTACGCGCAGATCAACATCCAGGGCCCCAAGTCTCGGGAACTCATGTCCCGCGTCACCACCTGCGACATGAGCAACGAAGCCTTCCCGTTCCGCACGGCCCGGGAGATCGACCTTGGCTTTGCGCGGGTGCTCTGCCAGCGCATTACCTACCTGGGTGAACTGGGCTACGAGCTATTCGTGGCCACGGAGCAAGCCGTGCACGTCTACGAGCGGCTGCGCGACGCCGGCGAGGGTCTCGGCCTGAAACACGCGGGCCTGAAGGCGCTCGGCAGCTTGCGCATGGAGAAGGGCTACCGCGACTACGGCCACGACATCGACAACACCGACAGCATCCTCGAGGCTGGCCTTGGCTTTGCCATGGACCTGAAGAAGCCCGGCGGCTTCTTGGGCAAAGAGGCCGTGCTGGCCAAGAAGGCCGAAGGGCCGCTCAAACGGCGCATCGTGCAGGTCTTGGTGTTGGACCCAGAGCCCCTCATGTTCCACGCCGAGGTGGTGCGGCGCAACGATCGCGCGGTCGGGTACATCCGGGCGGCATCGTACGGATTCTCCCTCGGAGGCGCCGTGGGCCTGATGATGCTCGAGGCCGGCGAGCCCGTCGACCAGGCCTACCTGGACAGCGGCACCTGGGACGTCGAGATCGCCGGCAAGCGCTACCCATGCCGCGCGTCGCTCAAGCCCCTGTTCGACCCGGACAGCACCAAGATCAAGGCCTAGCAGCACACGGCCCGCCATGGGCTTGGGTGTGTCGGACCCATCTCTACGCAAGCGAGCACGAGCGCAGGGCCGTGGCCCTGATCGCAGAGTGTTGGCGCTCGGGTTAAACGGCAAGCGCCGCAAGCTGGCACCGCCGGGAGGGGACGGGGACCAGAAAGCAGCGCCTGCTCCGCTTTGGTTTTCGCTCGCTCGATTCTTGTCGTTGTGCGTCTTCCTTTCGTTATTGGGGCCGCCCAGCGCGGTCCGACGGCTGCTGCATGGGGCGATGCTCCGGGCGCGGAGGCCCTTGCTCGATGCGTGCGGCAAGTTTATTGCGCTGCTCCGCGTTGAGTTCGACGGTGATGATCTGCAGCTCCTTGGCCATGCGCTCGAAGTGCGCGCGCGGACCATGGGCCACGGCCGGAGCCCCGGCGGGCGGCGTCACGAACGCCTTGGCGTCGAAGGCATCAGCCTTGAAGGCGTTCATCTTGGCCGTCCTGTCCGCGCGCATGGCGTCGAACTGTGCCTTCATGGCCGCCGGGTCCTTGGGGGCCGGTCGCTCCGCCGCAATCTTCTCGCGAATGCGTGTCTCTTGCTCGGCGCTGAGGCCGAGGTCTTGGGTCAACATGGCCACCGGATCATGCGGACCTCCGGGCGGCGGGCCCGCGTGCGCGCGCTTGCCGTCGGGTCCGTGGCCCTCGGGGCCTTTGCGCTCATGCGCTCGGCCGTGGGGGTGCCCTGCGCCAAATTCTTGTGCGCGCTTGTCCAGCGTGTCGACAAGCTGCACGCGTTGCGCGGTGGTCAGCGTGTCGTGGAGCTTCTGGATGGCCTTCGCCAGCGCGTCGCGGTGCGCATCCGGCTGCCCTTCGGGCACACTGGAAGCGAGGCTCGCGGGGTCCACCTTGCCGGCGCGAACGCCCGCCGCAAGCGCCGCGAACTGCGCCTTGGCCTCTGCCGGGGGAGCCGCTGGCTTGATGGCTTCGATGGCCGCCTCGATGTCGGCCTTTTGCGCCGCCGAGAGCTCGAGGTCGTGCAACGCCGCAAAGAGCAGGAACTCTGGGCCCCCGGGCGGGCGATGGCCACGGGCGGCCTCGCCACCCGCCGGCGCCGCGTTGCCGGCGCTGGTGGCGCTGGGGTCTTTGGCCAGCGCCGAGGTGTCGGTGGTGCTTCGGCCGCTGGTCCCGCTCTCGGCGCTGCAGCCGGAGACCGTGGCGAGTACGACCGGCAACGCGAACGAAGACATGAGGGTGACGAGACGACGGGTAGACATGTGAGAACGAACTCCTGACAAGTTTGGTAGGCCTCGCCGCGGGAACTTGCGACCAGGACGACCAGCCTGACTGCAAACGCTCTGCCAGGGGCTGGCGCCACGGGTTTCGGGGACTTGCGGGGCCAGGCCCCGCGTGGGGTGCGAAAAGCGCGCGATGCACGGTGCGGAATCCGCAGTCGTCCGCAGCTTCACCGGCATCGTGCGGCCCCCCGCGCGCGACGATTCAGGTGCAGGGAACCGCTCTTTCGGGGTTGCGCGCTGGGCCGGGCACCTGTGGTACGCGTGTTGCCTGGGCATCACGCTCGCGCCCGCGCGCTCTTCCCAGCCTCCCCACAACCAAACACGTGACAGAACTCTCGAAGGGCAAGCAATGGTCGGCATGGACCGCCGGTGGCAGCATCGGTATGGCGGCCTTGTCTACCTTGGCCTTGGCGCTGACTGTGTTCCTGGCCCAGCGGGCCCTGTCGGCCGCATCGACCATCGTAGTCCGCGGCGAGGGCGACGTACTTTGTGCGGCGGTCACGGGCGATCTGCTCGAGGAAGACACGGCGCCCAGCGCCGACACCTTGGCACGCACGCTGGAGCGTCATCGAGACGCTGGCTTGCGCTACGTGGCATTGGTCGACCGAGCGGGCGTGCAGATGCTCGAAGCGGGAGAGGCGCGCATCGGCGGCGCCAACACGAACCCTGGAGCGCCCACCATTGCGGGCGACCGGGCCCGGATGCTCGTGTTCCTGCCGCCACCTCGTCGCTTTCCGCGTGGGGCCATGCCCCATGCCCCGGGGC
Organism: Polyangiaceae bacterium; assembly: GCA_044358965.1. Classification (GTDB taxonomy): domain Bacteria; phylum Myxococcota_A; class Polyangia; order Polyangiales; family Polyangiaceae; genus SXNL01. Next base: position 5,132 of record JBIKNA010000346.1, read on the forward strand.
TGATGCCGTTCTCCCCCGGAGCCGGGCCGCCCAACATCCCACGTTTGGTCGTCGAGTACGAACCCCCGGTCATTCGCACACTACGCGCGGATCTCACGCGGATCTCCGTGGTCGCTGGCATCGCCGGGGTGGTGCTCATGGCCTTCGCCGTCTCGTGGTCTCGGAGCGCCCGGCGGCTATCGCTGGTGGAACAACAGGCCGAGCGCGAGCGGCGCCTGGTGGCCCTCGGCAGCATGTCCAGCGTCATGGCCCACGAGCTCCGGAACCCATTGTCGTCGCTGAAGGGGCACGCGCAGTTGCTGCTCGAAGACCTTCCCGAAGGCAAGCCGCGCCAGAAGGCCGAGCGTGTGGTCGCCGAAGCTCGACGCCTCGAAGAGCTGAGCACGAGCTTGCTCGACTTCGTACGCGACGGCCCGGTGGCTCTCTTGGCCGTCGACACCAAGGCGTTGCTCGATGCTGCCCTCGAACATCTGCCCAAAGAGCGCGTGGAGCTCGACCTGCGCGATGCGCCATTGCAGCTTTACGTCGACCAAGATCGCATGCTCCGGGCGGTGCACAACCTGGTGCAAAACGCGCTGCAGGCCACCGCGGGCGACGAGCCCGTCACGCTTCGCGTGGCGCAGGAGGGCACCATGGTGCACATCGAGGTGCGCGACCGCGGCCCCGGCGTTAGCGTCGGCGACGAGGGAAAGATCTTCGAGCCCTTCGTGACGACGCGGGTGCGGGGTACGGGTCTTGGACTCCCCGTGGCGCGCCGCATCGCCGAGCAACACCGTGGTACCCTTGGGTTTCGCAACGCCGCCGATGGCGGGGCCGTCTTTACGCTGTCGCTGCCAAGCTCCCCTGCCCCATGACCGAACCTCGCAAAGGCCGCATTCTCGTCGTCGACGACGAAGAGGGCGTTCGCTCCTTCATCGCCGAGTCCCTGGAGCGCGACGGACACGAGGTTCAGCAAGCCGAAGATGGCATGGCAGGCCTGGCCGCAGCCCGGGAAGAGCCCTTCGACGTGGTCATCAGCGATCTTCGTATGCCAAAGCTCGACGGCATGACGCTGGTTCGGACCTTGCGTCTCGAACAACCCGACGTCGAGCTTGTGGTGCTGACGGCCTTTGGCGACGTGGGCACCGCCGTGGAGGCCATGAAACTTGGGGTCTTCGACTACCTGCAGAAGCCCCTCGAGAGCCCAAAGGCCGTTCGGGATCTCGCAAGCGGCGCGCTGCGCCGCCGCGCAACGCTGGTGACCAAAACCAGTACCCCTCCGCCGCGGGGCGCAGGCACGGCGCTGAGCTTTGGCTCGCCCGCCATGGTGCAGGTCGTCCAGGCCATCGACAAGGTGGCCAAGAGCGGAGCCACGGTGCTGCTCCAGGGCGAGAGCGGCAGCGGCAAAGAGGTGGCCGCGCGGGCGCTGCACGAAAAGAGCCCCCGGGCGCACAAGCCATTTGTGGCCATCAACTGCGCCGTGCTCACGGAACACTTGCTCGAGAGCGAGCTCTTTGGTCACGAAAAGGGCGCCTTCACCGGCGCCCACGCCCAACGCCGCGGGCGCATCGAGTTGGCTGCCGGCGGCACGTTCTTCTTGGACGAGGTGGCCGAGCTGCGACCACAGCTCCAGGCCAAATTGTTGCGCGTCCTCGAAGAGCGCACCTTCGAACGATTGGGCGGCTCCCAGAGCGTCGAGGCCGACGTCCGGTTCATTGCCGCGACGCACCGGGACTTGCGCGCCATGGTGCGCGAGGGCACGTTCCGCGAAGATCTGTACCACCGGCTCGCGGTGTTCCCCATCCGCCTGCCGCCGTTGCGCGAGCGCAAAGAAGACATCGTCCCCTTGGCCCGCGCGTTGGTGCGCGATCTGTCCGAGCAAGCCGGTCGTGCGCAACCGCCAGCGCTCGACGCGGCCCTCGAGGCGCGCCTCGAAGCCGAGCCTTGGCCCGGCAACGTGCGCGAACTGCGCAATGCCCTCGAACGGGCCATGATTCTGGGCGAAGGCAACGTGCTGCGCGTGGAGCACCTGTGGCTCGATGAGCCCGTGGCGAAAGTGTCCGCCACGGCGCCCGAAGCACCCACGCCAAAGGGCTCCTTGGCAGATCTCGAGCGCGAGATGATCGAAAAGACCCTGGCGCAAGTGGGCGGCAACCGGCGCGCCGCCGCAGCCCAGCTGGGCATCGGCCTCCGGACGCTCTACGAGAAGCTCAAGCGCTACAGCGACGCTGGGTAGCCCCCTCACGCGCTCGAAGTCTGCCCCTCAGCGCTCTTCGACCTTTCCGTCGGCATGTTTGGCGAAGCGCCCCTTGTCCCGGGCATGCACCGGATCATCTTTGGGCCACGGCCAGCCACCAAAACGTGTGCGGCGGTAGTCGCTGATCGCCTGCTCGATCTCGGCGCGGGTGTTCATGACGAACGGCCCATGCTGCACCACGGGCTCGTCGATGGGACGCCCTTGGAGCACCAAGAGCTCGCAGACCTCGGCGCCGGCCACGAGCGGGAGCGTGGCATCGGCACGCACCACGTTGGCCGTCTTGGGACCAAGCTTCTGGTCGCCGATGGAGACCGCATCGCCGTGGAAGAAATACAGCGTGCGCACGGTGTCCGCCGACGCCGCTGGGGGCAGCTCGAGCTTGGCGCCGGGTTCCAGGTACAGCGTCCAGATGGCGACATCGGCTTCTTTGCGGCTTGCCCACGATTTGGGCGGGGGCGAGAGGGGCTTCGCAGTTCCGAACGCGCCGGCCACCACGGTCACCCGCGCGAGCTTGCCTTCGTCGTCTCGAAGTTCGAGCGTGGGGATGTCTTCGGACCAAAGCATGGAGAAGTGGGGCTTGGCGAACTTGTCTTCGGCAGGCAAGTTGAGCCAGATCTGAAACAGCTCCAGCGGGTTGTCCTTGTTCTCGTGCACCAGGGGGAA
>JBIKNA010000347.1:0-8027 GCA_044358965.1 Polyangiaceae bacterium
GCTCCGAACATGATGCGGGTCCCGGCCTCGGGCTCTTGGGGACGGAGAGCCACCCCCTTGGCGTTGTCGATGGTGCCCTCGAACACCGGCCCCCAAGCGCCCGCCTCGGTGACGGGATACTTGGCGGTCACCAGGGCCGTGCCTTCGTCTACCGGAAAGGCAAGCTGCATGATTTGGTAGGCGACGTTGTCTTTGCGCGTGACCGCGCCGACGATGCCCCCCACCCGGGCGTGGTCGGGCCGCTCGCGCGTGAATGTCCGCACGAGGGTCCACTCTTCTCCCTGAGGGGCAAAGAGCGCAGGCATGCCGCGGGCCACCCGCGCCATGTCCTCGGGCTCCACAGTGCCACGGTCGGGCACCAGGTTCCACGCCACCACCGGCTTAAAGGAAGAAGACCCCGGGCCCATGTAGCGGAACGTCTTCCGCAAGCCCTCCACGCTGCCAGAGAGCGTCTTGCCCCCATCGTTGGTGTCGAGAGCAAAGCCCACCGGCGGCACGTACTCGAACGGGGCACCGGCCTTACGCCCCTCCGGCAACGCAAGCCGAGGCCCCACCAGCGCGAACAGCGCGAAGAGCACCAAGGCCAAGAGCAACCGGGAAGCGCGGGACGACACGATCCCCCCGGAGTTATCGCAGGGCAGGCCCCCAAGCAAAGGGAGAACGACGGCCCTCCTCCGCCCGCGCGCGCGATGTGCGATAGAGTATCGGGCAATGCCTCTTTCGCGCAGACCTGCTGGTGCCCCCCCGCGAACGCAACTTCCCCGGCTGCTTGGAGCGGTTGCCCTTGCGCTTTGCATCGGGGGAGGCTGCACGCGCTGCGGCGGTAACAGCGGTACGGGGAGCACCAGTGCTGCAGAGGGCGGCGCTTCGGGGCACCCTCGCGCCAAACGCGACGCAACGACGGAAAGCGGCAACATCGGCGACGCCGGCGATGCGGGTGACGCCGCGGTGCAACACGGCATACGGCGCTTCAAGGGGGTCGATGTGCCGGTGTGGGTGGACGGTGTGCAGGCGGGCGTATTGCGCTACGGCGAGCTGCCGCCGCAACTTGCGCCTACCTTCGACGTCGAAGACGAGGGCAAAAGCCCGGTCTATTACAGCTTGCACGATTACTTGGTTGCCATCGGCGTGACCCCAAGCAAGGTCAAGGCGGTACACGTCCGAGACTTGCGCCACAAGGTCGGCATCGTCGAGGGCCCGGAGCTCCTGAAGTACAAGCGCGAACTCTTGTTCCAATTCATGGGGCTCACCACGGGGCTTGCGCTGGTGCACTGGTCCACGCAGCACCTGTCCTACAAGCGAAGCCTGCACGAAATGAGCAGCGTCTCCGTATTCGTCGACAAGCCAGTCCCCCCGGTGGACCGCGAGCGCGGATGTCACACCAAGGGCGGCACCTGCACAGAAGAAGTGCCACTGGTGACCGGCGAGGCGGCCAAAGGCACACGGATCTACGTTGACGGGCGCCTGCGCGGCTACGTCAAACGTCGGTTGGTGTCGGACAACATGGTGGTTGGCCAAGACGACAAAGGGCCTCGGTACTCCATCGACAAGTTCATCAAGAGTCTCGAGCAAGACCCAAGCACCGCGCAGACGGTCGAGCTCTTGACCGGTGACCGGGTCGTGGCCCGCATGAGTGGAGCCAACTGGGCAAAGCACCGGGACGCCCTCGTGTTCTCTCTCGAAAAGCATGCGCACGGCAAGATCAGCCTCAAGCTGCCGGACACCATCCAGGCCCCCGACGCGGGCACCAGCGCCGACCCCATCGTCATCACGTCCATTCAGCTGTATCGCGCCGAGAAGCCCGTCCTGCGCCCGGTCACGCCCATCGACGAGGTCGACCTGGCCACCGTCGACGGTTCCGGCGAAGCCGAAGAATAAGCGGGCGAAAAACGCGCGCGGCAGGGCGCAACTTTGGTGCGCCCGCAAGGAGCGCGCTCGCATGCGCATGCTGCTCGCCGGCTCCGGCTTCGGCGACGCTGCGCACACTGTGGCACAAGTACCGAAAATCGCTGGAACTAGAGGGGGCTGGGCCGCACCTGGTGCGGTGGGGGAACAGCACAAGAAGACGCTAGGCCGCCCTAGAATCTTATGTGCGTACTGGAACACATCTCCCCGCGCTCCCCACATTTACCCTGAGGAATCATGGGTCCGACTGGATCAACACTGCGGAGACATTCGGAAAGCGGGCAGAGGTGGCTTCCAGCCACACTGTGTACGACCGATCTCTAAGTGCCTGAAAGTTCGTCGTTGACGATAGATGGCAGGAGCTTGTGACAATGGAACGCGCTGTGCACGCTATCATTGCGTTGCGGGGCGCTGATGCTTCGCCTGTTTCAGGAACCGGCGCTCGCAAAAACCCTGGAGGGTTGCCATGAAGATGAAGAAGACCACGAAGCTCGCTGGCCTCGCCGTCGGAAGCATGAGCCTGCTGTGTGCCTCGAACGCCGTGGCCGATGGCCCAAGTGCAACGAGTGGCACCGCGGTGGTCCTTCGGACCGTGACGGAGAAGGTGGGCACCGGCACCCTCCCCACCGCCAAGATCGCCAAGAACACGGGCTCTGGTTTGGTCGACGTGTACGCCAACTTCCACGGCAACAACATCGGCATGGTGTGGACGGCGTCGGACAGCACCAAGAACCCCAACATCAACGGCAACGATCCGTCGTACTTCCGAGGCCAGGTCGCCTTCTCCAAACTCACCGAAAAGGGCCTCGAGTCGGTGGTCGCGCCCAAGATGCTGCCCAAGCTGGGCGGTGAGCGCGCCTTCATGCGCCCGGGCCTCGTCATGCTCATGGGGGGCAAGTACGCCCTCGTGTACGGCGCCGCCGAGGACAACGGCGTCAACAACAACAACCCGCAGGCGGTCGCCTGGGTCGTCGAATCCGCCACGGGCAACTTGGTGAAGATCACCAACAGCACCCGGCAGAACGCCGAAAAGCCGACCAACCTCATCGAGCTCACGGGCCAGAACGACGACCAGCAGTATGGTCCGCACAGCGTCTGCGCCATCAGCGAGACGGCAGTGCTCATCGGCGTGCAACGGCAGAACCAGAACGCCTACGTCATGCGCGTCGACGTGGCCGAAGAGGCCGGCGGCGTCAGCGTCAAAGCGAAGATGCGCAAGGTCGTGCAGAACGGCCAGCACTCCCGCCCGCAGATCGCCTGCCCCCTCGGCCCGGCCACCACGCCGCGCAACGAGCTCGTTGTCACCACCGTCGAAGCCAACGGTCAGCCCGCCAACATTGGCATCCGCGCCTTGGCCATCGACACGAACACGCTGCAGCCCCGCGTGAGCAAGCTCATTGCGGCGTCGGCGCCCAACCAGAATCAATACGCGGTGCAGCCGACGGCCTCGTACATCAACGACAAGGTCGTTGCCATCCAGTACCAAATGAGCTCCAAGCTCGCCACGCGCAACAACGGCAACGCGCACAAGGGCGGCGCCAACGTGGCCCGTCTCGCAACGTTCAACATTGCCGACTTCACCAAGCTCGACGAGGCGACTGCCGTGGCCGTCTCATCGCGGCACTCGGACTCTTGCGGCATTCAGTTCGGCCCCAACGCCGAGCCCGCCGCGGGTGTCATCTCCGGGTCCATCACGGGCAGCGGCGGCGCCAACGTGCTTGTGCACCCCATCGACCCCGCCACCGGCAAGATCGCAACCATCGACCGCGTGTCCCGCAACTTCCAGGTGGCCAAGCTCTCGGACGTCGGCGGCAACGCGGTCCGCGGAAAGCGCAACCCCAACAACCAAGGTCGCGCATTTATCCGCTGCGTGGGCGGCCTGCAGAACCCCGGCTTCGGCAAAGCCAGTGGCTTCATGCCCGAGGTCAAGAGCTTCACCGTCTCCATGGCCCAAGGCTGGGATGCACTGCCCACCAACGGAACGGACATCCCGGAGCACGCGTTCCTCTCGCTGATCCCCGCCTCCTGGGAGACCAAGGTCGTGGGTGTCCCCGGCCCGGTGACCAACTCCACGGACGTCAAGCCCGGCCCCTCGCCGACCACCACGTCGCCCACCAGCACCAACGGGGGCACCTCCGGCGAAGACCTGAGCAGCGGCGACAACGCCGAAGACACGTCGGATCCCTTCGCGCAGAGCCCTGACGACGAACTCATGAGCCAGCCGCGGACCAGCAGCTGCTCCGTCAGCACCGGCGCCAGCAGCGGCGCCTCAAACTTCGGCCTGCTGGGCGCGGCCTTCGGCCTGTCGCTACTCATCGCCCGACGCCGCAAGGCGAACTAAGGCTTGGGTCCGCAAGTTCGCAGAAATCGTCTGGTCGTTGGAAAGAGGAGAGACACGATGAACCGTTACCTGATCAGCGCAATCGCCAGCATGGCCCTGATCGCGTGCGCCGACGCCGGGGGCACCCTCGGCAACGGAAAACGCACCGTGGCTTCTCCGGACGACGACGGAGACAACGGCAGCAGCAGCGGAGGCAACAGCAGCGGCTCGACCAAAGGGGATCCCGAAGCGGCCAAGCCGCCGGAGGCCGCGCCCACGAGCGGCCCCGGCAGCGATGGCTCCAAAGGCAAACAAGAGTTCATCAAGACAGTGTTTGCGTCGCTCAGCCCCGCGTGCGGCGGCTGCCACACGGCGGGCAGCGCAGGAGCCCCCAAGTTCTGGGACAACGGAAGCGCATCCAACACCTACCAGTTGCTCGACCAACGCGCGCTCATCACGGCGCAGGGCAGCATGATCTCCACCAAGGGGGCACACTCGAGCGGCGCGGCCCCGGCACTCACGGATGCTCAGAACACCATCGTGCAAGCATGGCTTGCCCTCGAGGCCCAGGACCGCGCCGGCCAAAAGGCCCCCGAAGACATCCTCGCAAAGCTCGGCAAGTGCATGGACGCCGCCGATTGGCGCGCCGCGGAGGCTGGTCTGCGAACGATTCGTACACAACGTCGTCAAGGGGAGAACGGCAATACCTGTTCGGGCTGTGACAACGAGACCTGCGTGGCCTGCCATGCCGACGGTTCCTACTTCATGGTCGTCGGCCCGCAGAACCAGCTCGCCGATACCCTGCCATTGGTCAAGCAGAAGCCCTTCATCACCCGGTACTTCGGCCTGAACGGCACGGACCCGGTGGGCTCCGGCGCCGTAGCCGCCAAGGCGGCGGCCACGCAGACGGGCGCGCCGCACACGCACCCGCGGTACACCATGAATCAGCAGGCCACCCAGGGCGTCGACACCTTCGTCGCGCGCACCATCGAGCGGTACAAGGCCGGCAACTGCACGGGGACGCCCTGATCCGAAGGCCCAAAGGCCATTTCCAGCAAGCATGGGGCCTCGTGCTACCCTTCACGGGGCGCGAGGCCGCTTGCTTTTGTACACCCCACTTGGAGCTGTCATGTCGAAACCCCTGGCCATCGTGTCCGCTGCGCTCGTCACTGTCGCGCTATTGACTGCCTGCAGCGACGACACGACCTCTTCCACCAAGAAGACCAGTTCGAGCAGTGGCGGCAACGCGTCGAGCAGCGGCAGCGTCAACGTTGTGCAGAACCCCAATGGAAGCACGACGGTGTCCCTGGGCGAGTGCGACTCGTGTCACACAAGCGACAAGAGCAAGCGCATGGCAGGTGGCGGCCGTATCGGCGCAGACCCGCGGACGCCGGACGCAGTGCTCTACGCGCCCAACCTCACGCCCGACGACGAGACAGGCATTGGCCTCTGGGCAGACGAGCAACTCAAGCTCGCGATCCGCGACGGTGTCGACCGCGAGGGAGTGGTGATGTGTCCGCCCATGAAGCACTACAACACCATTAGCGACGAGTCCCTGACCAAGCTCATCGCGGAGCTGCGTGCGCTACCCAAGGTGCGCAACGCGGTGCCCAAGAGCAAGTGTCCGCCGATCAAGTAAGCCCCGAAGGCCCCGCACCTCGCGGGCCCGACCCCCGTCTCCGGGTTGTCTACGTCATCGCGTGCGCGGTCTTGGCCTTCGCGTTCCGCGGCTGGCCGTTCCTGGTCGGCGCGCTTTCGTTTCAGGTGGTCCTTTGGTTCGTGGTTGGTTACGCGCCCAGCCGTTTGGCGCGGCAAGTGGGCAAGCTTTGGGGCTTTGCTCTTTTTGTGCTCGCGTCCTACGCGCTTACCAGCGAGGCCGATGACGTGGACCGATGGGTTCACGTGCGCGTCGCCACCATGGACCTCAAGCTCAATGTCGGGGGCGCGCTTCAAGGCGCGCTGATGATCGGCCGGGTGTTGCTCGTGGTGCTCGCCTCGCAGATCGCCAAAGCGGGCGACGAGCGCGCCATCGCCACGGGCCTGCGCAAGCTTGGTATGCCACTTGTATTCTCGGCATCCGTCGATGCGACGCTCGCACTCTTTGCACAGGGTGGCGGAGGGGGCCGGGGGCGTGGCGGTGGGCGCGGCGGTGGCGGCGGCGGTGGGCGCGGCGGCGGAGGTGGCGGTGGCGGAGGGCGCGGCCGTGGCGCCGACGCTCCGGGGGCTCCGGCACAAGGCTTGTGGAGCACCATCAAGGGCATCGCCAGGGGTGATCTGACGCCGCTCGTGCACCGCCTCGAAGGGGACATCGACCGGGCCCAGCATCAGGTCGAAGATGCCATGACCCACGACGGCGCCAAGGCCCCCAAGGAGCGAGCCCGAGACATCGCGATCATCGCGGGAGTCTCCGTGGCGATGTTGGGCGTCAAGGCGCTCAAGATCCTTCCCAGCATCCCCTTTGCGCCGGGGCACAAGTTCGTTGTGCTGACCCCGCTGTACTTGCTCGCCACGCGCAAAACCCACATGCGCTTTGGGGCCACCATGACGGGGCTGACCATGGGCACCGTGGCGTTTCTCATGGGAGACGGGCGCTACGGCATCTTCGAGATCCTGAAGCACGTGGTCCCCGGACTGGTCTCGGACCTGTGCCTGCCCGTTTTGCTCAGAAATCGAGCCCCAGACATGCCCCCACCGGCGTGGGTATGCGCCCTGCTCGGGGGCCTGATGGGAGCGGGCCGCTTTGCCACGGTTTTCTGTGTGACGTTGGCCGTGCAGCCCCCCCGGGTGGCCTTCGCCATGCTGATCCCCGGATTTGTGGTTCACACGGGTTTCGGCCTTCTCGCAGGCCTGGTAAGCAAACCTGTCCTGGGGGGGGCGGCGCATGCGCCGACGGCCCAACCCGCGTCAATCGAGACTGGGAGAGATTCATGAGCAAGTTGGTCACAAGCGACGGAAGAACGCACATCGCCTCGTCCCTGATGCGCGAGTCCCTCGTCGACAAGCGCGTCCTTTCGACGACGCACTCGGACAAAGAGTTCTCCATCCTCCCGGACGTGGTGCTGGTGAGCCTTGGCGGTCAGTCGATCTTCGATCGCGGCGGCAAAGCCATCTTGGCCATGGCCAACGAGCTCGCCGCTCTGCGCGGCAAACACAAGATGGTCGTGGGCGTGGGCGGCGGCACCCGGGTGCGGCACACCATGAGCGTAGGCTTCGACCTGGGCCTGCCCACCGGTGGCGTGGCGCAGCTCGTTGGCGCCATGGAAGAAGCCAACGCCGTTTTCCTGAACGCGTTGCTCGCCAAGCACGGATCCATCGTCATGCAGCGCGAGCACTTCTGGGAGCTGCCGCTGTACCTCGAGGGGGGCATGTTGCCCATCGTCATCTCCGTGCCGCCGTATCACTTCTGGGAGCCACCGCCCGAAGAGGGCCTCTTGCCTTCGCACGGCTCCGACTTCGGTTTGTTCATCCACGCCGAGGTACTGGGCATGAAGCGCATCATCTTCGTCAAGGACGAGGATGGCTTGTACGACCGCGACCCCAAAAAGCACGCTGACGCCAAGCTCATCAAGCGAACGACTCTGCGCGAGCTCTCGGCCAACATGCCCGAAGAGCTCATCTTGGACCGCCAGCTTTTCGACACCTGGAAACACGCGCGGCACATCGAGCAGATCCAAATCGTCAATGGACTCAAGGCAGGCGAGCTCACCCGAGCCCTCGCTGGCGAGGCCGTGGGCACCGTCATCACAAAAGAAGGCATGGCATGAGCGCCGATACCCCCGAGCGACGCCGCATCGAGAGCACC
>JBIKNA010000348.1:0-8024 GCA_044358965.1 Polyangiaceae bacterium
GGCCGACAACTTCACCCACTGCTCACGCGTCTGCCGTTTCACGCTGCGAACTCTCGGCCATCACGACCGCGCCGGGAACCCCTCCCGCGAGGTCCATTGCTGGACGGTTACACTTCTACAACTGCGATACGGGCGACATGCCGTACTACTTCTTCGAGCAAGTGCTGGGGAACGTTTGGTCCCTCCATGGGTGGGGGACTGTGGACTTCTCCTTCGAACTCAAAGACCGCGGGTTCATCATCGTCAACGTTCAGAACGCGATGTACAGCGAGGTTGTCGGGAACATCGGTCGCACAAGCGATCACATCGTGGCGGGCCTTCTCTCCGCCATCGGCACCGACTTGGCCGGCCGCGAACTCGAGTGTGTGGAGATTGCATGCCGCAGCAAAGGCGATGCCCGCTGCAGTTTCTTGCTGGGCATGGGCTCGCGACTGACAGCTGTCGAAGACATGGTGCGCGGCAAGCGCAGTCGCGTGGAGATTGTCGCCGAACTCGACAAGGGAGCCCTCTGACCGCCCGTTGTTGTCGGAGCCAACCTCAACCAAGGAGTCGCATCGAATGAATACTGAATTGCGTGGTTTGGTGGTGGGGGCCGAGGGGCGGTACCTCAGCGACGCGGAGATGGCCCGTTTTCGGGAGTTTGCCATCAACATGACAGGGCGCATCGAGACCGCCCGCAAGCTGCAGCACCGGGAACCTTTGGTGGTAACCGAGGCGTTGCGTCTACTGACCGAGCGTGTGCCGGACGTGGCCAAGCAGACGGGACAGCTGCCTCGGGCGCGAAGCTTTCTGGAGCATACCCTGCGCTATGCAGCGCTCGCGCACGTGCGATCGGACCCAGAGTTCTTTCGACGGGCCTACGCGGAGTGGTCCCGAGAGCAGCTACGGGCGGCGTTGCCCGACGCCACGGTGACGGCGTGTGTCGAGTGTTTGCAGCGCGCTCTCGACGAGCAGCTCGATCCGGTGGATGCGCGGGCGGTGGGTCGCTTCGTGGACGTCTTCATGGAGACCCTCCGGGGTTCATGAGCGACAAAAGCGTGGTGGCCTGCCTCGACGAACTCGAAGCGCAGGTGCGATCGCTTGCGGACGAGAGCCTCGCTCCCGTGGAGCTGCCTCGGGACTTTGCGGAACGTCGTGCGCAGTGGGCAGGTCGTGACGTCATGCTGCAGACCCACATGTGGAACGACCCGCGTGGTCGGACGAACGTACGCATCGCCCGGGGCCGCGGCGCACTCGAGTCGCTCACCGCAGTGGTCTTTGGGCCCAGACACGACAGCCTGCTCGGGCTCGACATCGTGGCCTTCGCGACCCGGCCCGACGAAGGGCCGCGCCTCGTGGCCATCGTGGCCGACGTGCAGGGGGTTACGTCTGTGGGACAGTTGCAGCGGCTGCGCATGGCATACGCACGCGCGAGTCATCTCGGGCGCATGCGTGACTGGAGCGATACCGGGGCGAGCCCCTTCGGAACGCTGGGGTTCATTGCGTCCCCCCGAGAGCCGGACCCAGGCCCCTGGGCCGAAGTGTGTGCCGAGTACATCGAGGGGTTTCGACCTTCCATCGAGCCCGGCAATCCGAAAGGGCCCGTTCCGCTGGCGCTTCGGGCCTACCTTGCGGCGCTTTCCGACTCGAAGAAGCAGCTCAAGGTCCTTGGCAAACTGTTCGGGGAGGATTGGACGCGTGAATACTTTGACGGAGTCTTCTTCCAGACGCGCGGGCTCTGACACGGACTACGCCGTCATCGGTAGTGTGCTCTCGGAGCGCTACTTGGTGCAAGGTGTGGTGGGGCAGGGGTCTTTTGGTCGGGTGTTCATGGCCAAAGACCAAGAGACCGGCGAAACCGTGGCGCTCAAGGAGTTCGTGCGAAAGCGCGGGCGCAGCGACAGCTTCTTGCGTGAACTCGGACTGCTGTTCGACTTGCGGCATCCCCACATCCTGTCGTGCCGCACCATGGTCCTTTCGGGCCTCTATCGGTACCTCGTGTGCGAATACATGGAAGGGGGCTCCCTGCGCAGCGCGCTCGAATCGACCTGGGCCAAGCCGAGCCAGCTGCTCAAGCTGCTCTCTCCGGTCTGCGACGCCGTGCAATACGCGCACGACCGCGGGGTGATCCACCGGGACCTCAAGCCCGAGAACCTGCTCTTGTCGGCACTGGGCAACGACTGCGTACTCAAGGTCTCGGACTTGGGCATCGCCACCTTTAGCGCGAGTTCACCGGACACCTTGTCGTTCATCGGATCGCCGGCGTACATGGCGCCGGAGCAGTTCTACGAGCGCTACGACCACCGCATAGACATCTATGCGCTCGGCGTCATCGCCTACGAGATCATCTGTGGCCAGCGACCGTTCTCCGGCAGCCCGGCGCAGCTCATGAACGACCACATCCGCCTCGAACCCGAGTGGCCGGCGTGGGTGCCGCGGATCTTCGTGCGTGTGCTCAAGCGAGCGCTCGCCAAGAAGGCCGACAAACGCTTCGAGTCGGTTGCGGCATTTCGCGAGGCCCTCGACGTGGCCATCCAAGTGGCCGGCGATGAGCTCGACGTCCCCTCGCGCTGGCCCGTCAATGTGGGGCCAGTCATCTCGTTGGCCCAAACGTCGTCGCAGGTGTTTGCGCTGGGGCCCGACGGTTGCCGCCGCTTCGACTTTGGCGGGCGGCTGCTGGGGGTCGACAAGGGGGTCAGCGCGCTCACGAGCTTTGGTGGCGTGGTGCTCCAGCGGCGGGGGGACACCGCGGTCGTCAGCGGCTTGGGGCGACCGCGCGCGCATCGTGGCATCCCGGAGCAGGCCACCTGCTCCGTTTCTTCTACCGGCGAAATCGCCTATCTCGACGGTGAGCGCCTGGTCATCCGTAGCGATCGCAATGTCAGCACGGTGCCCGAGGTGCCCGGGCGCGTGACGGCGTTCGGCTTTGTGGGAAGCGCAGGCATCCTGGCCACAGCCATCACCGGGGCCGATGGTCAGTCCTTCGTTGCGTTCGGGGGCCGTCGGGTGGAACTGCCCGAGCCCGTCGACGCGATCCACGGTCACTCACGACGCGTCGAGCTTTTGTGTCGCTCGGTGGCGGACCCGGATCGGTACTTCATGGTGAAAGACGATGCCAAGGCCGCGCGCTTGTCCGCGCAGCGTTTCGTCTGCGATGACGACTCATTCTACGGCGTCGGCAGCGATGGTGATCTGCTCATGATCAACGTTGGAGCTGGTCGCGTCGCCCGGACGAGACTGGGGGTGGCCCTGTCGGCGGTCACCGCCGGTGCTGGTCACCTGGTTTTGGCCGACCGGCATGGGCAACTGTTTATCTGGAAATAGCGACGAAAGGCAGACAGGAGGTTTCCGTCATGTCACTCATGAAACGTCTTCGGAGCGAAACACGTGAACAGCACGAGGCCATCGAGCGGACGCCGTTGGCCAAGGGGCTGCTCGCGGGAACCCTGACGCGGCACCTGTACGGCAGGCAGCTTGCTGCGTACTTCGTGGTGCACGACTCGCTGGAGCACGCCGTCTACGACAACAAAGATCATCGCGTGCAGGCCCTGGCGCAGGTGTGTCCTCGTCGCTCCCTTTGGATTGAAAGCGATCTGGCGGCTCTTGGGGCTCGATGGGAGGACCTTGTGCCAAGCCTGTCGTCGTCGCGTGTCATTGGCGCCATCGGCCGAGATCAAGGTGCCTCCCTCGTGGGGCGCTTGTACGTCATGGAGGGCAGCAGCTTGGGAGCATTGTTCTTGCTGCCCCGGCTTCGAGAGACCTTGGGTCTCTTGAGCGACGAATGTCGCTACTACAGCGGACTCGGGCCCAAGACCATGGAGCAGTTTCGCTCCTTTGGCGCAGAAGTCGATGCCTCGTTCACGTCACCCGCAGAGCAAGAGGCAGCCATCGAAGGGGCGCGCAGCATGTTCCGTGAGGTGCAAGCAATGTTCGAGGAGATCCAGCCGGTTCCCTCCGTGTCTCGCGCCTCGGTTCCGTGCGGCGCTACGCTGTAAGCGGCGCTCGATGTTCTGGCGTCACTCTACGGGCTCGCACGAGTAGAGCTGTTGCCAGGCGTCCAGCCGAGGTGACGACCCGCCGGCGCTCTTGGCCAAGCCCATGTACACGCGTAGCCATCGCTTGGAGGTCACGCCGCCCTCGTCCCGGAGGCGATGGGACACGGGGATCGGCGTGCCGGCAGCGTTCACGTCCATGACCCAGGCGGGCGAGGCGCTGGTTGGGCTGTTGGTGCTTGTTGCCTGGCCGATGAGAACGCTTCCGGGCGCGGCGGGCATGGTGGCAGGAAGCTGCGCTTGGGTATCGGCTGTTGATGCGCGAAATAGAATGCCGCCGCCTTGCGGGACCGATGCGCGCCAGCGGAACACGTTCCAACGCGGCAAGAATCCCGGAGCGCACACGGCTTCGAAGTCGCGGACCAGCACCTGCGACGTCGGGTAGGTACACAGCGAGCGCTCGCGGGCGAACCCCTTGAGCGTCAGGATGTAGTTGCTGCCAGTGGTCTGGCGCTCGGCTTGGAACACGACCAGCTGGTACGTCCGCCCGATCACCAGTCCTAGATTTGTTGCGGCGGCGCCAGACAGCGTAATGGTGTCCGTTGCCGCACCGTGGATGCCGCCGATGTCCACGGCCAAGCGCCCGTTGATGAACACAAAGACGTCGTCGTCTCCGTTGAAGGTGAAGACCTCTCCGCCTGCGTAGGTGAACGGGTACCGAAGCTCGCTCGTGAAGTGGAAGTTCTTTCCGGTGGTGCCGTAGTTGCCGAAACCCAGGCCGTTGAGTGGCCAGAACGCATTCGACGAGAACCGGTACGCGCCGTTGGCTTGACGCGCCAGGGTGAGGGTACCAAGAAGGGTCAGGTTGACGCCGGGCACGTTGCGGTACCACTGCGAGAACGACGTGGCATTGCGCACCGACCCTTGGCCCGAGTTGAACACTGGCTTGCCATCGCTGCCCAACAGGTACTGCGGAATGCCCTTGCGGACGCCTACCGTGAAACCAGGTGGCTGAAAGTCTGGATGCGTCTGCGGCTTGAAATCACGGTAGATGATGGGCACATCGAGGGTGGGGGCGAGCCCTGTGCCCATGATGGTGCAGATGGCGTTGGGCTCGACGGTGCAGGTCGAGGAGCAGCCGTCGCCGCTCTCTTTGTTGCCGTCGTCGCACTGCTCGCTGGGGAACCGAATACCGTCGCCACAGGTGGGAACACACTCGCCGGTGGGGCAGTCCACTTCGAGTTGGCAGGTGGGCGAACAGCCGTCGTAGGGCAGTAGATTCCCGTCGTCACAACGCTCGGCACCCTCGCGAATGCCGTTGCCACAGGTGGCTGCGATGCACGGGGCATTGGCCGTTGGGCACTGGAAGCCCAGTTCGAGCAGGCACACGGCGCTGCAGCCGTCGCCTTGGGTGAGGTTGCCGTCGTCGCATTCCTCGCCGCCCTGCAGAATGCCGTCTCCGCAGCCGCCCGCGAGCGACAGGCCGCCGTCGCCAAGCACAAGCCCGGCGGAGCCATCGAGAACCGCGGGCGTCTCGCTGCTGACTCGGCAGCTCGGATCGCAGAGGTTGAGACCTCCATCGACCGTTTTGCAGTCCACGGCGGGCGTCACGTTGCGCAGCGAAAGGCCGCCATTGCCGGGAATGTTTGCAGGCATCGAGCGGATCGACACCATGCCGTTCGCTTTGCAGGCACCGAAGCTGCCGTTCTCGCACGAGCGCGAACCCTCGCCGCACCAGATGAAGTTCTCGTCCCCCTTGATCTGGTAGGCACAAGCCGCCGCCTGGCCTTCAGTACAGGGACACCCTTCGTTGGGGGCGGCGCAACGAGAGCCGGTGGTCCCCGAAGCCCCCGATGGCCCCCCGCCAGTGCCGACGGCGTTGGCCTCGTCGCTGCAACCCGCGCCGAGGCGCAAGAGCGCGCAGGCGACCACTGCCGCACCAACGAAGCGCTTGAGCCGACCGTTCATATGGTAAAAGTATACGGCAGTGGTAACGCGTTGGCCCCAGCAATGGACTCGATGGCGTGCGTTTGGTGCACAGCGCCCCTACGCGCGCCTACGTCGTATTGCATGGAGTAGCGTTCCGCTCGTCGCCCTCGCATTCCCCGGTTTGCTTGCGTGCGGAAATTCGGAACGACCTGCCGGAGCCAGTACGCCGCCTCCGAGTTCGCCGCCAACTTCATCAACCGCGCCTCCGGCCGTCGATGCGGCCAGCGACGCGGGGGTACCCGAAGGCGGAGCCGCGTTCGATGCGGGCGATGCCTCCACGGATGCCGGCCCGACCTGCTTGGGAGCCTCCCAGCGCGTCGCTGGCGACCTTCGCGGGCGTTGCCTAGAGGGCCCCTGCAAAGCTGCGTGTCAACGGGCCGTGGATCGCTATCTCCCCGGGGTTGCCGAGGCCGTCATCGCGTGTCTTGGCACCAAGGCAGCTTGCGACCCAGCCCTCGACCCCGTCAATTGTACGGACCTCGCCACGGACAAGGCTTGCCCGTCGGCAAGCGCCAAAGCGCAATGCACGCAAGTTGTGCCGGCATGTGATCCCAATGCGGGCGGCATTGGAAGCTCCATCACCCAAGAAGGATGCGAGATGTTCGCGCGGGCCATGACCGATGCTGGTGCAGCGGAGTTCTTCGGATGCCTGCAGCAGAAGATCGATTCGGGCACCTGTGCCGCAGACAACGTGCTTTGTGCCGACGCCATCCGCAGGTAGGCGTTCATTGCCGTCGCGCGGGCGCTGAGGTCTCGCCTCTAAATCACCGATCGCAATTGTCGAACAGAGTTCGCAGCAACCGAGGTTGCGAGCAAAGGCGCGGCAGCGCGGCGTGATTGGTAGCTATCGAGATAGCGCCGGGCGTTGGCCAGAAGGTGGTTCATGGTCTTGCATCGGTGGTTGCGCGTGACGTTGGCGTGGAAGTCTTGCCACACGCGCTCGATGCGGTTTGCATCGGGGCAGTAGGGCGGGAGAAAATGAAGCACGACACGCCCACGGAGGGTCGCGAGGGTCTTCTGCGTGAGGAGCGCCTTGTGAATGCCGTAGTTGTCGACGACGAGGTGAATGCGCCGAGCACGACGAAACCGACTCGCAAGGAGCCAAAGGAGCTGGCAGAAGAGCGCAGCGTTCTTCTGTCCCGCGCCGGTCGTATGCAGGCGTCCGGTGCGAACGTCCAGGGCGCCGGCGAGGTAGAACTTCTGATTCTTGCCAGGCGTCACGATTCGACGCTGATGGCCTCGCAGCATCCAGTCGCGACCGATCTTTGGGTTGAGATGCACGTCGACCTCGTCGCTGTAGAGGACGGGCTCGTCGGAACTGGCGCGCGCTTCGAGGCGGCGAATTGCAGCCAAAACACGCAGCCGTTCGTCGCGAGGCCACGGGCAAAGGACGACG
The DNA here is from genome assembly GCA_044358965.1 of Polyangiaceae bacterium. Classification (GTDB taxonomy): domain Bacteria; phylum Myxococcota_A; class Polyangia; order Polyangiales; family Polyangiaceae; genus SXNL01. Next base: position 7,357 of record JBIKNA010000348.1, read on the forward strand.
GGTTTCGGCATGCCGAGCCGGGCACCGATGAACGCGAGCGCGCGACCCATCGTGCAGACGGCGACCTTTGGCCAACCGGTGCGCGCCATCTCAAGGCACAGAAGTTCACGCGTCCAGGTTGGCCGCATCCAGCCGAAGTCCCCGGGCGTGCCCCGCAACAGCTCAGCGACCCGCCGACGAAACGTGGCGTCGACCTTCGCTGCTCCGTTCCCGCGCCGCTGGTCGTAGAGCCCCTCGATGCCCTCGTCGACGAAGCGACCGGCGGCCTTCACCACCGTCGACCGCGCAATGTTCAGCTCAGCAGCGACTTGCGGGCTGCTCAGGCCGAGCCCGAGCTTGCTCACTGCGTGAAATCGGAGCGCCGTGGCGGGGTCACCGCTCTGGCGACCGAGCTTGATCAAGTGGCGTCGCATCGGCCGGCCGATTCGCGGTATCTTTTCCATGCGCGGGGCTCCTCGTTTTGGTGGTTTGGCAATTTCCAAACCGAGGAACCTCCCCGCGTATTTCCATCTATTCCAAAGCGTGATCGCGAATCACGCTCGGTGATTTAGAACGCGTCGAACTCGAGCACCAGGGGGCGGAAGAGATTGGCCGCAGAGGTGCCGGCGGCCAGCACCCTTCGGCGTTGCGCATCGAAGAATACCGATGGGGGCCGTCCAATCATCCGC
>JBIKNA010000349.1:0-8013 GCA_044358965.1 Polyangiaceae bacterium
GGTGCGCGCTGGGATCGGGAGGTCCGTGGGGGGGGAACGGGATGGTGCGCGCTGGGATCGGGAGGTCCGTGGGGGGGGAACGGGATGGTGCGCGCTGGGATCGGGGGTCCGTGGGGCGGGCAGCGGTGCGCGGTGGGATTGGGAGGTCCGTGGGGGGCTGGGAATCGGGGGTTGGCGGGTGGGGCGGTTGGCTCCACAATGAAGGGTTCGCGTGGGACTCGAGGGATTTTTCTTTTTGCTGGGTGTGGTGTCGGTGCTGGCGGTGCTCGCGGGGCTCCGCGCGCATCGGGCGGTGCAGGCGTATGGGCGCTCGGAGCTCTTCAAGAGCTGGGAGCGGTACGCGCAGAGGCATGGTTTTGTGCTCGAGGCGGAGCCGGCATACGGGGTGCGGCCGAGCTTGCCGCAGCTCGCTTCGGCGGGGCAGCTCGAGGCGGTGCGGGCGGTGTACACGCAGACGGGGACGGACACGTGTGTGTCGCGCAAGCCGGCGATCAGCGTGCTCGGGACGTTGGTGGCGACCACGGAGCGCAGGAGCGCTGGGCAGAGCGAGTCAAACATGCTCACCGGGGACGCGGCCTTCGACGACGCGTTCGTGGTGACATGCAAGCCGGGATTCTTGGCGGAGCGCCTGCTCGACCGCGAGGCGCGGCGCTTGTTGCTTGGGTTTCGCATGGGCGGGGCCGTCGTGCTCGAGTACGAGCGCGCCAAGCTCTCGCTTACCTGGCGAGGTGGCGAGACGAACCACGCGCGCCTGGACGAAGGGCGCCGTCTATTGGCTCACTTGGCGTCGCGTCTCGAACAGCCTGCAGAAGCGCGCGCCGCAGCAGTGGCCGGGTAGGTAGGTCTGCGGCCCCGAAAGCCCTAAAGGCGCGCGAGGAGCGTCTTGGCGAACAGGTAGGCGTCGCCGGGCCAGCGGGCCGAGACGTAGTTGCCGTCTTCGAGCACGAACGCACTCGCGTCGCTGTTGTCGCTGCCGCGGCGGGTCAGCGTGCGTGGCCCGCGAACGAACTGCGCCGCGGGGTCGGCCAGACACAGGCGAACCTCGTCTTCGACGTAGGCCGGATAGGTGCGGTAGTAGCGGCCCAGCTTCCAGAAGGTGAGCGCGTAGGCCGAGCGCTCCATGTACTTCGGAAGGCAGGTGGTCTTGCGGTGGTGCAAGGCGCTTTGCCCAGTCGCGGGATCGCTCGCCCGCGCTGCCAGCAGGACTCCATGGCAAATGGCTGCCACGGGGCGATTCATCGAAAAGAACTCGAGCACTTTCTGTTGCAGCAGCGGACTGCCGAGGTACTGACGCATGCCCGGGGCATGACCTCCGGGCAAGAGAAGCGCGTCGTGGTCGGCCATGCGCAAATTGGCCCACGCCTCGGGACTTCGAAAGGCTCCGCTCTGCACCATTTGCGCGTAGAACGCCTTGGGCTCGTCGTCGGCGCCGAGCTGACCGAAGAGCACCCCCGTGAGCAGCAGTGGATCGCACGCCGGGGCGGAGCCGCCGTGTTCCGTGGCAAAAACGACCTCGTGTCCCTCGCGCGTCAAGATGCGCCAGGGGACGGCAACTTCGGTGACGTCGAAGTCGTGATCGGGAAGCGGAATCAGAATGCGGCGCGGCACGGGGACAGACGCATCGTAGCGGCGGAAGACCGTACGGGGCTCCGCAAAGGGCCGCGGCGCCCAAGAAAAGGCCTCCCGGGCGAACGCTCTTGTGGGCGCGCCGCGCGGCTGTGGGCGCGCCGCGCGGCGTGGCGCTCCATGGCGCCCGGCTCACACCACGGCGCGAACGCTGGCCTCGAGGATGTCGAAGAGTTCGTGCAGTTCTGGCTCTGGGATGGTGAGCGGCGGACACAGGTACACGGTGTCGCCGAGGGGGCGAAGAAACGCACCGCGCGCAAGAGCTTCGTCGAACACCTTCCAGCCCTTGCCCCCGAGGTAACCGGACGAGCCCTCGAACTCCAGCGCGCCGATGACGCCCAGACTGCGCGCCTGAATGACGCCGGGGATCTCGCCCACACGGCGCATGCGCTCGACGAAGATCTCGGCCTTGCGCGCGGCCTGGGCCACCACCTCCTCGTCCTTAAAGACCGCGAGGACTTCCCGCGCCAGCCGGGCGCCGATGGGATTGCCGTAGAACGTGTGGCCGTAGTTGAGCGCGCGATCGCGACCGCCGCGAAAGCAGTCCCAGACCTCTTGGGTGGCGAGCGTGGCCCCCATGGGCACCAAGCTCGCAAAGGCCTTTCCCAGGCACATGAGGTCCGGACGGACACCGGCGCGCTCTGCAGCCCACATGCTGCCCGTGCGCCCATAGCCCGTGAAGACTTCGTCGAAGATGAGCCAGGCCCCCGCGTGGGTGCAAGCCTCTCGCAGCTCTCGCAGGTATGACGCATCGTAGAAGCGCATGCCCGCAGCGCCCTGCACCAGAGGCTCCACGAACACGGCGGCGATTTGCTCGCCTTCGTCGGCAAGCAGCGTGCGCATGCTACGGAACGCCGCCTGGTAGCCGTCTTGTGTCGGGACCGGCACCCGAAGGCACTCGACGCGCATGCCGTCCACGTGCCGAACGAACAGCGGCACATCCCCGAGGCTTGCGGCCCCGAGGGTGTCGCCGTGGTACGCGCCGGTTAGGGCCACCAATCGGTTCTTTTGTGGCTGCCCGCGCTGGGCTTGGCCCTGCAACGCCATGCGCAACGCGGCTTCGATGGCCCCGGAACCATTGTCGGTGTAGAATACACGCGTCAGCCCGGGGGGCGCTACCTCGCATAGCTCGGCGGCAAGCAGAGATGCCTGGGCGTGCGTGATGCCGGCCATGGCCACGTGCGCGAGCTCGCCAGCTTGTTCGCGCAACGCGGCCACCAGGCGCGGATGCCCGTGCCCGAGGGCCATGGTCCACCAAGACGCGTTGCCGTCGATGTAGCTCTGCCCATTGGGCGCAAACAGACGACTGCCAGAAGCCCGCGCGACCACAAGTGGGGGCCGCGCGGTGTCGTCTTCTGGGGTGTACGGGTGCCAGACGTGCGCGCGGTCTGCTTTTGCTACATCGCGCACGGCGGACTCACTTCTTGGGGGCTGCGCTTGCGGCGGGCGCTCCGCTGGGCTTGGGCGCGGCGACGGCTTTCGGGGCCGACGCGGCCGAAGGAGCCGCACTGGGGGCCGGTGCCGCGCTCGGCATGGTGGCGCCGGCGGGCATGGGGTGCCCCATCGGGTCCGAAGGTGCGTCGCGATCGACGTGAATGGTGCGCGAGGTTTGGTTCCACGGACCCGCGATGGGTTTCTGGTCCGCGTCGACGAGCTCGACCTTGAGCTTGTAGTCGCCGTTGCGCAGGTTGTCCAAGTACAGCGGCGTGCCAAACTTCTCGACCTTGGCCGTCAGGTCGCCGCTGATGCCCGGGCCGCTCACGGAGACCTTCACGTGCTCTTTGCCCTCGGCGAGGGTGACGCCCGCGACCTGGAAATCGATGAGCACGTGATTGGCCATGTCGCCCTTGTAGTCACCCTTGGGCCGGCTGTAGATGAGCATGGGCTTTTTGAGATCGGTCTTGATCTCCCCCTTCTTGCCCACGAAGAACTGCGTCACGAAGAGGGCGTCTTTGCTCTTTACGGACTCGTGGGAGGCACGCGACGGAAAGGCCACGAGCACGTGCTGCCCCTCGGCAATGGGCTCGCCGCCGGTCAAGTCCAGCAGCTTCACGCCGGCCTTGGTGTCGTAAATCGCCTTGTACGGCTTGTTGTCCAAGATCAGGTGAACGTGGGAGCTGCCGGTGGCCGTCGCCCAGTTCTTCACGTCGAGCATGACCTTGAACTCGGCGGCCTTGTCGGCGGGGACCACTTGGTCTTTGCCGGGCGCCGTGATCTTGACCGTGGGCAGCGGCGCCGTCGGGTCCGGGGCGGCGGTACCGGGGCTGAGCGTGATGGCAGGGAGCTCCGGTGCCTTGGGCTCCTCTTTGGGGGCCACCGGCGGAGCGGGGGTGTCCGTGGTCTTTGCGTTGGCAAGACTCGAAGGCGCCGGCGGGGGCGGGGGCGGCGGCGGCGGCAAGTTGTCGGAACCACCGCCGCAGGAAAGCGGCGAGGCGCAGAGGAGCGAGACGAGCACGGAGGACACGAGGGTTCGCTTCATGGGCCACTACCTAGCACCTCTGCCCCGGCGGGGGTGAGCCCCGCAAAGCCCCTCGGGACCCCGGCGCAAAGGGCGCCCTTTTCCGTGCTTGACGCCCGGCACATTCTCAGGAATCAAGGATGCGTGCCCCACCGAGAACGATACTTGTTCGTTTGCACCAACCGCCGCGAAGAGGGCAACCCCAAAGGGTCCTGCGCCCAAAAGGGCTCCGAGGAGCTCGTGAAGCTGCTCAAGGCCGCGCTGGTCAAGCGCGGTGCCGCCGGCGCCATCCGGGCGTGCTCATCGAGCTGCCTCGACCTCTGCGAGCTTGCCGCCTCGGTGGTGCAAGAGCCCGACCACGTGGTCTATGGCAACGTTACCGCCGACGACGTGCCAGATATCGTCGACGCTGTGGTTTCCGGGAAGGTTTGCGAGCGTCTGGTGGTCTCCCAGGCACCCGCGAAGGTCTAACGGAGTCCCTCACGCATGCTTGGCCTCGAGTTTCGGTTTTGCATGCGCGGTAGCTACTACCTGTTCGACGCGCCGCTCGACGAGCATGCGTGCTCCGTGGACTTGGTGGCGTTTCTCGAGGGGGTGACCGCGCGCCAGAAGCACTCGTTGCTCACCGGCCGCGCAAGCCTTGTCGGGCGATCGACCTTTGCCGGTCTTGCATCGGACCGACCGGTCCGCGGCACCATGACGCTCCTCTGGATCGAGCGTCGCGTGCCCTACGACCTAGAATTTACGAGCGATCAGGGGCGCACGCTGCACGTGCGAGGTCAACATGACTTCATGGTGATGGACGCCCTCGGGTCCATCACCACGTTGCCCGCCAGCCTCTACAGCGCCGGCGGCGAGGAAATTGGTCGTCTCGTGTTGCGCTTCGACTACAAGAGCGACACCAAGCGCTTGCTCAAGTCGCTGCGTCCGGTGTTCCAGGTTGGGGGGCGACCATGAGTGATCTGACAACGCCAGCGGCTCCGGCATCTCCTTCGGGGGCCCGCGAAGACGCCATCACGGTGCTCGTGGTCGACGACGAGCGGTCCAACTGCGAGTCCATCGAGCGCATCCTCACGCGGGAGAACATGCGCGTGATGTTGGCGCACGACGCCAAGCAAGCGCTCGAAATCGTGCGTTCGCACCGCGTGAATGTGGTGCTCACGGACCTGATGATGCCCGGGACCACTGGCCTCGAGCTGCTGCGCGCCGTGCGGCAAGTGTCCGCGGACGTCGAGGTGGTGCTCATGACGGCCTACGGCACCGTCGAGGCTGCGGTAAGCGCCATGAAAGATGGCGCTTACGACTTCGTCGAGAAGCCCCTCAAGCGTCAGAGCATCGTCAAGAGCGTACGGAAGGCCGCCGAGCGTGGGCGCCTGGTTGCCGAGAACAAATCACTCAAGAGCGAACTGCAGGCCCTCCGCACCCGAGAACTGGTCGGGTCCAGTGCGGCCTGGCGCCGCGTGGTGGAGATCTCCTCGCAAGCCGCGCCCAGCCTGGCCACGGTGCTTGTGCTTGGCGAGAGCGGCACCGGCAAAGAGCTGCTCGCGCGGTTCATCCACGAGCGGAGCGCGCGCTCCCAAGGCCCCTTCGTGGCCGTCAATTGTGCCGCCATCCCCGAGAGCATTCTCGAGAGCGAGCTCTTTGGGCACGAGAAGGGGGCGTTCACCGGCGCCGTGGCGCGCAAAGACGGGCGCTTTGCCAAGGCCTCGTCCGGCACGTTGTTCTTGGACGAAATCGGCGAACTTGCGCAGCAGGTGCAGGTCAAGCTCTTGCGGGTGTTGCAAGAGGGCGAGTACGAGCCCGTGGGTGGCGATACGCAGCGCGCCGATGTCCGCATCGTGGCCGCAACCAATCGCGATCTGGTCGCCGAGGTTCAAGCGGGCCGCTTCCGCGAAGACCTATTCTATCGCCTCAACGTCATCGCCATCACGGCGCCGCCGCTGCGGGCGCGGCGGGACGACATTCCCCTTTTGGTGGACCATTTCTTGGGGCTGTATTGCGCCAAGAATGGCAAGCCGCGCATGGTGGCCACCCGAGGTGCGTTGGACCGTTTGCTCGACTACGCCTGGCCCGGCAACGTGCGAGAGCTCGAGAACGTGGTCGAGCGCGCTGTGGTGCTCTCTCGGGGCGACGCGTTCACCGAGAATGACTTGCCCGAGGTCATCGCCCAAAGCCCTGCGGCGGCGCCCACGACGCTGGAGTTTGCCGTGGGCACACCGCTGGCCGAGATCGAGATGCGGGTCATCAAGGAGACGTTGCGGCAGACCAAAGGCGACAAATCCGTCGCCGCCCAGCTGCTCGGGATCTCGACGCGAACCATCTATCGGAAGCTCGACGAGGGCGGCTTCGACGGCGGTTAGTTGCGCTGATGTGCGCGCGGCCCCGCGGATGTGGCGCACGGCCTGCTCGAAAACGCTGCCCTTAGGTACTCGGGCGCAGCGAGAGCCGACGCAGCAGCCCCTGAGTCTTTTGGCCACCCAACTTGCGACCGGTATTGACGATGATGCCGCGTACTGCGCCGGCACCGAAGGCCGCGGCCACGCCCACGTGGAGCGGCGCGAGCCGAAGGAACTCGCCGGGGCTCTTGGCCATGAGCGCGGTCGACGCGGCAACGGCGAGGGTCCCGGCGGCGAGCACCCCAAGGCCAACCGGGGGCGCCACAATCAAGAGCACGCAGGTGCCGGCGGCCGCTGCGAGGCCGGCGATGGTGGCAAAGAAGAAGAGGCCGCGCTTTTCGAACACGTGGTACTCGACGAACTGCGGGCCGCGGTCCCAGATGCGCCAGACGAACTCGCGATAGGTCTCGCGAGGCACCCACCCCACGCGCACCTCGGGGTGGATGGTGATGGGGATCTGCTCCACGATGCGCTTCATCAAGAACGTGTCGTCGCTGAGAAGGTCTTGGTGCTCGAACTCGACGCACGCATCGATGAACAACTTGCGGGGGCACAAGAAGACCCCGGTGCCCTTCAGGTAGTCGTCGTAGTTGTGCTCCGTCAGCACGATGGGTCGCACGGCGTCTTTGAAGTGCTTGCGGAAGATGGCCTTGTGGCTTCGGTCCCAATACAAGCAGAACACCGACCGTGTGGTGTCGATGTCGACGGAGCCGACCACCGATGGATGCTCTTTGGAAACGCGGTCGAGCGCTTCGGCAAAGTCCCGCGCCGGCGTGACCCGCGTGTCCAGGAACAGGATGTTGTCGGCATTGGCTGCGCGGGCGCCTTCGAGCCGCGCGAAGAACCTCCCCATGTTCTTCGGGAGGATGAGCGGCCGGAACTTCTCGCGCTCGGAGGCAGGGAGGCCGTTCTTGAGCTCGGCCAACCGCGCGGCGGTCCCGTCCGTCGATCCGTCGTCGACGATGATGATTTCGGCAGCGACCTTCAGCAGACCCGAGTCGGCGAGGCTCTGCACCAACGTGGGCAGGTACGCCTCCATGTTGCAGGTAGGGATGACGACGGAGAAAGACATGGCTGGCAGCAAGGTAGCCGAGGGGCCCGCGCGAGTGAAGCAGCCAAGGTAGTCCTAAAGACGACACTTGCGCACATCTGGGGGCGCCGATGCGCAGTGTTCGTTTGTCACTTTGTCACGCGCCGGGCCTGGGCCGCGCCCCGCGCGACAGCTTGTCGCGGATCAAGCGGAAATCGTGTGAGAATTGCCGAAAATAGCTGCTTCCCCGTTGGCACGAAGCTCGCTTATTGTGCCGCCGCACATGGCAGTCGATCAGCTTCTTCGACGGAACTTCTGGGCAGTGATCACGCTGCTCGTGGCCATGGCCGCGTTCCTGAACGCCCAGGCGTTTACGCAGCTCGTTGGCATTGGGGTCTCCCCCGACGAGAAGCTACTGGCCCAAGGCCCTGCGCTCGGCCGTAGCGCACCCGCGTCCACGCAAACCACGAGCCGCCCCAACAGCGCCGAGCCCATCCTCTCGC
>JBIKNA010000350.1:0-8007 GCA_044358965.1 Polyangiaceae bacterium
CGCCCCGGGTGCCATCCAAGGAGGCGCCGCACGCTTCATCCAGGTGCGCGCCCGCTGGGCCAAAGACCCCGCCGCGGTGCTCAGCGAGGTCACGATCCCGTTCGTGACCGACAACCTGCGTCCCTTGGTGCTCGACGTCAACGCCTCTCAAAAAGGCGTCCTGAACCGCGACTCCAAAGACCTCCTGCCCGCGAGCGGCGGCGAGACGCCCAAACACGACACGGCGGTCAAGATCAGCTGGAAGGTCGAAAACCCCGACAACGATCCGCTGCGTTACCGCCTGGCCTTCAAGAAAGAGGGCAGCAACGTGTGGCGCGATGTCTTGCGCGACGGCGAATCGCTCACCAAGACGGACTACGATTGGGACACGCAGTCGCTCTCCGAAGGGCGTTATCGTGTGCGCGTCGAGGCCAGCGACGAGCTCGCCAACTCCCCCGCCGAGACGCTCAAACACAACCGCGAGAGCGATCCCTTCGTGATCGATCACACCGCGCCGGTGATCGCCACGCTGCAGCTGGCAGCGCGCAAGCTCCGGGTCCGCGTCACGGACTCCGCAAGCCCCATCGTACGCGTCGAGATCGCCATCGATGGCCGCTCGGACTTCCGCCCGCTGGTGCCCGCCGACGGCATCTACGACACCCAAGACGAGAGCTTCGACGCCGACGTGTCGAGCCTGGTGCCCGCCGGCTCCCACCTGGTCACCGTGCGAGCCTACGACGCCGCGGGCAACGTGACCACGCGCGAAGCCGACGCCAACTGAACGCCACCCCGTATTGCGGCTGCGCGGCCCGCATCGTGGGTTCCGCCTCGCTCGAAATAAGGGCGTGTGCCTCGCGAGGTCTTCTCCCTAGCTGCGGGCCATTTGCTCGCAATCTTGGACGGCCTCGGGGGAGGCGGTGCGGGCAGCGAACGGTCCCGCTCGCGACACACAGCGACCCCTGGGCACCGTAGTTCCGAAGGCGCTACAAGCGGGAGCGCCCTCGGTCAGAGGGCGACGCAGATTGGCGCCGGCATCGCCGTCGCCGCAGAAACGGGTATGGCTTTGGGCTGCAAGCGGATTGCAACCCGTCGAAGTGAAAGGCCGGCCGCCCTAGGAGAGACGGCCGGCCGATGCACCCTCGCTGGGCGCGGGTAAACGCTCAGCCGAGCGGAACAGCCAGCAGGACGACCTCGCGGCCGTTGACGTGAACCTGATAGCGAACCGGGCGACCGTGCTTCTGCTGGGCGTCTTGCTCCATGCCCTGGATGCGGCCCTGGAAGGTTGCGTCGGTGATGTGGTCGACCTGCTCGCCCAAAGACTTCTTGGCGGCGATGTACTCGCTGTAGAGGCGGGCGTAGTACTGGGGCGCGGGCTCTGCGGCCAGCGCCGCGACCTGGTTGGCATCGAGCTGCGGAGACGACTCTTGCGGCTGCCGCGCACCGACGTTCATGGCGTCGTTGAAGGCCGCGGCGCTGGGAGCCTTGGAGATGCGGCCTTGCTCGTCGGTGGTGTCTTCTTCGATGCCCATCAGCTGGTTGAGCAGCTGGTTGATGCGGAACGCAAGGCCACCGAGCTCGGCGTGATCGAGCTCGAAGCGGCGATCGGTCTGGCCATTGAGCACGGCAAGAAGCCCCTCTTCGAGCTGGGAAATCGGGTCGGAGACGTAGCCCCCCAAGAGCCAACCAGCCGCGCCCACGAGGATGAGCCCAAGCACCATAACCCCCAAGATGGGGAGCGCGAGGTTCTGCGGGGCGTCGATGAGCGACGCGGGCGCAACGGCCACGATCATGGCGCGTTTGCCGTCGGCGATGTTGTCGAGCGGAGCCGCGGCCACGAAGCGTTCGCCAACCTGCGCGGCGAGCACTTGCCCGCTGGCCAGGGCGCCCTTGGCGCTGGCGCGGCTCTGGTCGACCGCGGCCTTGACGTCGTCGGTGGCGTTGGACGAGTTGGCGGCGAGGCGAAGTTCGTCTCCGGCGCTCACCAGCAAGGCGATGCCGCGGCCCGTGGTGGCCTCGCTGACCTGGGAGAGTTCGTCGTTGAGCGGAATGCCCATGACGAGCGCGTGTTTGCCGTCGTCGCGGACGGGCCCGTAGACCGTGAGGTACTGCTCGCCGCGCTCTTTGTTGGCCCAGATGTCGGCGCCAGAGGACGACTTGGCCAGCGCCTGCTTGAGCGCCGGGTAGGCCGTGCCGATATCGTCACCGCGAGACAGCGACGATCCGTTGCGGCCGACGATGCGCCCGGAGCCGTCGACGATCATGACGAGGGACGGCGCAGAACCAGGGAAAAGCTGCTTGGCGTTGGCGAGGACGCTATCGCATACGGCCGTGGCGGAGTCGCCGCGGGCGCCGGCAGTGGCGCGGGAGATGGCGTCTTTGACCTGCGGATCGAGCGCCCGCGCGGCCACAAAGCGTTCGGCCCGAAGTGCATCGAACTGGAAGCGCGCTGCCGCCCCTTGCACGTCGTATTTGGCGTTGGCTGCAAGTTGTGTGGGGCTCGTGGCGGCGCCAAGCACCGACTGCCGCACAATCACAAACGAAAGCAAGCCGAGGATCAGCACGATGACGGCGTTGACGGCGATGATCTTGTTACGCATTTCTGTTCCAGTCCCCCCGAGAAAACTCCCCGCCTAGGGCAGCAGGCACGCTATCATCCGAGGGTTGCGCGCCGCAACAACGCCGCGTAGGGGCATGAGCACGATGGCCGAGGACGTTCTTTTGGTGGATTCGCCTGTTTTCGGCGATCACACCCCCCTCGCCTACCACCCCGAGCGCCCGGAACGGCTCACAGCGGCGCGCGCGGCCCTGGCAAGCTCGGGCCTTTCGTTTCGGCCGGTGCAACCGCGCCCAGCGTCCGAGGCCGAGCTTCTGCGGGTTCACGACGCCTCGTACCTTGCGCGCCTCGCCGAGGCCAGCGGGCGCTCGGGCAACCTCGACGCCGACACTTATGTATCGCCCAAGAGCGTCGACACGGCGCGCATCGCGGCAGGCAGCGTCACGGAGCTGGTGGACCAACTGGTGCGCGGAGAGGCGCGCCGTGGCGTCGCGCTGGTTCGTCCACCGGGCCACCATGCCCGCCGCAGCAGCGCCATGGGCTTCTGCCTGCTCAACAACGTTGCCGTTGCCGCCGCGCATGCCAGGGCTGCGGGGCTATCTCGGGTGGCCATCTTGGATTGGGACGTCCACCACGGCAACGGCACCCAAGAGATCTTCTTGGATGATCCGCAGGTGCTCTACGCCTCCTTGCATCAGTACCCTTTTTACCCTGGCACTGGCGCCGTAGAAGAGACGGGCAAGGGCGATGGCACGGGCTTCACAGTCAATGTGCCGCTTTCTGCGGGAGCCGGCGATGCCATCTACAAGAGTGCCTTCGAGCGCGTGGTTCTGCCGGTTCTCGACGACTACAAGCCCGAACTGGTGCTGGTGAGCGCTGGGTTCGACGCAGCTACGCGCGATCCGCTGGCGGGCATGGACGTGTCCGCCACGGCGTTCGGCTGGATGACCCGGGGCCTGACGGCGCTCGCAGAGAAACACGCGAGCGGCCGCATCGCGCTGGTGCTCGAGGGTGGGTACGACCTGCCGTCCATCGAGGCGGGCCTTGGCGCTTCGCTGCGGGCCTTGGTTTCCACAGACGATGTGCCTATCGCAGCCCCGGCCGACGACGTGGAGGTACGGCGGGCTGCCAAGGTTGCCCGGCGCACCTGGAAGACAGCGGGCTAGACCCGGGCAAAACCGGGTTCAACGGTGGGGTGACCGACGGGGATCGAACCCGCGACAACCGGAATCACAATCCAGCGCTCTACCAACTGAGCTACGGCCACCATGAGGCGGCGCTTGCGCGCAACCACACAGGACAGCGGATACCGTGGCCCCCGAACTTGCGCAAGGGAAAACGCCTGCTTGCGGTGCGGCCCCCCTTGCGGGCCCGGCGTCGTTCGCGCTACGAACATGCTCAACTTCGGGGAGTCGCACAGCCTGGTAGTGCACGAGCTTTGGGTGCTCGTTGTCGGGGGTTCAAATCCCTCCTCCCCGACCGGCTTGCGCGCGTAGGCGCGCAAGCCTTGTGGGGAGCAGGGTTTGGCGTCGGGCGCGCATCGGGGCTGGCGCCCCGGATGCTTGCGCCGGCGGTACAAATCCGGGGAGAGCGGGACGAGGAGGACGGGCGCGGACCGGGATCGGGGGCGCGCAGGACGGGCGGACCGGGATCGGGCGGACCGGGCTCGGGGGGCGCGCAGGACGGGCGAACCGGGATCGGGCGGACCGGGATCGGGGGCGCGCAGGACGGGCGGACCGGGATCGGGCGAACCGGGATCGGGGGGCACGGAGACGGGGTGGCCCCGGAGATCGGGCAACGGGCGGGCCGGGCGACGGGCGGGCCGGGCGACGGGCAGGTCGTGGCGACGGGCGGGCCGGGCGACGTGGAGATCGGGCGGCGCGGCGGGTCGGGCGACGGGCGGGTCGGGCGGCACGGCGGGTCGGGCGACGGGCCAGTTGGACGACGGGGTGCGTGCGGGCGCGCTAGTTGGCGAGGGAACGGGGGACGGTGCGGGCGGCGGCGAGGGCCGAGAGGTGGGGGACGGTGTTGGGGGGAAGTCGCAGCTCGCGGACGATGGCCTCGAGCTTCTGGATCTCGTCGTCGGTGAGAACGCCGTCGGCGATGACCTCGCCCCAGGTGTCTTCGACGAAGGCGGCGAAGGTTGCGCGGGCCTCGCTCACGGTGAGGCCACCGGTTCGGTAGAAGGCCTGCAGATCACTGCGTTCGTTGGGTTCAACGACGCCGTCTTCGAAAATTCGTTCCAGGAGGGCTCGGAGGGCTTGGGAGGCTTCGCGCATGGCCCCAAAGAACGGCGCAGGGCTTGCGGGCTTGAGGTGCGCCGGGGGTTGCTAGCCGGGGGCCGCTAGAAGAGCACGCCGGCGCCGGCAGAAACGCCACGTTCACCCAGGGCCGTGCCCTCGGCGAAGAAATCGAGGCGACGCAAGACCGAGACCGAAAGACCTGCGCCTACTTGGTACTTGTACTTGTCGGTGCCCAGCAGAGCCTGCCCGTCGAGGCGCCACGCAATGGGGCCGCCGAACACGCGCGCATAGGTGTACGGCGCCAACGACCGCGAAAGCACCCAGCCCACAGTGCCCCCCACGCGCACGTCGAGCGCAGCGTACGTCGCACTCTCGGGGTTGGGCCCCGGCCCAGAGCTGCGCGACGAAAGCGCAGTCAGCTGCGCGCCCACGAGCACAAACGGAACGGCCCCATCGGGGTCCACCACGCGCTGCGATGCGGCGAGCCCCAGCACCGGCCCCGGGGACAACGTGTAGCGCTGGCCGCGGGCCACAAGCTCGCCCCCCACAAGGCCGCCCGCCGCAAACTGCACGGCCGTGCGTGGCAAGGGGCGCCGCTCTACTTGTGCAAGATACACCCATCGCTCTTGGGTCACACGCTCGGAGCCAGGACTGAACGACAGCACTGTGCTCGTGAACGCACCGGCCAGGCCAAGGCGGAGCTTGGGGCGGGTGGCCTCTTCGTGTGCCTCCAAACTGCAACCGCTCAGGCCTGCGGCCCCGCCCGCCGAGGCCCCGCACGCGCGGGCCGGCTTTGCCGCCCACGACGAACAAAGAAAGGACAGGGCGACAACCCCGGGCACGAGCGCTCGCTTCACGCGTTTGCCCTCCATTCTTGGCCGCCTTCAACATCGATGTGGCGCATGGTGACCTTGGTGGGTTCGATGTCGATGACGCCGAACACAATGGGGAGACCGAAACGCCGGGGCCCGATGGACCCCGGGTTGAAGAGCGCCATGCCCTGATCGCGCCCCTGGAATGGCACGTGGGAATGCCCACAGACCACAAGCGACGCGTCGCCAAGACGGGCCATGCGCCCCACCTCGGCGCGAAGCTTGGGGCCGTAAACCGCGATGTGCGTCAGCAGGATGGTGACCAGCGTGCGATCGCCATCGCACACGTCGATGAGCCGGTGCTCGGGGACTTGCGTCGCGTGCACATCGATGTTGCCGCGAACGGCCAAGAGCGGCGCGATGGGCTCGAACAAGCCCAGCACGTCGAGCGCACCGATGTCGCCCCCGTGCAGGATGGCGTCGGGAACAAGCTCCCCCACCCTCTCCACAGCCCGCGGATGCGGGTTCCCATGCGTGTCGGAGATGACCACGATGCGCAGGCCACGAGGTGTCATGGCCAACACATCACGCGGTGGCGCCGTTTGGGCCTTGCCCTTGGCAGTTTGGGAGCGCCTCGCGCGGTGCATCGGGGTTTGGATGACCATACCGCGTGCCCGGGTTGCGCGGGAGCAGATGCGGAAGAGGTAATCGACCCCAAAGCGCCCAGCGACACGAATAGTGCCGCCCGAGGCATCCGGATCTGGCAGCATGGTCCCATGGCCTCCGAGGTTCTGGTGCTGTCCTACGCCGCATGCGGAACATGCAAAAAGGCGCTCAAGTGGCTGTCTGCGCGAGGCATCGCGCACGCCCTGCGCGACGTCACCATTGCGCCGCCCACCCCAGCCGAGCTTGGCACCTGGATCCCCAAGAGCAAGCTGCCCGTCCGCAAGTGGCTCAACACCAGCGGACAGAGCTATCGAGCGCTGGGCAAAGACAAGATCGCCCAAGCCACCGATGAAACCCTGGTTGCATGGCTCGCCGCCGACGGCAAGCTCGTCAAACGCCCGGTGTTGGTTGCCGGCGCTCCGGACGCCCCACGGCATGTGCTCGTGGGGTTCTCCGACGAAAGCTACGAGGCAGCCTTGGCCAAGGAGCCCAGTTGATCACCCCGGAGCTGCGCGGACACCTGGATGTGTCTGCGGCGAGTGGTCTCATCTGTCACGACCGCACGCTGCACGTGGTGGCCGACGATGAACTGTTCCTGGACAGCTACGACACATCATCGCTGCAAAGGACCGCGCGGCTGCGCCTTTTAGAGGGCGAACTGCCCCAAGAACACGCCGCGCGCAAACGAGCCAAGCCCGACTTCGAGTCGCTTACTTGGCTGGGGCAAGACGTGGCGTTGGCGCTCGGCTCCGGGTCCGCCCCGGGGACGCGGGAGCGCGGCGTGCGCCTGCTCTGGAACGCGCAAACGGGCGCATTCGACTCGACACCGCAGCTCGTGGACCTGCGACCGCTCTACGACGCCCTGCGACGACGAGAGTGCCCGGGCCTCAACATCGAAGGCGCGGCGGTTCAGGGCGACTACCTACGGCTGCTGCAGCGAGGCGCCAAAGGCGTGGGCAATGCCGTCATCGATTTGCTTCTGAGCGCAGTGCTTTCGTCCATCCAAACGCGGGCATGCATCGACGCCAGCGCCATCGAGCGCGTGCTGCCCGTGCGCTTGGGGGAGCTTTCCGGCGTGGGGCTCTCGTTCACCGACGCCTGCACCATCGACAACGACGGGCAGACCCTGTTGTTCAGCGCCGCCGCCGAACGCACGGACAATGCATACGACGACGGAGAGTGTGTCGGCTCGGTGATCGGCGTGCTCGACGCCGACGGGTCCGTTGGCGCCGTGTACCCGCTTTTGGGTCGACACAAGGTCGAAGGCATCGTCGCCACCCGGCGTGACGGACTGCTGCTCGTCGCGGACCCCGACAACCGGGACGCACGCGCCCCGGTCCTGCGCTGCGCGCTGCCCGGCCCGCTCGGCTCTGCCTAAGGCGTGCGCGGGATAGAGTCTGCGGCACCGCTGTCTGAGGTCGAGGCAATGTGCGGGTGCCGGTGCGGGGCCGCGTACGGGACTGGGCTCGAGGACAGCGGATTTGCAGGGATCACGTTGTGCGCCTCCCGGCACATCACGGCCAGCTATCAAGTGTCGCGCTATGCGCCGCGGCATCCTAAAGCCCCGCGCTACCTCGAGGCACTTGGGGCAAGCAGGGCGTCGCACGTGTCGGCGCAGGCCGGCGGCAGCTCGCTGCGCAATACCCCGAGGACGTGCTGCACTTTGTCGACGAAGGACTCGTAGTGCGGAATCGAGACGCGGCGCGGGTGCCCCGCCCAGGCTTGTTCGATGCGCCCGTCGATGCGCAGTGCC
>JBIKNA010000351.1:0-8000 GCA_044358965.1 Polyangiaceae bacterium
TCCATGAAGCCTTGGATGGGATCACTCATTCGAACGTTGGCCGCGCGCTTCGCCGAGCGGGGCTAGTTGCCCGATGCCGGATCTCGCGAGGTTCTACGCCGAGGGGGCAACACAAGCCGACATCGAGGCGCTCTGCGCGCACCTTGCGGGGTCGTTCCTTGCCGTGGTGCAAGAGCCCGAGACCCTGCGACGGGGCACCCGCGGGCCGCGCAAACCGGTGCCCGGTGGGTTCTTTTGCGAGGTCACCTTTGGTCCCACGGGCGACCAGTGGGCCCTGCTCGACGTCGGGCCTGTGCGGCACCCATCGGGCGCAGTTGTCTCTCGCGTGCCCATTCCGCCGCCCAACTCCGCCGCCGCCGAACACGCAGCCGCCCGCCTCAGCCGCTGCCGAACACGCAGCCGCCCGCCTCAGCCGCAGCCGCCCTCCGCAGCCGCCCGCCTCGGCCGCCGCCGCCGCCCGCCTCCGCCAAAGTCGCTCCGCTGCTGGATCAGCTCAGGCGTCGACCTTGCTGGCCACGAGCCGAAGGGACTCGGCCTGCACCAGCGCCAAGCAACCCGTGACCACGTCTGCTGCAGATTGATCGGTCTCGGTGACCACGTAGCGGAAGGTCTTGCCCTGACGCGTCCAGAAGTCGACGTAGGTCTCGCCGTCTTTGCGGCGGCCGCAGGCAACGAAGCCCTTGGTCTCGAGCTCACACGAGGCATCACCGGCGAGGATTAGAGCGTCGACTTGCATGGCCAAAAGAAGTAGCGCCGAGCGACCTCCACGGGAAGAGGCGCCGCGCACTTTCTGTGGGTCGGTCGATGTACGCAATGCACGCTCATCTCGTGAATGTCGGGCACGGGCACGGGCACGGGCACGGGCACGTTTACGGGGGAGAGAGAGAGAGGCTACTTGCCCTCGTGGCGGGCGCTCTCGATGGCCTTCTCCCATGCAGCCACGGTGCGCAAGGGCGTTGCGCCGAAGAGCGGGCTCTGGGCTTGCACGTAGGCAAGTTGCTCGGGGCTGAGCTCGCTGATGGCGGCCTCGACAACGCCCTCGCTGGCAATGCGGCAGATGATGCAAGTCTTGTAGACGTACAGGCGATCGCCGCTGACGCAGGCGCGCACGAGCTCGGGCTGCACGCCCACCTTGTCGCGCTCGCCAAGGTGCACGAGCTTGCAGGGCGTGGTCGTATCGGGACGGAAATCGCGGTGCGAGTACGCGCGCACAGCCACGCGGCCGCGCACGCCACACGTGGGGCCCGATGTGCACGCAGCGCCAAGGGCCGGAGCAGCCTCGGCGTTGGGCGCCGCCACGATGGGCGCGGGCTTGGCCGGTGTGTCGCTCTTGGGCGGCGCATCGGACGGAACGCCAGTGCTGGGCGGCGCCACGCTGCCCTCGGCCATGGGCGCGCGGGGAGGCTCGTTGCCAATAGACTCGTTTTTGGTGCAGGCCGAGAGAGACAAAACCGCGGCAACGAAGGCGACAAGGCGCATGCCCCAAGGTTACGCGCTGCGGCCCGCGCCGCAATGGCAGACGTACGAGCACGCCTTGTGACTTGGGGGTAGCATCGGGCCATGCGCCAAATCTGGATCACGAAGGCAGGGGCTCCGGAGGTTCTCGAGGTGCGCGAGGCCAAAGACCCGGTGCCTGGCGACGAAGAGGTGCGCATTCGTGTGCGCGCCGCGGGCATCAACTTTGCCGATCTGATGGCGCGCGTGGGCTTGTACCCCGATGCGCCGCCCTTGCCGTGCGTGGTGGGCTACGAGGTGTCCGGGGTCATCGACGCGGTGGGGGCCAAGGTCAAGGGCCTGACCACTGGTGATCGCGTGTTCGGAATGCCTCGCTTTGGCGGCTACACCGACACGCTGGTGCTGAACCAAGCCCAGGTGTTCGTGATGCCCGCCACCATGAGCTTCGAAGAAGCCGCGGCGCTGCCCGTGGTGTACCTGACGGCGCACCACATGATGATGTACACGGGCAACCTGCGCCGGGGCTCGTCGGTGTTGGTGCACTCGGCGGCCGGCGGCGTGGGGCTCGCCGCCATCGATCTGGCCAAGATGCGCGGCTGCCAGGTCTACGGCATCGCGTCCAAGGGCAAACACGAGTTCATCCGCGAGCGCGGCTGCCAGTTCACCATCGACAACGACGCTGATTACGTGGCCGAGGTGCGCGCGCTGACGCAGGGCAAAGGCGTGGATTTGGTGCTCGACCCGGTGGGCGGCAAGAGCTGGACCGACGGCTACGAGCTGCTGCGCCCCGGTGGGCGTTTGGTGTGCTTTGGCATGTCGTCGGCCGCGTCGGGCAAGAAGCGCAGTCTGATCCATGCCGTGTCGCAGGTGATCCGCGTGAAGAAGTGGAGCCCCATGAGCCTGATGGACCACAACCGCGCGGTGGCCGGCGTGAACATGGGGCACCTGTTTGGCGAGCTCGACATGTTGCGCGAGCAGTTCTTGGATCTGATCAAGTTCTACGAAGACGGCGCCATCAAACCGTATGTAGACCGCACGTTCTTGTTCTCCGAAGCCGCGCAGGCGCATCATTACCTGCACGACCGCAAGGCCAAGGGCAAGGTGCTGCTGGTGCCCGACCCGGCATGAGGGCAACGCCCACGGCATACGCTGCGTGGGCGACACTGGGCGGTGCCTCGGCGCGCGACTGGTCGACGCTGATGGTGAACAGCACGTACCGCTTGGGAAGGTACGCACGCGCTTCGACTTTTCGTGTTGGCTGCACAACGCCAACGATGGCCCCGAGCCCCGCGAGCTTGGTGGCCTCGGCGCGCACGCCCTCGGCAGTCTGATCGCCGAACGTCTTTTTGGCCCAAGCCCTCGCCGCTCTGCGTCGAACAAGCGACGCAGAGCACGGCGGCCCCCAGAGCTCGTATCGAGCTTTAGAGCAGCTTTAGAGCAGGCTCTTGATCTCTTTTTCGATCTCGGCCTCTTCACCCTCGTGGTAGCCGCTGTGGGTGAAGCGGACCTTGCCGGTCTTGTCCAAGATGTACGTGCTGGGCATGGTCTTGGGCTCGTACTTCTTGATGACCTTCTTGCTCTCGTCCCAGCACACGGGGAACTTGGCGCCGTACTGCTTGGCGAAGGCCGCGATGCCGTCTTTCTCGTCGTCGGCAGACAGCGCCACGATGTCGAGACCCATGGACTTGTACTTGACGTGCAGGTCCTGGAGCTTGGGGAAGGACTTCTTGCAGGGCTCGCACCAGGTGGCCCAGATGTCGACCAGCACAACCTTGCCGGGGCGCAGCTCGCACTTGCCCGCGTTGTTGAACGAGTCGAAGGACCAGGCGCTCTTGTTGTCGCCGCTCTTGCCGTCGCCGCTCTTTTCCGGCTTCTCGCCGGGCTTGCCCGGCTTGACCTCTTCTTTGGCGTCGTTTTCCGTCTTCGGGGGCTTGTCGTCGCAGCCCACGGCAACAAGAAGCGAACCAACAAACGCGGCGGCCAAGGCCATTCGAATCGTGCGCATGGTCGAAATATCCCGCGAGTTCGCGACGTTCGCAAGCCCCACGATGGGCTCGGCCCGACACGTGGCGAATTTCGCGGTCTCTGGCAGGGCAGAGGCCCTGCGCTCCGGTGCCTTGCGCGCGCAGATCTAGCGTAGCGTCGGGCCGTGCAAACTTCTGTGCCTCGCAGCGTGTTCATCACCGGTGCCTCCAGCGGCATCGGCCGGGCCCTGGCTCTCTGTTACGCATCGCGCGGTGTGCCACTCGGCCTTGCGGCGCGACGGCAAGTCGAGCTCGAAGAGGTGCAGGCCCAGGTGCGCGCCCTGGGGGGCACGGCGTTTACCTACCTGCTCGACGTTCGCGACGCCGCGGCCACACGCGAAGTCTTGCGCATGGCCCATCAAGATCTGGGCGGCCTGCACACCGTTGTGGCCAACGCCGGTGTGGCCACGGGGCAGCGCGGCGCGGCCATCACCTGGGAGGCCGCCGAACCCGTGCTCGACATCAACGTGAAGGGCGCTTTTTGCACCATCATCTCGGCCTTGCCGTACCTGCGCGAGGCCGGGGCCGGGCACATCGTGGGCGTATCGAGCCTGGCCGGGCGCGCGGGGCTGCCTTCGTCGTCGGTGTACTCTGCAAGCAAGGCCGCGCTCACCACGTTTTTGCAGGCCCTGCGTGTGGAGCTCAAAGATCACGGCGTGGACGTGAGCGATGTGCAGGCCGGCTTCGTCAAGACGCCCATGACGGAGAAGGGCGGGTTCACGCGCCCCTTCGAGTGGAGCGCCGAGCACGCAGCAACGTTCATCGCCGACCAGCTCGAGAAGCGTCCCGCCATCGTCGAGTTCCAGTTCCCGCTAACCCTGATCACGGGCGCCGCGCGCGTGATGCCCCGGGCCATCTTCGATCGCGTCGTGCCCTTTGCCATGCGCAAGATGCGCAAGCCCACGCCGCCAAACGCGTAGCGCCCTGCGCTAGAGCGTGTGCAGCATAGATTCTGCCCCCGCCTCTGCCGCTGGCTCAGCCCCAGCCCCAGCCCCAGCCCCTAACGCGTGCCCGCACGCGCACGCGCACGCGCACCGAGCCCGATGCCCGGTGCGCACGGCTTTGGCGGAGGCTACCTGCGCGCGAGACCAGTGAGCAGGGCCATGAGTCGATCGGCGAGTGCCTCGCAGTTGGCAGCAGCCTGGGTGGACGCATCCCCGACAGTGGCTGCGACTTCGACGGCTGCGGCAGCCTCACCGGCTTCGCCGCGAGCGATGCCAAAGACGCGAGCCCGGTCCGCGGGCGAGACGCGCGCTGCAGCCTCGGCGATGTTGAGCGCGGCGCTCTTGGCGGCGCGCAACGCCTGGTCGCGGAGCTTGGGGTCCTTGATGGCAGCATCGCGGACGGCACTCTCCCCCTGTCTGAGAGCAGGGCGAGCGCCACCTCGTAGGCCACGAGTCGATGGTGCGGGAGTCGGCCTTTCCAAGGTGTCGCATGAGTGGGGCATCGTCTGCCGATGCCACAACCTACTGAAGGTTTGGCGAGGCCGCAGACATCTCGTCGCCGCTTGAAAGGGCCCGGTGCGGGTGCGGGTGCGGGTGCGGGTGCGGGTGCGGGTGCGGGTGCGGGGCTCCCGTAAGCGCCTGGGGCCGGGCTGAGGGGCTCGGCGCGCCTAGACGCGCCACAACTTGGCGACACGACCTCGTCCAAGGCCCTATGAAGCACAACCTCCTCGCCCAGCGGCTTTGCGCTGCGAGAGCCCACCCGCGCTGTTGCGCGTTGGCCCTACCGCACGTGATCCCGCTGCTACTTGCGGACGTTGCGGCAGGCGTGGTTGCTGGCGTCGGCGGCGCGCTCGCGGACTTTGTGCGCCTCGCGCGCGTCTACGGACACCTTGCCGAGCATGGCGCAGGTCTTGGGGAGCTCGGTGGTTTCGCCGCCGAAGGGGTCGATGGCCATCACCACACACGAGCGGGACTCGGCGCTGCCTTCGACCAAGGCGGCGAGGGTTGGGTCGAACACGGCGGGGCATCGCTTGATGGCGCGCGACAGCGAGATGGTGAGGGCCGAGAACGACTCTTTGGGGCGGCTCTCGAGTGCCTTTTGCCAGGTGAGCAAGAGGCGAGGGCAGGGCAGATCACTCTTGCCGGCAGCGCCCAGCAGACCGGGTTCGGCCGCGGTGCCCAACCACCCCAAGACCGAGTCGTCGGCCACGGCCAGCTGCATGACCGCGTTGATGCATGCCTCGTGGTCGCGGGCCTCGACGGGCACCGAGAGCAGCGCGGTCTTGGCGTCGTTGGCCGATTCTGGATGCCCGATGCCCTCGCACATGGGGCCGCGGGTCTTGGCATCGACCAGGCGCCGCTCGACCATGGGCCGCGCCGAAGGCCCGATGCTGGCAAGGACCCCGGCCACCACGGCGCCCCGGGAGCCCGATGCCAAGCGCTGCACGGCTTGCTCGAGCTCGGGCGCAAATACTGCGAGTGCCGGATCTTTGCGCACCATGGCCCGGGCGGCCAGTTCGGCGCGGGCTGGGTCGATGAGGGCGCTTCGCAGCAGCTGGGTGCCCCAAGGCGCATTGCGCGTGTGCGCCTGCCAGGCGGCAATAAGTGCGTTTCCGTCGTAGGAGCTGCGTCGTTCGAGGGCAGCTGCCGCTGCGGGCTTCTTGTCCGCCAGGCGCCCCAGGGCCGACACTGCCTCGGGCGTGCCAGCCTTTTCGAGCCATTCGACATTCCCGTTGCGCTCGGCGTCGGCTGGGGAGCCGGCCCCGCAGGCCAGGAGCCATAGCCCCGTCGCAACAAAAAGCACGTTGTTGGTCAGTCGGTTCAAAGCCGGTTTAGCTTACCCGAAGAGCCCCTCCCTGCTTAAGATTCGAGCCCCGGTTTCATGAACGCATCCATCCGAAGACTGCTCTTGGCGGTGATCGTGTTCTTGTGCCTGGTGGCCGCGGGCACGCTCGGATTCTACCACTTGGGTCAGGGCCGCTGGGCTTTGGCCGAGTGCGCGTACATGACCATCATCACCATCTCGACGGTGGGGTTCGGCGAGTTGTCGAACATGGGCGAGGTGCCTGGCGCCCGCTTGCTCACCGTCTCGCTCATCGTCAGCGGCGTCGGCGCCCTGGCGTACGTACAAGGTAATTTGACCGCCCTTTTGGTCGAGGGCGTGTTGGGCCAAGTGTGGAGGAGAAACCGTATGCGCGCGCACATCGAGTCGTTGGCGGATCACGTGGTGGTGGCGGGGGCCGGCGCCACCGGGCGTCACGTCATCGACGAGCTCATCGCCACAAGGACTCCCTTCGTGGTCATCGACCGCAACCTCGAGCTTTTGCAGCGCATCTCTCGCGACCAAATGGGCGGCAAGATGCTCTACGTCCACGACGACGCCACCCACGACCATGCGCTCCTTACCGCCAACGTCAAAGACGCCCGCGGCGTGGTGGCCGCCCTCACCGAAGACAAAGACAACCTCTTCGTGACCCTGAGCGCCCGGAGCCTGAACGCCAAAGCGCGCATCGTGGCCAAAGTGGTCGAAGACGAAGCCTCACCCAAGATGCTGCGCGCCGGCGCCACCGCCGTGGTCAGCCCCACCATGATCGGCGGCCGCCGCATGGTCAGCGAGCTCATCCGCCCGCAGGTCACCGAGTTCTTGGACATCATGTTGCGAGACCGCGACAAGAACCTGCGCCTCGAAGAAATCGTATTGCCCCCCTCGTCCGCCTTCATGGGCAAGGCCCTCAAAGACGTCCCCATCCGCGCCAAGACCAAGCTCCTCGTCGTGGCCCTGCGCATGACGGATCGCAGCTTCGTGTACAACCCCGAGCCCGAGTTCATCCTCGAAGCCGGCATGACCCTCATCGTCATGGGCGATCAAGACGGCGTGGCCACCCTCCGCGACATGGTCAAATAATCCCACCGGCACGCTCACTGCTTGGGTGCCGTCCTGGGGCTCAACGGCGCGCCAGCGCCTGCGGGGGCGGGGCTGCGCGCTGGGCGTTCCTGGTTCGGAATTCGGTTTTGTTCAAAAGGGCTTTTTCGGCGTTGGGACTCGATGGGACTAGGGGGGGGATCATTTGGATCTGGGGCCTGCGGGGCCACGCGCTTTCGGGTAGGGCTGCGCGCGCTTCGTTGGCCCGCCGGAAGGCGCCGCTGTTGTAGACCGGTGTTAGGAAGCGCCTCGAGTCGATGGCGTTGCCCCTAGGTAAGGAATTAGGCGTCGCTATCCAGGCTTACACGCCTTGGGCGGGCCAGCCTCGGCTGCTTGCCCAGACCCGAAAGCGCGTAACCCCTCCGGCCCCTTGGGAGCGCTCGCCGAAGAGGGGAGAGGGGGGGCTAGCGGGACGCAGGGATGATCATGGGGGCACGATGCTTGGCTCGCCCGGGCTGTCGTGCGCGAACGTTTACGCGTGAGACTTGGGTGACAAAGGGAGGGCGACCGGAGCATGGAATC
Source organism: Polyangiaceae bacterium (assembly GCA_044358965.1). Lineage (GTDB taxonomy): Bacteria > Myxococcota_A > Polyangia > Polyangiales > Polyangiaceae > SXNL01. The sequence continues at coordinate 7,869 of JBIKNA010000351.1, forward strand.
TGGAAGGTATGCGCCATGCGCGGGTCGCGCGATGTGAGCACCCCATGGCGCGGCTTGGCTGGGCCCGTTCGCAGATCATCGTTCGCTCAGTTGCATGCACCCGCCGGCACGTTATGGAACTCCGCTCGACGC
>JBIKNA010000352.1:0-7995 GCA_044358965.1 Polyangiaceae bacterium
GCGAGGTCGAGCTTCTCGTTGGGCATGCCCACCGAGAACTTGCCGTCGGGTAGCTGACCCATGTGACACGCGACGCACGTCATGGTCCGCGCCTTCCCCGTCAAGAGCTGGACTGGCCCGGTCTTGGTGCTGGGGATCAGCGGAAACTCGAGAGGCATGCCGGGCTCGTCGGGATTCTCGCGAAAGCCGAGCTTGGTCATCGCAGGACCTGTGACATCGGGGAACACATCGAAGAGCGCCCGCAACAGGTTCTCTGGAACCGCCGTGTCCGACGGGAACGGGAGGTTGAAGAAGAGGTGCTTGCCACAGAGCACCAGATCACGTCGAGCGCCCGCGTCTTGGCCTGCGCCGGCGCGGAACTTCTCCGTTGTTGGGTCCAAGCGCGCGAAGTGTCGCTCGCAAGCGCCTTTCGTCTTGTCGCGCTCGATTACCTCCCGCAACGAGCCCACATCCGTCGTGAGTCCCACTGGCAGGTTCCGGTACTGCTGGACGATCTGGTCGGCTTCACTTTCGGCCGTGGCATCGACGGGCGCCGCACACGCGCCAAGCGCAGATGCGCTGGCTCCGAAGATGGCGAGGACCAGAGCTGCGGAGGGCCGGAGGAATGACGAAAGGGAGCGAGTGAGCATTGGCTGAGATTCCTGGTGCGAGAGATGTTCGTTCCAGTCCGTCGCCGGGACGGGCGAGCGGGACTTCGGTCAGGGGAGGCCCGAGGGGGCGGGCAGATTCACGGACGTTTGAGCGAGGTCGTCTCGCTCGCACCGCGGCTCACTTGGCCGTTGGCCGTGAGAACTGGCTTGGCGACCAGCGCTTCGCACTTGTTGATGAGGTCGACGGGGTTGCCGCCAACGGCAACCAGAGACACCAGCCACTCTTCGCGGTTGTTGCCCAGGGACTGGACAAACCTGCCGCCGTTCAGCGTGCTGCGCTCAATCTCCACGCCGTTCTTGAGGCAGATCAAGTCGACGTCCACGGTCTTGTTGTACGAGACGTTGTAGACGCTCATCGAGAAGACAACGTTGGCGTAGCGAGATGCGTAGTAGCTCTGGCTGCCCGGATCGAACTTTGACGAGATGATGGAGATGCGTGGTTGCTCCGCGCCGCTGTCGAAGCTGAAGGTCTTTGAGACCGACTGCTTCTGCGCCATGGTCACTGTGGCCTGCACGTCAAACTTGTTGCAGCCGGGGATCACCCAGGTGGCATCGCCGCCAACGCCATCGAGCGCCGCAGTCCACTCCTCTTTGCCATTCGCAAGGCTCCGCTTGTAGCTCGCGGATGCGCTCTTCAAGACCTTGCCCTTGGCCGAACCTTCGAGGCACGTGAAAGTCGCCGCAACGCTCTTCTCGTAGGCCAGGTTCGATAGCGCCAACTGGGCTTCGATCCTTGCGTAGCGGTTGCGCTGGTTCCCATTGTCTTTGGAGACGCTGAGCACGGCGATGTTGCCGTCGGGCGGTGAGCTCAGCGCGTCCGCGACGACGTCGTCTTGTTGCACATCGTCGTTTGTGTCGGCGGTTTCGGCAGAACATGCAGCGCTCGCCGTGGCACACGCCAAGACTGGAAGCAGACGAAGGCCACTCGACAGGAGTTTCGCAAGGCATTGGGCGGAGAGAGTTTTCATGGCAGCAGGGCTTTCTTTGGGTTGGTTAGTGGTGGTCGACGGCGCCCAGTTGCGGGCGACGGACAAGTCATGGGGCACACGGTGTGCCAATGTGGGTGCAGCGCAAGACCGCGGGTTTTTGGGTGCGATCGCGCCGGACGATCGGCGCGATCGCGGCTCAGCGCCCCGTCTCCATGGGTGGAAGCTCAACTCTCAGCCAAGCGCGAAGAGCGCGCCCCTATGCAACGAGGTGGGCGTGGACGATGGACGTTGAGTGGATTCCGGGAACAGGCGTAGGTCCGGTCTCGCGAACAAGCGGGCGAAGGCGCATGCCTCGTGTGGGGGACACTGACCATGACCGCGTGCGCGGTTAGCGACAGCGCGGAGTCCCGCACGCCTTAGTGCTGTCGCTTGGATCCGCGTATCGCGAGCCCATCATCACGGAGCGCCACCGCAGCGATCTCGCCAATCGCTCGCTTGCGCCGCTGCAGAGGGGGTATGGGGCCGGGCACCGCGATCAACTTGATCCAACCACCGCGAAACGACGAAAACGTGCCCCAGCAGACGTCGTCCGCGGCATCGACACACAGCTCGACGCCGCGGCAAAGCTCGCGCTCGAGTCCGAGTTCGGAGTCTCCGGAACATCCCCTTGAGGGCAGAGGCTTGACCACAAAGGCTCCGCGCGCGGGCGCCGTTGGCTCGAACGGAACGTTCACTGGTCCCCGATGCCGCAGACGTGGGGGCTGAGCTTCTACCGGAGCCAACACGCAAAACAATGGCATCGACGGAACGGGCCGCAACTACGTGTTCGATGGCCTCGAGACGTCGAGCGCGGCAGGACGCTCCGCAATCTGCGGCGAGCGCGGCGGCGAGCGGATGACGTTCCGTTGGAACACCGCACACGGGTCCGCTCGACGGGGACCTCGTCGCGCGGCACTGGGAGCGAAGGGAATTCAAAGCCACGTCCCGCGAACGACACTCGAGCGACGTAACCGTCGTCAGCGGACCTTCGGGGGTATCGGGAACACACGCTCTGCCACAGTCTCTTCGAAGCTGGATTCCCCTTCGTCAAGATCCACATCGATCTCAACCTCGAATTCACCGGCCTCGTATGCTTCGATCGTTTGCAGGTTGCGCTGCGTGGCGTCGGCGCGGACCGCGTAGGACAAGTCCACTGAGTCCCGAGAATCCTGCGTTGTTTCGTCGGCCGATTCCTGCGTCACTTCCTCGGTAGCGGCGAACGGACCCGGAGCCACCGGTAGCTGGCCGGTGACTTCGCTCCCGCGCAGGCTTGGGGCGGAGCTTCGAATCGGCGCCGGACCAACCTGCGCATTGGTCGTGAAAGGCAAGAGAGCCATCCGCATGGAATTGGCGTCTGGGTAGCGGTTGTCTGGAAGCAGCTGGAGCGCGCGCTCGATGACGCCCGCGTAGCCGGGGTCGAGTGTCGGTACGGCCTCAAGCATCGAGGGGCGTATGCCGCGCATGATGCGGATCAAGACATCGGCGTCGTTGGAGTCAAAGAACGGCTTGCGACCTGAAAGTGCTTCAAACATACACACGCCCAGGGAGAACAAGTCGGTGCGCCCATCGACATCGAGACCGCAGGCCTGTTCTGGCGTTACGTAACTCATGGTGCCGAGTAACACGCCTTGGCCCGTGAGGCGTGGTGCCGTCGACTGTTTTGCGATGCCGAAGTCGAGGAGCTTGACCGACAGCTCACGTTCGTTGTCGCAGATGAAGATGTTCGCGGGCTTGATGTCGCGGTGAACGATGCCCGCCCTGTGCGCCGCATCCAGCGCCGAGAGCACCTGCACGGCGACATCGGCCAAGGTGGCAGCCCCTGCACACCAACAAGCATGTCGCTGAGGTTCCTCCCCCGAAGCGCCTCCATGACCAAGTAGGGACGAGCTCCGGTACCCAGGCTGAAGATCTGCACGATGTTTGGGTGCCCCAGTGCCGCCGCGGCCTTGGCCTCCCTCCGAAACCGCTCGGTAATCTCTTCGTCTTCGATGAACTCGGGGCGAATGAACTTGATGGCCACGGCCCGCTCCAGCTGGAGTTCCTTCGCGAGATAGACCTCCCCCATGCCGCCGGTCCCGAGCAAGCGTTCGACCCGGAATCGCCCGTCAATGACCTCGCCGATGTTCGCGGAGGGCAGCCTGTCCATTGGGTCGTCTCGCAGGAGACTAGCAGAGACCCAGTGCCCAAGGGACACTCGCCTTGCGCGAGCCCACAACGAACGATCACGGCGCCTTCCTAGGGCTTGCGCGCCCTGGGCCTGGGCGGGACGTAGTCGCCTAACCGGGAAACCAGAGTGCGTCGGGATATGCCGACGAGGTCACCGCTGCGGCGCTCACGCTCCGCCTTGTCGCGCAGGCCATCGCCGTCATGCGTATGCTCGGCTGGGGCGCGTTGCTCGCCACCGTCACCGGGGCCGCCTGCATCATTTGTGCTGAGCTTCTGGTGCAGCCAACACGGCACTAGCGCGCTGCGGGCGCGACCGTTGCGAGGTAAGCCAGCACCGCGCCGCGGGCCTCCGCTCGCAGCTCCACATCGAAGGGCGTTGGACCCGCCCCCATGACATCGAGCCTGTCGCCAAAGCGCTGGACGGCTCCGATGGACGATGGATCGCCAATGGCCGTGAGCGCCTGAACGGTTCTGGTCTCGAGGTGCAGCGGCAAGTGTTCGGAGTCGAGAGCCCTGGACAACGGCGCCACCGCGTCCAACGCTCCGCTATCGGCAAGCGCGTCTACGATCAGCGACACATTTCCGTATCCAGCTTCGCCCAGTGCCTGGGACTTGGTGAGCCAACTTGCCAGGGTGCCAACAGCGACTCCGCGCTCGGCCTTGGGTGCCGTGGTGGCGAGGTCCCCCAGCGCCCGAATGGCGGCTGCCGCCACATAGCCGTCGCTCGCGATGTCCACCGAACCGAGCAAAGCGATGGCATCGACGGAACGGGCCACAACCACGTGTTCGATGGCCTCGAGACGCCGAGCGCGGCAGGACGCTCCGCAATCTGCTGTGAGTGCGGCAGCGAGCAGATGACGCTCCGCGGGAACACCGCGCACGGGTCCGCTCGACGGTGCGCTCTCGACGGGGACCTCGTTACGCGACACAGGGTAGCCGGGGCCCGCGTGCACGTCGGTGAGCACCGCGGCTGGCGTTCTTGGACCCTGCGGCCCCTCGGTGACGCGACGGGGCGGAACGATCAAGGAGAGCGCGCCAACCGTGATGAGGCCGAGGAGCCCCAACACCAGTAGGCCATTGATCACGCTGAAACGCGTCACCGCTAGCAACCCGCCAACCGACAGTATTCTGCTCGCATGGCACCCAGTGAGTAGCTGGGTTGGCCGTAGCGTCCGGGCGGTAGCGATGCCCACTCCCACGAGATGCGGTTCATCAGGTTCGCGAACTCTGTGGCGTTCATGGCCCGGGTCGTCGGAACGGTGAACCCCCTGCGCACAACGAGCTTCATGCCGCCGCGGTCTTGGTTGTCTGGAGTGAACGTTGCGTAGCCAAGGGAGTCCCACGTGGTGCTCAAGAACTGGTACCGACCGGAGGCGTCGGAACTAAACCCGCCCGAAGACTGAATGCGCCGCGGGTGATTGATGCAGCTCGTGAAGTAGACGTACGAAAACTGCACGTTGTACCCGTCCTGCCCCCTCCCGCGAGTACCTTCGGCGTAAGCAATGGTATCGAGCAGCGTTCTGTGGAACTGAGGCACAACTCCGTTCGCCCGAGCTGGCGAGCAGGACGAGAGCCCCGCGGAGTTGTCGGCTTCTGGTTCCGATGGCGCTCCGGAAGACCAACCGGAGAAGTGGTCTCGAAAAACGTACACGCGGTTGCCACCTGCAAACTTGCCACCGCAGCCGTGGGCGGAGCGCAGCAAGCCGGTAACGTGGCGTCCAATGGACGTGGGGTTACGCAAGATGACCTTGGTCCCGCTCGGCACTTTGCACACCTCTGTACCGGGCAGCGATGCAGCGTCTTGCGTCGAGGTCTTCAGGCTCGTCGCAGTGACGCTCGTCACCTCTTCGTCACCGTTGGCGTTGCGCAAGCCATCTGCCACGACCTCGGTGCCCTCGTCTTCGTCTGTATGGGCGACGGCGCAACCGACATTGCACACCATCAGGCTAGCCAGGACCGCAGACGCAACGGACGCACGTTTCATGTGAGCGCCCGGATGCAAACGCGATGCCAAGACCGACCGATCGGTCATGTCATCGAGGTTTCGCAAGATAGCGCCAATGTGCGAAAGTCTCGGCTTCGCGAGCGCACGCGACCGGCTTCGCAGCCCAGCGCGAGGCAACTCGCGACAACCGCTGGGGCGACGAGCCTGCGTGGGCCCCGGTCACGCAGCGCGGATCGCGCCGATCGCAGTTCGCCGAGAACGTTCGTTTTCTCGAGGTTCCGTGAACATGCGCGAGCGTTTGCATCATGGAACACATGTCGCACATGTCGATGCAATGAGCTGCTGGTTCCAGAGTGTGAGTGCATCCGTTGCGTCTCGTATCACCGTTGTGGTCTTGTGCGTGGGCCCGGGGGGCTGCGCGGCCAACGATGTCGAGTCCGAAGAGAGCGCGGGGGCTGCGCTGACGGAGCCGCATCAAGCCGCGACCCGGGCCTTCTGTGGCACCGCAATGTTCCCCATTGGCCGGGAGGCACCATCGAGGATGAACGGAAGCAGCACGGACTACGATGTGATCTACGACGTGTCCGGACAGGTATCGAAGGTGAATGGCAAGTCCGTCGACTACGATTGGACCGGCCGCCCCAGCAACATCAACGGAAGCCGCATCGACTACGATTGGACCGGTCGCCCCTCACGATTGAACGGCGAGGCCGTCGACTACGACTGGGCCAGCAACGTCACCAAGATTGGCGGGCACCAAGTGCAGCGCGATGCCCAGGGGCGCATCTCGCAAATTCGGGATGGCCGCGTCGAGTACAGCGCCTCGGGCAAGGTGCTCTCCATCGCGGACAGACCCGTGAGCTATCGGGAGTTGCGCATCGTCACCCACACGAATCGCTTGGCGCTTTGCCTCGCGGCGTTCGCCCCGCCGCCGGCGAGATCACTCGACGGCGGCACCGAGGCAGGTCACACGCCATGAGTTTACGAACGACGGCGGACGAGTCTCGATCGCGCAAGGCCGCTTCGAATCAGCGAGACGCGGGCTTCGGCTCATTGGTTGCCCGCTACCTTGAGCTTCCACGGGACGGACGAGCGGCACATTCCGGACACGTGCCGGACTTCGATGGTTAGCCAGCGTGTCTCGTCGCTCAGGGTCTCAGGCCACTCCAGGTGCACAGAGTCCGTTGCGCTTGCATGGGTCGACGTACCGTCGGCGACACCACTGCACTTTGCCGGGCCCGAATTGAGCGGTCCGAGATGTGTGAACAGGTCAAAGTTGGCACCCGGGGGTGAGTCGAGGGTGACGGTCACGGTGCTATCGCCCCAAGGGCTCGTGCTCGGCTGCTTTACAAGTACCCGGAGCCATTGAGATGTGGTGCCTGAGGCTTCACGGGTATCGAGCCCGCGGTCGCCCCGGACCTCTCCCAGGTCTTGAGCGCCTTCGCAGGGTTTGGGCGCATCGCAAGCAATAGCGCCAGCGTCCGGGGCCGCCTGCGTGTCCGCCTTGCCCGCATCTCCGGGGCGTTCGCTGTCCGCACGACCAGCGTCGGTCGCGTCGGGAGCCTGCGGACTGACGGTCTCGTCGAGGTTTGCCGCATCGGTTGGATCTGGGTTGGTCACGGGGTCGCCGTCGCTTCCTTTGGCACAGCCCGCAGCGAGTCCGAGGCAGGCGACGAGACAAATCGCGAAGCGCGAGACGAGGTGGCAACGAAGGCATTTCATCTTGGGCACGAAGGTGAGATGTCGAGATTCATGTGAAAGACGGCGGAAGGCCCGGTTTGGACCTTGCGTGCATTCGAGGTGAGATCTGCCACGAGCGTGCTTCGAGGAGTTCCCTGCGCCTTCAGCCCAGGGAACCACCTCGCCCGTGCTCGGATCACTTGGTCGGTACTTTGGCCGTGCGCGTCACTTCGACGAGATCTTGGATACGGCCGTCGAGTGCCTCTTTGGTGAGCGAGGCGAAGAGCGCCGCAAGCCCCGGCTCCGCATCGAAGTTCTGCCCGAAGACCACCTTGGCGGGCTGGTAGAGCGGATGCAGCTCGCCGCTGGGCTGCACATCGGGAGACTCGAGCTCTTCGCGCGCCTCGACATCGAGGTCGAAGAGGGTGGCCCGGTGATGCGTGGTGAACGAGAGCCGCGAGTCCATGAACACGTTGGGGCAGCTCTCCCGGCGCAGGTCCACAGCCACGTCGATGGCCTTGGGGGTGGTCCACTCGGCCCCGGGGAAGAAGTCGTCGTTCAGGAAGCCGTGACGGAGGTCGTAACC
>JBIKNA010000056.1:0-25900 GCA_044358965.1 Polyangiaceae bacterium
CACTTTGCCTTCGACGACGCGCGCGCCCGGGAGCTTCTCGCGATGGACCGAAGTCTGTTCTACGAGCGGGTGCTCGTGGGGGTGCGGCACCCGTGAGGTTCGTGCTGTGCAAGGCCGGCGAGCTGGGCCCCTTCTTGCCCGGTTTGCAGACCCTCGAAGACGACATTCGGTACCCGCTCACCAAAGACAGCACCGAGACCTTCGTGATTCGGCATGGCGACGCGTACCACCCGTTCTTCTCGGACATGGGTGAGCCGCGGTTCGCACTCGCCGTCGAGGGCGACGCGGTGCTTGGCGTCGTCACAGTGGTCCTGCGGCGGGCGCAGGCCGGCGGCCACGTCGTACGAGCGGCGTACGTGTGCGACCTCAAGGTGGCACCGTCCGCGCGCGGCAAGAACGTCGCCCGGGATCTGTTCGTCCGCGGGCTCTGGCTCGCCCGTCGCGAGCCTCGGCTGTTTCGCTGGAGCATGGCGTACGGCGTGGCCATGCGCGGTCACAAGGGCGATGTGATGCGATCGGCTCGAAGGCTTCACCCCGCGCGTCTGGGCGGCGCCATCGCCACGCTACGCATCTACTTCGTGCCGCAGCCCACTTTGGCAGCCGTGGACCTGCGACACGCTCCGGGAGCACCCGATGCGTCCCGGGTGCTGGATCTGTCGCCCGATGCGCGCCTGGCGCCGGTGTCCACCTTGGGCAAGAAAGATCTGCTGGTGGGCCCATCGCGAACGCCCATGCCCCTCGAACACTTGGGCGCGGGGCCCAGCAAGTGGCCCCACGGATTTGGCGCTTACCTGCAAGCCGCGGCACGCGCGGCCGCTGCCGATCGCACGTTGTGCTTCGCGCTCGACGAGCGAAGCGTCGCCGAAGCCGCATGGCTCGACACGCTGGGCATTCGTACCGATTCCCGGGCCACGGTGTACGCCATGAGGCTGCCGTTCCCGCCCATTCGCTTCGAGCGGGTGCATATCGCCACCAGTGAGATCTAGGCATCGCCGACCGAAGCCTCGAACGTGTCACGAGCGAACCGAGGTACGACCCGGCGCTCCCAGCGAGTGCATCAGCACCCATTGTGGACCCGAGCAGACTGGTGGCCAATGCGAGCCGGCGCCGTGCCTTGGAGCCTATCTCCGTAGGCCGGACCGAGGGTTTGCGGCGAGACGCGAGCCGGGCGAGGCGCGAGGAGGCGCGTACCGCTGCTATGCAACGTTCGAGCAGCAAAGCCCCCGCGACGCGTATCGGCGCAGAACCGTTCGGGAGCGCCTACCTAGATAGGCTGTTGGGCCCTGTCCACGTCCCCCCTTGGCCGGTGACCAGGCACTGGACACCCGTGGCATCGGCAGACCCCGCCCCGCCCGAGAATTCGAGGGACTTCGTCGCTGGCACGAGGCCTGCTTTTGACTTTCCGCATGATCTTTTCTTGCACACGTTTGGCACTTCGTTGCCCTGGCCTCCGTCATCTTCCGGCACGCGCGTCTGCTGCGAGGTGCGGGCAATGAGCTTTCGCGTTCCATACATCGCAGCTGCGCTCGCGCTCCTCGCGGGCTGCACCGCCGACCCCGCGCCCAGGTTCCGCGTCGCAAGCGTATCGCCACAGCGACTGCCTGACGGTCGCGTGGAGACCACGGTACGCATCGAAAACAACGAGGGGCCGCAGCAGACCGCACTTTGCGTGCGCCTCGAATGGCTATCCCAAGAGAACCCCACGAGGCTCATCGAGGCTCGGGAGCAATGCACATCGAACAAGCTCGCCGGGAATTCGGCCACCGAACTTCGCTTCGCCATGAAGAGAACGAGGCGCACCGTCGGCGATTCGTTGGTGGCAACCCTCAGTTACAGGAACGGACACTTCTTCGACCCCGGTGTGGTCCGCTCCGCGGAGGTGCCGCAATGAGAAGCTCCTTGTTCCTTCGGCTCGCGGCGTTGGCCCTTGGCAGCTCGGCGCTCTGCGGGTGTCCGCCTCCGGACCCGGCCGTGGCCGTGGCCGGCGTCACGACATCACAGGATGCCCAAGGCCGGTCGCGGCTGAACGTGATCTTCACGAACGGGGGCTACAGCGACTACGAAGGCGATCTCTGCCTGCGTGTGACGTGGGTCAAAGACGCAAGCTTCGAGCTGGGCGGCAGTCGACCAGTGCGCAACGGCGGCGAGGTGCTCGAGGAGACCCGCGTCTGCCGTTCCGCCGAGATCGACACAGACGAGGACTTCTCTGTCGAGATCGAATCGAAGGTAGCCATGGTCCCCGGCGCGTTTGCCGTCGTTGTCGTGGAGCCTGTATCGAACGACAATGGTGCGGTCGTGGACGCTACCGAGGTTGTTGTGAGCGCGGACTGACCGGGCAGCGCTTCCGAGCGACGCCTATCGCGTGGCTCCGGATGTGGCGCATCGCGTGCACCATTGGCATGCGGCACTGGTAACATCCGGAGCCATGCGTGACTTCATTGCGGACCTCAAGACCTCGTCGCAGATCTTGAGCAATCGGTACGTGACGGCGCTCGCCGACGGCTCGCTTTCGCGCGAGGACTTCGTCGAGACGCAGATCCAATTCTTCTTCGCCGTCGTGTTCTTTTCCCGGCCGATGATGGCGCTGGCCGGGCGCCTGCCGCGGGCCGAGATGCGCATGGGCATCTTGGAGAACGTGTACGACGAGCACGGCCACGGTAAGCTGCGCTTGTCCCACGAGCGCACGTTCTTGTCGCTGCTGGCACGCCTCGGCGTCAGCTTGGATGACATCGAACTTCGAGGCTTGTGGCCCTGCGTGCGGCAGTTCAACACCACGCTGGCGGGCGTTTGCACCCTCGACGATACGTTCACCGCCATCGCGACCCTTGGATTCATCGAAGACTGTTTCGCCACGATCTCGGCCAAAATAGGCCGCGGCATCGTCGACCGCGGCTTCTTGTCTGCCGAGCAGATCCGCCACTACACCACGCACCAAGACTTGGACGAAGAGCACGCCGAGGGCTTCTATCGGTTGCTTCGCGAGCCCTACGCTGCGCACCCGCGGCACCGGTACCAAATCGAACAAGGGCTGCTGCTCGGCTGCCACGCCTTCAACGGACTCTACGAAGGCCTGTACGCTGCACGCGCCGAACGAATGATGCGCCCGGTGGGTGGCCCCCACAGTCTGGCCGAAGGTTGGTACCTCGACACCGAGGCCCCGATGTCATCGATGGCCCCCAAGGCACCGTAGCGCCACGAAAGCGCAGAGGGGGTCACCGCGCAGGCTCTACGTGGGCGGGCGCCGAGAAGATGCTCGGCCGGCGCCTCGCAGTTGTACAATATGCCTATGCCCCCTACCCCTACGCGGATGCGCCATTGGGGATGGCCCCGCGCGACGGCGCGCTTGCTTGCGCTGGCCTGTCTGGCGTGGGTTGCATCGTGTCAGCAGCCTACGCAAGCCACCGTGCGCATCCGCACCAACGTTGCCTTTGCCCCGGGGGCCAACATTGCGCTCTGGGCCAACCAGGGCCCCAGCACGAGCGGCCCATTGGTGCAAACGGCAGACCCGTGGCTCTCCGATGGCGAGGTGGGCGACATCGTGGTTGTGCCCAATGCCGAGCGCCGCGACGCGCCCCTAAGGTTGCGTGTCGCGTTGGGTCTGCGCGGGCGCTCGGCAGCTTCGTGCGCAGACGACGCTGGCGCCAGCGACTGCATCGTGGCGCGGCGGAACCTGGCGTTCATCCCTCGGCAGCGATTGCGGGTACCCATCACGCTGTACGCAGCGTGTGTCGGTGTCGTGTGCGGCCCCGACAGCACCTGTGGTCCTAGCGGCGCGTGCGTATCGGCAAACGTGGACGCGGCGGCATGCTCGTCGCCCGAAGGTTGCTTCTTGCCGGACGAGCCCACAACGCTACCCCCGCCCGCGGTCGCCGACGCTGGGCTCGACGCATCGAGCGACGTTGGCGTCGTTACCGACGGCGCGTTCGTCCCGGATCTCGATGCAGCGGACGTGGGGCCTGTGGCGCCCTTGATTACCCAGCTCGCCCTTGGCTTCAACCACGCTTGTGCGCTCTTCGCCACCGGTCGCGTCAAGTGCTGGGGCCTCAATACGTCGGGGCAGCTCGGTCTGGGAGACCGAACGCCGCGCGGCAGTGCCCCTGGCACCATGGGAAGCACGCTTCCCTTCGTGGACTTTGGCCCGAACCGGATTCCGGTGCAGCTCACCGCTGGTAACTCTCACACGTGCGCCAGATTCAACACCGGCGCCGTTGCATGCTGGGGCAACAACAACCTGGGGCAGTTGGGGCGTGGCGACACGCAGAACTGGGGTGGTGCCGCCAACGAACTCGTCAGCTATCTCAAGAATATCGACCTGGGCTTGGGCGCGAGCGCACTGCACATCCACACCGGGGGAGACTTTACCTGCGCCGTCTTGCGCGACAACACGGTGAAGTGCTGGGGCGACAATACCGATGGCCGCCTTGGACTCGGCGACACGAAGAACCGGGGAAGCGAACCCGGACAAATGGGAGCCGCGCTGCCTCTCCTGGATCTCGTAGGAGAGCAGCTAACGGTGCGCGTTTCGCCCTCGCATGCGTGTGTGATCGAGAAGTCCGGAAGCCTTCGATGCTGGGGGACGAACACCTTTGGCCAACTGGGTCTTCAGGACACGAATTCTCGGGGAGACAAGCCGGTTCAGATGGGTGCGGGGCTGCCGCCGGTCGATGTCAACGGCGCAACGAACGACGTCATGGTCGCGGCAGCGCATACCTGCATTCTCCGCAAGGGGGATGTGCTTTGTTGGGGACGCGGCGATCAAGGACAGCTCGGTGCTGGCAACAAGGACAACTACGGCACCACGCCGGGGCAGATGGGTGCAGACCTCAAGGTCGTTGCCCTGGGCACTGGGCTCTCCGCAGCGCAAGTTGTGGGGGGGCTCAACTTCACGTGCGTGCGCTTCACCAATGGAGACGTCAAGTGCTGGGGCAACAACGCCCAAGGAATGTTGGGCCTCGGCGCAGCGGGCAATCGCGGCGAGGAGGAAAACCAAATGGACGACCAATTGCGAGCAGTGGATCTCGGTGCCGGGCGCAAGGCTACCTTTGTGGCCGCAGCCGCCGAGTTCGCCTGTGCAGTGCTCGACGGCACCGCCGTCAAGTGTTGGGGCAGCAACCAGTTCGGACAGCTCGGCATCGGCGACACGCAAAACCGCGGCCTGCTACCGGGGACCATGGGCGCCGCGCTTCCCGAGGTCGACCTTGGACCTCCGTGACAACCGCAGCTCTCGCGTAGCTGCGTCGGCAGCTCTCGCGTAGCTTTGCGTAACTGACTCAGCGGCACGGACCGCCGAGCAAGCGGGCAGCACCGCGAGGCCGGCTCAGTCGAGCGGCTGCGTGCTGGCCTGCACCATGTCGGTGGCAGCTCGGTAGCGTCGGTAGTACTTGGACACGCGCACCACGTAGTCGCGCGTTTGTTGGTACGGCGGAATGCCCATGTGCCGCATCACCGCCTCTTCGCCGGCGTTGTACGCGGCCACGGTGAGCTCGAGATCGCCATTGAAGATGTTGGCCAAGATGCGCAGGTAGCGCACGCCGCCGAAGATGTTCTCCCGCGGATCATTGATGTCGCGCACCATGAGGCGCGTTGCCGTGTCGGGCATGAGCTGCATGAGCCCGCGGGCGCCGGCGTAGCTGACCGCGCGTGGATCGTAGTCGCTCTCGACCTTGATGACCGCGCGGACGAGCTGCTCGGGGATCTGGTAGAGCGCGGCGGCTTGGCGGATCCACTCGTCGAAGCGGGTGTACCGGGACGGATCGCGGTCTTGCGGCGCGAAGGCAGCGGCCTTGGGCGGGGCGCTCTTGATGACAACTTTGGCTTGCGGGTCTTGGGGCTTGCCGGTGCTGAAGTGCACCACGCCGTCTTTGTCGGTGTACTGGTAGATGTCGGCGCGCGCCGCCGCAGGCATCAGGCCAATTGCCACGCCAAACAAGAGTTGTGACCACGAAAGCCGCACGCTGATCATGGTCGCACGTGCCTTGATGGCCCGCAACTTACCCGAATGTGCCGCGGTGTTGGCCCAGGGTGCGCAAGATGGTTATGCATGAGGGCCTCACCCGCCATGGACTTCCAGATCCCGCTCCTTGTTTCGGCCCTGGCGTTCTTCGCCTTCTTGGTCTTCCGCGTGGTGCCGTGGGGAGGCCAGGGCGAACGGGGCGCGCCCAAAGAGGCCCGCGCGGCACTGGCCCGGGCCGAAGAAGCCAAGTCCGACGCCGATCGCGCGTTGGCTTTGGCCGACGCCGGCGAGGCCTCGGCCAAGGTGCTGGGCCGCGGAGGCTCTTCGGCAGCGCTGTTCTTGCGGGCCATGAAGTCCGACCCGTGCTCCGTCGAGATCGTCAACCGCGCGGCCACGGCCCTCGGGCGCAAGCGACGAAGCCTGGAGCACCTGTTGTGGCGCCGCCTGGCCCAAGAGCCGTTTCGTCGAGAGACCCGCGACGCCAACATGGCGGCGCTTTCGGCCTTGGCCAAGCTCTACGAGAACTCGCCCCCGAAGCTTCGGCTGCGGGGGGCGGCCATCGAGCACATGTTGTCGGCCCTGCGGAACACCGCCGAGTAGCGCGGCGCTCGCCCAGTCCTAGAGCCAGAAGCGCGAGAGCAACAACAGCGTCGCCGGGGCGGGAACCGCGGAGTCCACGCTGGCGTCGGCGCTCGCGTCGGGATCGGCATCGGGTGCACCGGCATCGGGCAGCGCCTCGCCGCTGGGGACCGAGCCCACCACGACCACGCGCCCCGCAGCATCCAGCGTAAACGCGCCGGCCACGGCGCCCGCAGGCTGCGCCGGCCGCGCAGTGCCGAGCACGCCAAAGGAGTTGTCGACCTTGCCGTCGATGCCGCGACGGTACAAGCCGTTGCCGGCGGTGAGCACCAGGGGCTTTTCGTCGGGCAATGCGATCAAGCCGGCGAGACGCTCGCCCGACAAGAACGACTTGCTGAAGGCCGCATCGGAGCTGCCGGCCTTGGTGGTCTTGCCGACACCGATGGCGGCGCCCCCGGCGGCTTGCGCCTGGGCCGCGCTGAACACCGAGAGTGCGGGCGAGACACTGACGCGACCCTCGGTGGGGTTTTGGAGTCCTTGGCTGAGGCTGTCGAAGGCCACGGTCACGCGACCGGCGTTGCCGAAGGTGGGATCGTAGGCGCCATCGTCTTGGTAGCGAACGAGCCACAGCTTCTTGGCGCCGGTTTCGTAGGCGAGCAGCACGGGTTGTTTGTCGCCGCTGACCGAGAGGCCGTAGGGCACGAGCCCTGGCACGAAGTCTGGTGTTACGCAGCCAGCGGTGCCGAACGACGCCGGGGCGCCATTTGCATTGAGCGTGCAGACTTGCGTCGCCGTGCCCTTGAGCCCAGCCACAACCACACCGCCAGAGCCGAGCGCCGCAAACGAGGGCGACGTCAGCGTTGAGGTGGCGACCCCCTGGGTACCGAATCCTGCAATCGGCTGGCCGTCGAGACCAAGATGAATGATGACCGCCGTGTCGCCGGTGCCCGTGCCCATGGCAAAGAGGCCCGTAGCGCTCGCGGCCAGGTGTTTGGCCTTCTTGAGGGCCGCGGGCAGCTTGGCAATGCCTTGCGAGCCGAACGCCGTGTCGAGCGCACCTTGGTCGTCGAACTTGACGAGGAAGGACTCGTCGGCGGCGGACGCGGCCAACACGAAGATGCCCTCGGGCTTGGCCACGACGCCGACGCCGGAGATGGCAGCGCCCGCCTTGACCACGACTTGCACATAGCCGCCGTTGCCCAAATCATTGTCGTAGCCGCCGCTGGTGCCATCGGTCACGAGCACTCGCAGGGCGACCTCTTTCGGGGTCTGGCCTTCGACCTGGTACGTGATGCTGGCCGTACCAAAGCCAAGCGCCGCAGCGCCGGACGCCTTGAGTTCGAGTTCGAACGTGGTGTCCGTGCCGCTGGCGGTGGCGTCGGCCATGGTGAGCCCCTGGCCCAAGCTCTTGGCCTTGAAGGTGACCGGCTTGCCGGTGCCTGCGCCGCGCGTGAGCGTGGCGGTAAACTTGGTGGACTGGCCCCGGCGCACCGTGACTGCCTCTTGCACGGCGACGGTGATGGAGCCCGGAGGCGGCGCCGTGTCTTCGGCCACATCGGGAGCCCCGGCATCGACCACGGGCGCCGGAGCCGGGTCGTCGCTGCAGGCGGCAAACACCGAGAGCAAGGCAAGCGTGGAAGCCAAAAAGACCGACGAGGTTAGGGCAAGGCGACGCATATGACCGCGGAGCTGTAGCTCAGTTGGCCGGGGGGCGCAAAGCGCTTGTTTTTGTAGACGAAGACGATGTGCAGTGGCCCTTGGGAGCGACCACCTTGGAAGCGACCACCTTGGGAGCAACCGCCTTAGGAGCAACGCGGAGCACGCGCGTTTACCCTGGCTCGGGGCGCACCTGCGGCGACAAGGGCGACACACGACCAGGCCCCCGCAGCCGCGGGCTTCGTTCGTGCCTGCCGCAGAGCGGCCAGTCGGGGCATCCGGGCGGGCGTCGTTGTCACCCTTTCGGGGTATGGCCGATGGGATTCACGTCGGCTAACTTGTGCCCATGCGCGGTCGTTTGTCTTTGGCATTCTCGCTCGCTGGGCTCGCCGTTGCCGTCGGCGCGTGCACCACGGTTCTTGGCTCCTTCGAGGTTGCAACGGTTGGGGCAGACGCGAGCACTCCGGCCGATGCCACGTCTGGCATCGACGCAGCCGTCGAAGACAGCGCCGCCCCGGACACCGGCCCCGACGACGCCGGCCCCGACGTGCTCGTCGACGCCGGCGCCGACGTTGTTCCGCCCGCGCTACCCTGCACCGTGGGGGACGCGGGGACGCTGGTCTATCCAGGGGACCCATGCAACTTCGACAGCAACGGCACCCCTGTTCCGGCCCTCGGTGCGTGCAAGCCGGGCAAGTGGGCCTGCGTGGACTTGGGCGGCGGACAACGAACCGCGCAGTGTTTTGGGACCGTCGGCCCCAAAACCGAGGTGTGTACCCCCCTTGGCCAAACGCCCGCGGACGAAAACTGCGACGGCACCGTCGACGAAGGCTGCCCTTGCACCACCGGCGCCACGCGGCCCTGCGGCGTGGGCGCTTGCGCTGGCACCCAAACCTGCAGCGCCGGCGCGTGGGCCGCATGCAACGGCCCGGCACCCGGGCCGCGCAACTGCGCTTCCGCCGCCGACAACGATTGCAACGGCACGCCCGACAAGTCCGAGGACTTCTGCAGCTGTGTGGGGACAGCGAACCAGAAAATCCCACTGGGCGACACAGTCTTGTGCGGCAACTTCGGCTCGCTCAACAAGTGCGCAGACGTGAAGCGCACGTGCACCGCGGTGCCAGATGGCACCAGAGTGCAGTGGGACATCGCATGCGAGAGTGGCGTTCCAGACTGCATCAACGGCCGCGACAACGACTGTCAGGGCGGACCTGACAGCGCCGAACGGCAGTGCAACGTCTGCCGAACGCCGCAAGGCTCTCGCACCACGCCCAAGGAAACCTTCAGCGCGACGCTCATTGGATGTGCCGGCGCCATCTCGTCCTCCAACGCAGCAGCGTTGTGCGCCCCGGGCTGCTCCGTGGCGAACCGCTCCGATTGGACGGCGCCTCGGGGTGTAACCATTCCGGCGCATCACTACTGGATCGCCGAAGACAATCTCAAGCTCTACAAGGTGAGCATCGGGACAGGGTGCAAGGTAGAGACCTCACAGCCTCAGCTCTACACCCCCGCCTGCACCGTGCCAACGCGGGCCCGCGTGTGCGCTCCGGCCCTCAATAGCAATAGAGATAGCTCCGAAAACGTGTGCAACCCCACGTGCCCCGCGGCGGACTACTTGGGTGGCTGCTCCAACCAAGGCACGACGAACACGGCCGGCACCCTTTGTCGGTGCCCGTAGCCCGTTGCCGGTCAACGCGTCGCGCTCGCGCCCCACACGTCGATCAGAGCGGTATATGCTGCGGGGCATGACTCCGGTCCGGGCATCTTTCGTTGTTGGTGCATTCGGCCTGGCGCTGGGAGCGTGTAGCCTTCTGGTGGGCACCAGCGGCCTCAGCGGAGGCTCCGCAACCGATGCAGCCGTTGGGGCCGACGCGACGATGCTGGCCGACGCAGCCCTGGACGCAGGAGATGCTCGCGATGCGCAGCCAGAGGCGGACGCGAACGCGGCAGACGCAGCGGCCGACGCTGGCGCCGACGTGGTTCCGCCCGCCCTACCCTGCACCGTGGGGGACGCGGGGACGCTGGTCTACCCAGGGGACCCCTGCAACTTCGATAACGGCACCCCTGTTCCTACCCTCGGCGCATGCAAGCCGGGCAAGTGGGCCTGTGTGGATTTGGGCGCCGGACAGCGAACCGCGACGTGCCTCGGGGCCGTCGGCCCCAAACTCGAGGTGTGTACCCCCCTCGGCCAAACGCCCGCAGACGACAACTGCAACGGCACCGTCGACGAAGGCTGCGCTTGCACCTCCGGCGACACGCGGCCCTGCGGCGTGGGCGCTTGCACTGGCACCCAAACCTGCAGCGCCGGCGCGTGGGGCGCATGCAACGGCCCCGCACCCGGGCCGCGCAACTGCTCTTCCACCGCAGACAATGATTGCAACGGCACGCCCGACAAGTCCGAGGACTTCTGCATTTGCCTGGGGCCAGCGAACCAGAAGAACCCGTTGGGCAAGACCGTTTTGTGCGGCGACTTCGGCTCGCTCAACAGATGCGCAACCGTGGTTCGCTCGTGCACCTTGTCCCTCGATGGCACAAGAGCAAAGTGGGACGTCCCGTGCGAGCGCGGCGTTTTGGACTGCAGCAACGGCCGCGACAACGACTGCCAGAATGGCCTCGACAGCAAGGAATCGCAGTGTGTCCCCTAGGGCGGCGGCCAGAACACCGTGGGTAGCGCGTTGCGGTGGTGCAGCGAGAGCCAGTCCATGAGCGCGGCCACTGTCACGTGCACCAAGAAGCCCTGGTAGATGCTCTTGGTCTTCATCGACAGCGAGCCCAGGGCGATGCCGGCGACAATGGCGCCGCATGCTTCGAGGTAGGGCTTGCCGTAGTGGATCATGCAGTAGGGCACGGCCATCGCAAAGATGGCGCCGGAGCCCAAGCTCTTGCGCAAGGTGCCCAGCCAGAAGCCGCGGAAGAACATCTCCAAGGCAAAGAACTGTGCAAAGTACATGGCTTCCCAGAGCAGGAAGTCGTACCAACTGCGGCTCGCGCCTTTGTAGAACGGGTAATACGAGCCAAAGTCTGGCGACCGGGACACCACGAACATGGCGGGCAGCACCACCGCCAAGAAGAAGCAGTAGATCCACGCGTGCTTGAGAAACCCGCGGCCACGAAGGCCAAGGTCGAGCAAGCTGTCTTTGGGGTACAGGATCTTCCACAGCGAGAAGGGCACGAACACGTAGCCCGCGATGCGGGTGCCGGCCCACCAAGCAAAGCCGTAGAGCTCCACGAAGCGCAGCAGATGCAAGCGCCCGGGGTGCGCAGCGTCGTACTTGACCAACGAAGGCCAAATGCGCGCATCGAAATAGATGCGCCCACCGTAGTACTCCTGCAGCGTCAGGATCATGGCGCAGATGGCCAGCGCCGTGAGGGGCCGCGAGTCTGTGGTGCCCCGCGCCAGCATGTTGCCGCGGTGCCGATGCGCGTCTTCGTCGAGCTCGCGCCAGGTGTCGCGAAACATGAACCAGAGCGCAGGCAGTACGAAGGCAAGCAACACCACGGGCAAAAGGGGCTTCACGTCTTCCAGGAAGCCCTGGAAGCCCGTGAGGTTGCCCGTGGGCATGTCGTGACGCGGCCCGAGGAACATAGACGTGCGATGCCCCTTTTAGCTTGCTGCGGCGGCCAACGCGGCGCCGGCGCGCACGCGCGATAGCGTGAGGTCACGGCCAAGCGCCACCATGACTTGGTAGAGCCCCGGGCTTGCAGACTTGCCCGTAAGGGCCACACGCGCCGGCTGCGCCACGTCTTTCATGGCCAGGCCTTGGGCGGCCACGAAGGCATCGGCGGCCGCTTCGAGCGGAGCCTCGGCCCAGTCGCTCACGGCATCGAGGGCCGCGGCCAACCCCTCGAGCACTGGCGCCGCGGCGGGCACCAGGATCTTCTTCTGGGCGGCTTCGTCCATTTGCAGCTCGGCGCGGAACACGAAGTCCAGGCGCTCGGCGGCGTCGACAAAAGTTGTGGCGCGGTCGCGGATCATGGGCACGAGCCCGGCGAGGCGCTCGGCCGAGGGCGCCGCGAGGCCCCGGGCCTGGATGAACGGTAGCGTGCGGGACACATAGTCGGCCTCGGGCATGAGCCTCGGCGCCTTGAGATGCTCTTGGTTGATGGCGAGGAACTTCTTTGGGTCGAAGCGACCGTCGCCCCGGCCACACGCCTCCCAGTTGAAGGCCTCGACGAGCTCTGTCTTGGAGAAGACCTCTTGGTCGCCGTGGGACCAGCCAAAGCGCACGAGATAGTTGAGCACGGCCTCGGGGGCATAACCCGCGTCGCGGTACTCGAACACGCCCACGGCGCCATCGCGCTTGGAGAGCTTGGCGCCCTTCTGGTTGAGCATCATGGGCAGGTGCGCGAAGGCCGGCACCTTGGCCCCGAAGGCCTCGTAGAGCATGATCTGCGGCGGCGTGTTGACCATGTGGTCGCGGCCGCGGGCGACGATGCCGATGTTCATGGTGATGTCGTCGACCACACAGCCAAAGTTGTACAAAGGAATGCCGTCGGAGCGCAGGAGCACGAAGTCCTGTTGCGCCGCGTTGGGCGTCTTGACCTCACCAAAGACCATGTCGCGATAGGTGATGGCGCCATCTTTGGGCACCTTGAACCGAACCACGTAGGGCAAGTCGGGCTGATCGCTGCGGGTGCGGCAGGTGCCCGGGTACTTGAACTCGGCCTTCGGGTCTTTGGCCTTGAGCGCCTCGCGCTGGGCCTGGAGCTCCTCTTTGGTGCAGTAGCACCGGAACGCCTTGCCCTCGGCGATGAGCTTGTCGGCCCATTCTTTGTAGAGCCCGAGGCGCTCCATCTGGGTGTACGGGCCATGGTCGCCGCCCTTCTCGGGGCCCTCGTCCCAATCGATGCCGAGCCAGCGCAGCGAGTCGAAGATGATCTGGCGGCTCTCTGGGGTCGATCGCTCTTGGTCTGTGTCTTCGATGCGGAGCACGAAGGTGCCGCCCGTCTTGCGGGCCCACAGCCAATTGAACAACGCAGTGCGGACACCGCCAATGTGCAAGTACCCGGTGGGAGAGGGTGCGAACCTAAGCCTCGGTCGGTCGGTCATGACGCTGCCTGGATTAGCACGATCGGGTGCATCTTCGCCGGACTCTCGCGCGGGGCCGCACCTGTGCGTCAGCATCGGGACATGCGATCGCTTTCGTCCCGCGGGTACGTGGTGCTTGGGGTTCTTGGGCTGGGCGCTGCGGGCATGGTTGCTGCCGCCTGCACCGTCAAAGACATCGACCCGCCGCTGGTCGACGGCGGCGCGACGCTCGATTCTGGCACCGATGGGGGCAGCAATGCCGACGCCCAGACCGACACGGGCGCGGCGACAGACGCCGGCGCCGACAGCAACGTTGTCGCCGATGGCGCGGCAGCCGATGCCGGCGTGGGGGATGCACAAGCCGAGGCATCGACTGATGCGTCCACCGATGCATCAACAGACGCAAGCACCGACGCAGGCCCCGGCGACGCCAGTGTCCCCAACGTGCAGGTGGGCTCTCGCTTGTTCGCCAACGCAGTCGTCCGCGGCG
This sequence comes from Polyangiaceae bacterium, assembly GCA_044358965.1. GTDB lineage: Bacteria > Myxococcota_A > Polyangia > Polyangiales > Polyangiaceae > SXNL01. The sequence goes on from JBIKNA010000056.1 coordinate 13,708, forward strand.
TCGCCATCCGCGGCAGCGAGATCGCCATCGTCGGCACATTTACGGGCGTTACGGATCTCGGCGGCGGCGCGCTCACGAGCGCCGGCAGCAACGACATCTTCGTGGCCAAGTACACGCTTGCGGGAACGCACGTGTGGAGCAAGCGATTTGGGAACGCGCCCGACGACGGAGCGACCGCCGTCGCCTTCGACGCGAACAACGGCGACATCGTCGTGACTGGCTACGTAGGCCCCTCGGCGGTGGATCTTGGCGGCGGGACACGGAATGGCATCGCGCCGGATCCCTTCTTGCTGAAGCTCGGCAACGACGGCACGCACAAGTGGTCGCGGCGCTTCGTGACCCAATCGGCTGGCTATGGTCACGGCGTCGCGGTGGACAGCGCCGGCAACGTGGCCATCGCAGCAGACTTCACCCAGAACATCGAAAACGGCGTGGCCGTGATAACCGCCGCCGGGGGCAGCGACGCGTTCTTCGGCAAATACTCGAGCGCCAATGGCAGCTTGATCTGGGCACGCGCTGTGGGGGGCACCGGCGGAGATCGCGTCGACGGCGTGGCCTTCGACAGCGCCGACGACCTGATCGTGGGCGGCTTCATCCAAAGCAGCGCCGACTTCGGCAACGGCCCGCTGGCGGCCATCAACTTCACCGCTGTGGCAGCCAAGTACACAGGGGCGGCCGGCAACATTGTCTGGGCCCAGGCGTTTGGTGCCGGGGCCGGCGTTGGGATCAAGAGCATCGCCACCGACGCGGCCAACAACGTGATCCTCGGAGGCAACTTCCCCAGCACCATCAACTTTGGGGGCGGCTCCTTCGCGTCGGCGGGCCAAAGCGACGGCTTCGTGGCGTCGCTGAGCAGCGCCGGCGCGCACAACTGGTCCAAGCGCGTGGGCGGGCCCAGCGGGGACGGGGTCTCCGGCGTTGCGGCCACGGCGGCCGGTCAGGTGACCTATGGCGGCTTCTTCGGCGGCTCCGTGGACTTGGGCGCAGGCGCCGTGGTGGCCCAGGGCGGCAACGATGGCTTCGTGGTGAGCACGAGCACGGACGGCAGCTACCTGTGGAGCCACGTGGTGGGCTCGGCAACGCAAGAACAAGTGTTCGCTGTAAGCACCACCAGCAGCCACGTGGTACTCGGCGGGTCTCTGGACACCGGCGGCTTCTTCCGGGTGCTGACGCGCTGAGCCCCACTGGGGACGCAACACCTGGCATTTGCGCCCCAAGATCAGGGGGCTACTTGCCGCGCAGGCTTCGGAACTTGGCTTGGCGGTTCCACTCGGCGGGCAATCCGATGTCCAAGAACACGCCGTAGTCGAGCGCTGGGTACTTGCTGAGTACACGTTTCTTGGCGCGCTCGATCCCCTCTTCGTCGTCCTCGCGGCCTGGGCGCTCTTCGCCCACCAACACCATGACGTCGGTGAGGTATGTCTTCTGCTGGGTGAGCAGCTCCGGGCCGCCGCTGGGGCCACGCCCGGGGTGAACCCGCGAGGGCTGGAGCTTTTGGATTTCGCTGATGCGGTCGACCCACACATCGGTGCGGCCAATTTCGAGCCAGCTGTGGGTGCCGTTGGCCACCAAGTCTCCTACGAATACGTGGTGATTCCACTCCACCACCACGTGCGCCTCGCTGCAGCCCGGCCCAAGCCCATGGAGGGCCAGCTCCACCCCCGCGAGCTTCATGGGCAGCGGCGTGGACCCCTTGAGTTCGAAGGTTTCGAAGACCGGCGGAGCCTTGGGGTAGTCGGGCTTGTAGCGGTCGTAGAACGCAGCGAGGCGAATCTCGTGGACGTGCGGTACGTGCTCGGCCACGGCGGTGCTGGTCAGCACCCGGGCGCCATGGGCCTTCAGCACGCTCGCGCCGTTGAACTTGTCGGGGTTCGGGTGCAGGAAGATGCCCGCCACCACACGCTTGTGCGTCTGGGCCTCGACCATGGCGATGGCCTGCTCCGCCGCCGAGGGCAAAAACTGCAGGTCGATCATGACGAGCCCCTCGGGCCCGTCGATGAAATAGCTCGACGTCGAAAAGCCCCAGGGCACCGACACGTAGCTCAGCACCTTGCTATCGGTCTCGTCGCGCCGCAGCACGCCTTTCGGTTTGGGCTTTGCGGACGCAGCTTGGGCCTTGGGGAGCGGCAGGGGCGCAACCGGTGGCGCCGAGCCGCAGCCCACGGCACAGACAACGGCAACGGCGGCGAGGGCAGCGTGACGAATCATCGGGGTACGTATCTTACGCGCCCCACGCCGGAAGCGGGCACTCTCCCAAACAACGCTCACCAACGATTGCAGGTGCTGGACGCCAGCACCGGCGAGACGATGGTGCTGCAGCGCACCTTCACGCTCTTCATGATGTAGTCCACGCTGGCCCGCGCCTTGTCCATCTCGGGCTGCGCGGCGCCAGCTTCCACCAAGAACAAGCGCCCCTGGGCCACATAGAGCGCCACTTGGTACTCGAAGGGCTTGCCCGCATCGTCGTGCCCAAAGCGCAGGAGCTTGCCCTTGGTACCGTCTTTGGACTCGATGTCCTTGAGCTCGAGCAACGCGTAGGACATGCCCTCCCGGAGCTGCATCAACACGGTCTTGGTCCAGAACGTCAGGTCTGCGCGATCGCCGTCTTCGATGACACGAACGCCAACGACAACGCCCTCGGGTGTGGCCGAACGGTAGGCAAAGGACTCTTGGTTCTTGAGTTCGATGAACCCCGGAGCGGTGTCGATCTTGAACGGGCGACCGCAGCCAGCGCCGAACACAAGCACCATGGCCATGACGGCGCCCAAGAGCAACCGACCCGCTCGCGCGTTGTACCCTCGCGAAGTCATTGCGCACCTCCGTCTTCGCGGAGGTTCAGCAACCCGGGGACGCCCAGCTCGTAGAGCCACGGGAACGGCAGGCGTACTTTGGGCGCCACTTGGGCGCCTTTGCCGCTGAAGTCCACGGTGATGGTGCTGAACGACAGGCGGCTCTGCAGCAGCTTCATGCGGCCGGTGAGCCGTTCGAGCTCCTCGGTGACACGCCCGAGCTCTTTTTCGATCTCGATGGCGTCTTTGGTTTGGGCTTTGTCGAGCAAGGCCACCAAACGGTCGCGCATGGCCCGGGCGTTCTTGATGCGGATCTCGAGGTCCGTGAACTCGAAGGTGACGTCCTCGGCCTGTATGTCGCGGTGCAAAACATCGCCGGTCTTTTCGATGGCGGTGATGGCCTGAAGAAAGCGGTCCCGGGGCACGCGAATCACGATTTCGTCGTCTTTGCGCACCGAGAGGTACCCGCCGAACTGCGAGGCCAGGCGCTCGACCTCGCCAAGGGCAACATCGACCTTGAAGACGGCCAACGACAGCCGAGCCGTGTAGACCAGCATGGCCGCCTCGTGCGGGGCGGCGGCGGCGGGGGCTCCGCTGCTCGTGGGCGCGTCGCTCGGCACCGGGCGACCCGGGGCGGCGACCTCCGAGGCGGGGGCGTCTTTGCTCCGGGGGCCCGAGGCGGTGACCCCATAGCTGGCGCCGGAGGCGGACCTGGCAGCCTCGCTGGCGGGACTCTCGGGAGGGGCCGCGCCGGCCCGACCACATGCCACAACCGCGAGGCAGCTGGCCGCCCCGACAACACGCCAAAGTGGCGCAAAACTTGGGTTCATCGGGCCTCGAATCATGTTTCGGGTCAGAAAACGTCTGGGCTGCGCAGACCTTACACCGCTCGTGCTCCTTGCGGTCGAGGCAAACCCGCTGCTATGAGCGCTGTTCCCTTTTGCCGCGCGAGTGATCTCGCGCACCTACGGAGTTGATCATGTCCAAGAGCCCCCTCGCCATCACCAAAGAAAAGTTCGGCGAAAAAGCCAAGTTGGTCGCCGAAGTCGAGAAGCTCGCCGGCGCCGACCTGTGGCTCGGCCGCACCAACGAAGACAAGGGCCTCGCCCACGTCTCCAACGCCAAGCTGCTTCGCTTGCACGCCACGTTCACCGAGGTGAAGGCCAAGTTCGGCACCCGCGACAAGCTCATCGGCGCGCTGCTCGACCTCGAGAAGCGCACCAAGGACGAGGGCTACAAGTCCCGCCTCTCGGCCTACCCCGTTCCGCGCCTGTTCGACATGTGGAAGAGCGCCGACAAGCGCGCCAAGGCGGCCACCAAGGCCAAGGCCGCGCCCGCCAAAAAGGCCGCGCCCGCCAAAAAGGCCGCGCCCGCCAAAAAAGCAGCCGCCAAGAAGTAAGCGCGGCCCCTGGGGCCCTGCGCTCCGTCACGAGGGTCACTTCGCCGTTCTCGCGGCGGGGTGGCCCTTGTTGTTTTTTGGCGTCTCTCTTTGGCGCCTGATGGGCTCTTCTGACGGGCCTCTCACGCTGAGTCCCGCTCCCGCTCCCGCTCCCGAACTCGCACCATTCCGAGCGGGTTCGGGCTGCTGCGAGCGTGAGCGGGGCTCGGGGCTTTGGGGTCGGGGCTTTGGGGCCTCGGCGGGCTGGCCGCCTGGGCATTTGCGACAATGCGCTCTCGTCGTGCGGCCTGGCCGGGCCCTTGCCAAGGCACCCGAGTTCTGCCCGCTGTGACGGGTGTGTGACTTCTGGAACTCCACTACCCATCGGCGTTTCGGTTTCGGATAACTTTGCTCTTCGTTGGTCGCGCCCCCCGCACGGAGCCGCGTGCAGCGCGAGAGCCACCAGCCAGCATCGAGACGAGCGGACGATGAAGAAGAAGAAGAAGAGCGCGGTGCGCGGTCGTATCGAACTGGGCGACACCGGCTTCCCCGTCATGCACGAGATGTTCGTGCCCAAGGGCATGTTCTTCACCAACGGTGTCGGCGTTCACAAAGATCGCCTTTCGTCGTTCGAGCTGGCGCTGCGCGATGCTGGCATCGAGAAGGCCAACCTGGTCACGGTGAGTTCCATCTTCCCCCCACACTGTGTCGAGCTCAGCCGCAAAGAGGGAGAGAAGCTCATCAAGGCCGGCCAGATCGTCCACTGCGTCATGGCACGCCAAGACACCAACGAGGCCAACCGCCTCATCGCCGCCTCCATTGGCCTCGCCCGACCGGCGGACCCGAACATGTACGGGTACCTCTCCGAGCACCACAGCTACGGCGAAACCTCCAAGAAGGCCGGCGAGTACGCCGAAGACCTTGCAGCGACTATGCTCGCCACCACCTTGGGCATCGACTTCGACCCCGAGACGGCGTGGAACGAGCGTGAGCAGGTCTTCAAGATGGAAAAGACCATGCTCAAGACCCGCAACATCGTGCAAAGCGCCGAGGGCCACGCCAAGGGCCTCTGGTCCACGGTGGTGGCCCTGGGCGTCTTTATCTTCTAAATCTCGGGCAAAACGCGCTGGCTGGGCCCAACACCGCGTTGGGGCCAGGGCTCGCCCCTTACACAAGTTTACCCGCCACGGCGTAGCCTTCCTGGGCCCGCGACGCACAATGGTGGGCATGACGATCAAACATTCGTTTCTGTCCGTCGCGACTGTGCTCGCGTTGTCCGTCGCAGCCATGGGCTGCAGCGCCGCCAGCCAAGACCCGACCGTCGCGCAAGACACCAAGACCGCCGAGTCTGCGCTTACCCGGGCCCCGGTTGCACCCGAGGCCAAGGGGCCGTCGCGTCTGGCCGCCAAGGCGCTGTCCAACGTGGCCCTGAGTGCGCAGCAACGCGCCGACATCGAGGCGCTGTTCCAAAAGACGAGCGCCCACACCGCCCCCATGCTGAGCGCCAAGATCGCGCTGGCTGACACCGCAGCCAAACAGCTCGAGGCCGGACGCCTCGACCGCGCGCAGCTCCAGCCAGACATCGACACGTGTGTCCGGCTCGCCAGCGCCGCCCAGGCAGATCACCGGGCAGCGATTCAGGCGCTGCATGACTTGCTCGGCAAAGAGCAACGCAAAGAGTTCGTTGCGGCGCTGGAAACGGAGATGAAGGCGGCACGCAAGGGACACAAACATGGGCACCACGCGCAAGCAGAAGACGGCGCTGCGTCGCGGCCGCCGTCCCTCCGACAAGCCTTCGCCGAGTTGAACCTCAGCGACGAGCAAGACAGTCGCCTGCGGCTCGTCATGTTCGAAGCATTCAAAGACAACGCCGGCGTTGCCGCCGAGCTTTGGAAGTCACACCACGGCAAACTTGCGCAAGCCCTCGAAGCGTTTCCCAACGACGACTTCAAGGTAGACGTGGCACTGCCCGCGGTGGACATGGCGGCCATGGCCACGCGCATCACGCCGCGGGTGCTCGACACTGCAGAAAAGATGTTGCCCGTGCTCGACGCCACGCAGCGGGGCACCCTGGCCAAGCGCATGCGCGAGCGCGCGCGGATCGAGCCGCAGGTCACGAACCCCACAGAGATCACGCCAGACGTGCCTCTGACCCCGTAAGGCCGCTGCCCGCGGGGCCGTGCTGTTTCGTCCCAAAAGGAGCCGTGGCGCCTGCCCCGTGGTAGCGTCCCGGCTTCATGTTGGCTGCGCGCCCGCCGTCCTTTGCCCAGACCGTGTGGGTGGTCCTGTGGAAGGACCTGACCATCGAGCTGCGCACGCGGGAGATCATCACCACCGCGGGCTTCTTTGCGGTGCTCGTCACCATTCTCGCGAGCGTGGCGTTCTACGGCGGCGAACAAACCACCAAGCTCATTGGCCCGGGCGCCATCTGGCTCCCCATAGCATTCGCATCGGTTCTGGCGCTCAGCCGAACCTGGCAACGCGAGCGCGACGAGAGCGCGCTGACGGGTCTGCTCGTGGCGCCGGTGTCGCGGGCCGCTATCTTCTTGGGCAAGGCCACCGGGGTCTTCGTCTTCTTGATGGTCATCGCGGCGCTGGTGGTGCCCATGGCGGGCCTCATGTTCCACATCGAGCTGCTCGAGGTGCTGCCGGGTCTGTTGCCGCTGCTGGTGCTGGGCATCGTGGGCATCGCGGCCACGGGCACGCTCTTCGGTGTCATGACCGTACGCACGCGGGCGCGGGATCTGGTGTTGGCCTCGGTGCTTCTGCCGTTGCTCTCGCCAACGCTGCTCACGGGCGTCGCGGGCACCAAAGACACCTTCGCGGGGTATCCCTTCGCCGAACTCCAGTCCTACTTCGTGATCCTCGCGGTCTTCGACCTGGTGGCCCTGCTGGGCGGCCTGGCGCTGTTCGGTCCGCTGCTCGACGACTGAGCGGCTGCCCTTTACGTCAGAGCGTCGCACTGGGCCGTGATGGCACCGTAGTCGAGGGGGACACCCGCCATCTCGCCGATGGCATAGACGCCCTCGCGCACTTGGCATCCGGTGAGCACGGGCACAAAGCCCCGGGGCTCATGCTGCAGGGTGGCGCCGACTTGCACGAGCAGCTCGTAGGATGGGGCCCGCGGCGCATCGATGATCAGCGCGTCCGCAGCGACCTCGGCGCCATCGGCAAGAACGACCTTTTTGACGCGACTCGTCCCTTTGGCGGCCTGCGGCGGCTCGTGAACCACCGTGACGTCCATGCCAAGGGCGCGCGCGCGCGCGACGACGGACGCGGCCAACGGCGACGGCTCTTCGAGGGCACAAACGACCAGCCTGGACGCCTTGAGGGCCCCATGGGCCAAAAGCAGCCCTGCGGCGCGCGCGCTCTGCACCATGGGCAGATCGTTGCCTTCGAAGGGAAGCACAGCGTCGTGGGCACCGGCCGCAAGCACCAGCGTTTTGGCCCGAAGCACTTGGGCGCCGCTTTGCAAAACGACGAGCACATCGTCGCCGTAGACGGCGCCAACGACCGCACGAAGGTGAAGCTCGATCTGATGGGCTTGTACGGCCGCAACGAAGGACTCGAGCGTTGCGTCGAAGGGCCCCGAGGCGCCGAAGGCGCGGGCGGTGCCACCGGCCTGTATCGCGTCGTCGACGACGGTGACCTGCCGGCCGGCCCGCGCGAGCTTGAGGGCGGCGATCATGCCCGCGGGTCCCGAACCCACGATGAGCACATCGACGTCGCGCCGCTGCGCCTCTTGTGCGGGGACGACGTGCTCCGGCAGCGTGCCAAGACCTGCCACGCGTCGGGCCACGTTCTGCATGACGTCGGACACACCGGGCACGCCGGCGAAGAGCTCGTGGTGGTTGATGCCGCTCGGAAAAAACCAGTCGGTGATGCGCAGCACGTCGAAGCGCACGGAGCCAACGATGTTTTGCGACTCGACGGTGGCGCCGGCGGTGAGCGGCTCGAGGCACGTCATGACGTTGGGCACGCCGTTGACGCGCGCCAAACACCCGTCGCAGGCGGCGCGAAAACACGACGGCCCGCGGGGCCGATGGAACTTGGGGCTGCGGGCCCAACTGAGGTGCCCCGCCGCAAGCAAGGCCGCGGCAATGGGCACGCCCGGGCGCCCTTGGCAGGGCTCCCCATCGAAAGTGAACGTAACATCCGCGCTTTGCTGGGGCGTTTGCATGGCCGAGCCGCGCGAGTCTCATAGCACGACGAGGGCGCTCAAATGGTGGTACCAATGGGAATCCCAATGCGGATTGGTCTCCTCGGCCCGTCGGACGGTGACGTCGCCTCGCTCGGTCGGGCGTCGGAGTTCCTGCTCAATGGCGTCAAGGTGCACCGAGCCCTGTACCTGGGCAACGACGGCGCGCTCGACCGCGCCGTGTCCGCCTGGGCGCGCAAGCTCGTGGGCGACAACCCCAGCGACGACGCCGCGTGGCTTCGCGCAGCAGAGATTGCATTGTCCGGCGCCCCCGAACAGATCGACCGCTTCGTTGTGCAGGAGCGCGCCCGGCAACGCCTCAAGGCCCTGGCTGCGCTACCCGACGGCCAAGGCCGCACCGTCGAGATGTTGGGCGACCGCGTGGCCGTTCTGATCTACGACAAGGCGGCGCTCGACGAAGAAGACATCCTTGGGGCCGGCATACTGGTGTACGGCAAGAGCGAAGGACCCTTCGTCAAACGCATTGGTCCCAGGTGGTTCGTGTCGCCGGGCCCCATCGGCTGCGTGGGCGGCGGCATCGCCGTCATCGACGACGAGGGCGACGACATTCGTTTGCAGATGTACGACTCCAAAGGCAATGCAACGGTCCAAGAGGTGCTCAGCGTGGCCCGCGCCACCAAAATGATCGTGCAGGGCGAATCGTGAGCACTGCGGGCGAGGTCGTTTGCGTCTACGGCGGGAGCTTCAACCCACCGCACGTGGCCCATATGCTCGCGGCCACGCTGGCCGTGGGCATGTTCGAGGTTCAGCGGGTGCTCGTGGTCCCCACGTTTCAACATCCCTTCTCCAAGACCTTGGCATCGTTCGAAGACCGGCTGGCCATGTGCGAGCGCGCCATGGGACAGCTCCCACGCGTGGAGATCAGCACCGTCGAGCGCGACCTGGGTGGCGAGAGCCGCACCCTTCGCACGCTCAAGCACTTGGCGGCGCTTCACCCCAACTGGTCCCTGCGTCTGCTGATGGGTGCAGACCTGGTGCTCGAGTCCCACAAGTGGCACGGGTTTCCAGAGATCCAAGCCCTGGCTCCGCCCATCGTGCTCGGGCGCGCGGGCATCGCCTTCGAGGGGTCGCCGCCGGCACTCTTGCCGCAGGTATCCAGCACCGAGATCCGCGAAGCGCTGGCCTCGGGCAACGAGTCCTTCGTCAGGGGCCTCGTGCCCCCGGCGGTGCTGGAGTACATTCGCGCCCGTGGGCTCTACACGCAAAGTTAACGGGCAACGGTCTGTCAGCATCTTCATCCTGGGCTCCGGCAAGGTGGGGGCGGCGCTCGCGGTCATGTTTCGAAAGGCCGGCATGCGTTGCACCTTGCGCTCCGCGCGCAAGCCCATGCCCCGAACCTTCGACGCCGACCTGATTGTGCTCGCCGTGCGCGACAAGCAACTGGGCGAGCTGGCCGAGGTCATGGCTCGCTCCGGCGGCGTCGCCAAACGCGCCGTCTGCGTGCACGTCGCCGGCGCGCTGGATGCCGAGGTACTGAGCCCATTGCGTGCAGTATGCAAGGGCGTAGCGCAGATGCACCCGATGATTTCGTTTGCCGATCGCGCCGCGCCTCCCAACGTGATCAAGGGCAACGCGCGGGTGGCAGGCGATGCTGCGGCCGTGCGGCTCGCGAGCAGGGTCATGAAGAGCATCGGCATGACCCCGCGGGCACTGCCAGGGCTCAACACCGTGGGCTACCATGCGGCAGCGTCCCTTGCGGCCAACACCGCAGCCGCGCTGTGTGCCGTTGCATGCACTTTGCTCGAGCGCTCCGGCGTTCCCGCCGCCGAGGCGCCGCAACTGGTTGCTCCTTTGCTGCGCAGCGTCGCCGACAACGTGGCCACCTTGGGTTTCCCGCAGGCCCTCACGGGCCCGGTCCGGCGTGGCGATCCGGCGTCCATCGAAAAGCAGATCAAGCTGGTCCAGACCTTGGCGCCAGAGGCCGTACCCCTTCTGGTGGTGGGCGGGCTGGCGCAGCTGCCCCTGGCCCGGGCCATCGGCGAGGCGCCCCAGACTGGTTTCGACGGCATCGAACGAGTACTGCGCGAATCGGCGCAGAACCTTACGTTCTCGACAGGCAAGAAGGCCATCAAGACCGGTAAGTCAACAAAATCATCCAGATAGGCGCATCCGGTGCCGTTGCCGCACAGGCACCGGCCCGCCCTCATTTCGTCAAAAAGACGCAACGGTTACCTTGAACGCCGTGGGCCCGGGGGTAGTGTTCCCCTGTCTTGCTCGCTGTTGTCTCTTCTGCACCGCAAACGCTTGCCGCCCCGGAGCGCGGTCTCGGCGCCCTCGACGAGCGCCTTGCCGAGGCGCGTCCAGGTGTCGTGGTCGTCCGAGCGCAGCCTGGCGATGCCATGGCCGTCGTCAGCTTCGTCACCCGGCGCCTCCGGGCGCAGGGGCAGCAAGCGCTCACGCTCGAAGAGCATGGAGCCATGTTCCGCGAGCTTGGCGCCAAACTCCGCATCGCGGCGTTGCCGCACGATGCCGCGGCCTTCGCCCAAAGCTGCGCCGCACAACTCTCCGTCGGCAAGTTTGCGCTGGTGGCCCAGGCGCCGCGATCGCTTACCTGGAACGAGAACGTGGCGCTCGAACTGGGCGTCGCCCCTCGAACGCTCATCGTTTGGGTCGTCTCCGACGCTAGCGCTCTCGAGGGCGATACCTTCCACCTCGATGCACCACTCACCGAAGACGAGCGGGTCCGATGGATTGCATCCCTCGCATGCGCCGAGTCCACCCTCGCCGACCGCCCGCTAGGAGACCTCGAGGCTTGGTGGGACAGCGCGCGGCGCGCCACCACCGCAGAGCCCGGAGCGATGCTCCATAGCCTCGACCGCGAAGGGCAAGAGTGCCTTGCGATGCTTGGCCTCTTCGGACGCTCCTGGCCAACGGGCCATCCGCAGCTCGAACTAAGCTCGCTGGTCAGCGCCGACGTCCTGCTCATCGAGCGCGGCTGGGCGCGGGTACGGCCCACGTGGCGCGACGCCGCCGCGCTTGCCGCGGCCCAAGCGTCTGTCGACACCCGCGCCCGGGCCGCAAGCGCCCTCGCAGCGCAGTTTTCGGGCGATCCATGGGCCCTGCAGCGGGCCGCCGAGGTGCTCATGGGCACATCGGCACACCAGGATGCCGACGCTCTCCACGCCCAGGCGCTGCGCCACGCCGCGGACGCCAGCGTGCGTCGAGAGCTGGTCGAGCGTTGGCAAAACGCCGTGCTGGCAAGCGACGCCCCCACCAGCGAGCTGCGCCTGCGCGCCGCGGAGCGCGCCCTCGAGATTGGCGAAGCCGAAGAGGCCGCACGTTGGGTCGAAGGCCTCGGCGAGAGCACCGACGGCGACGCCAGGGTGCTGCTGCTCCTGGGTCGCGCGGCCATGGGTACGGGCGACCTCGTTGCCGCGGGCGTGTTGTTCAAGCGCGCCGAGGCCAGCGCCCCCACCGAAGCCGTTCGCATCGAGGCCCTCGCCGAACTTGCAGAGCTCGACTGCCAACAGGGCTCCGTCGAGCAAGCTCGTGTACGCGCGCTTCCCGGCGCGGAGCCCACCGTCGACGTCAGCGTTCGGCTGCGCGCTCGCAACACCCTCGGCAAGCTCTTGCTCACCGAGGCCCGTTGGGACGAAGCCGACCAACATTTCGCCGAGGACGCCGTGCTCGCCTCAACCGTAGGCGATCGGATGGCAGAGCTGCGGGCGCGCCTCAATCGCGGCGTCGCATTGCTCTCCAAAGGTCTCATCGACGAGGCGGCGTCGCTCTTCACGTCCGTGCACCAGGCAGGAGAGTCCTTGGGCAGCGCGCGCGCGCAGGCCTTTGCGCTCGGCAACCTCGCGGTCA
>JBIKNA010000057.1:0-25861 GCA_044358965.1 Polyangiaceae bacterium
CGGCCGCCGAGGCCGCGGCGTTGTCGTGTGCGCCTCATCCCATCGACGAGGCCCACCAAGCGTCGCTGCTTGTCGCCGAGATCACGACCGAGGCGCTGTTGCTTGGTGCCTTCGAGCGAAATCTAGACGCGGGAGGGCTTCCGGTGTTTCGCCGCGGCTCTGGTGGCGGCGCCGCGCACGTGGGCCCGGGCGTTGTGTTCGTGCAGCTCGTGCTGCGGTCTCCTTCGGCGCTTACACCAGCGGGGCCCGACCAGATCCTCAACCGCTACGTGCGGCCCGTCCTCCGCGCGCTTACGCGCACAGGGTCGCTCGCGCACTACTTTGGCCGCGACTTTCTGAGCGTCAAACGAACGCCGGCGGCGCTCGCTGCGTTCGCCCATACGCAGGCCACGCAGCAAACGGTGGTCGAGTTGTTCATTGGCGCGGACCGAGACGTGTTTGGCGACACGCCCCGGGCATCGTTCGCCGGAAAGACGTCCGCGTCACTGCGCGCGCTCACGGGGAGACCCACGGACGTGCCCGGCCTCGTCGACGCCATTCGTGAAGCTTTTGCCAGTGCCTACGGGCACGCGCTGGTGCCCACGCCCTGCGCCCTGCCTGCGTCGCCGTCGCCTCTCGCACTCGAAGCGCCCTGGAGCACGAGCATCGACGAGGCCATCGGACCCGTGTTCGCCGGCAAAGATGCGTCGTCGAACTTGCGACTCGGCGGCACGTTCATGGCGTCCCAAGACGTGATCGCGCACGTCGAACGTTTGGCCGCCGAGGGCGCGACCGAGGACCAGCAACAGCAGGTCTTGCATGCGCCGGGCGTTGCGCTCTTCGGCCTACGCGACCCAAGCAACTTGCTGCGCGCACTTCGGCAGGCCTGAGGCTGCCACGCAAGTGCGTGGCCCATGCGTCGTCAAGAAACCGAACGAACGCTGCGTACCGTTTTTGGTCCTAGCGCTTCGCTCCGGTTGCGTGCGTGGCGTTGCACTTCACCTCGGCGCCGGCCTTGATGCTGACGCCCCCCACCTTGGCCGTTGCGCCTGCGGGGATGCTGACGTTGACGCTGATGCTCTTATCGCTGCAGACGCGCGCGCTCTGGTAGGTGAACCCGCCGTTGCCCGCGAGCACGCTCGCGCCGCCCATGGTCGTGATCTGGCTGCCGGCCGGCACGGACAAGGCGCCGTTCTTGTCGGTGCAGCGCTGCCCCTCGGTCTGTTTGATGAGGTCGCTCGCGATTTGGTGGCACACGAGCTCGAGGCTGATGGCCCGAAGCTCGGGTTTGGCCGCGCCGCTCGTATCTGTTGCCTCGAAGGCCTGGGCCGACGCGCCGAGCACACTCACGAACGCCGAGGTGGCGAGCAGCGCGACGATGTTCCTGGTTTTCACGGGGCGACCTCTCTCGGGGGCAAATGCGCGAATTGCGGGGTGATGCTCAATATGATCGCGGGCTTGAGCCCCCGTCCAGTACAGACGTACGCCCCGGGAGATCCATGCAATCGGGCAGCCCGAATTCCCCGCACCCCGTGAGTGCCTGTTCAGTGCAAGGCCGCAGGCGGCCCCGTCTCGTTCGCTCCTTCCAGTGATCCGGGTCACCTGCATTGCTGTTGCTCCTCTGTATCTGGCGCACAAGGGCCGAGTTTGCGCCCATTGCCTGCATCCGGACGCAGTGGCGCTACGGCAGCGCCGTGGTGCCAGCGCTTGTGAGAAGCGGCCCTGACCGAGCCAATGTGGGGCTTGCCGAACAAGCATGCCGCGCCAGGGTCAAAGAGGACCCGTGGCAAACACTCCCTAGGCGTTGGCCCTATGCCCCCAGCGAACCTGCGCCCATGAGCGACCAGCCGCCGTCGACCACGAACACCGCGCCGTGCACATACGAGGCTGCGGGTGAACACAAGAACAACGCCGCGTCGGCGAGCTCGTCGGCGTGGGCGAAGCGACCAAGGGGGACGCCGCGCTCGGCGTTGGCCTTGGCCTCGGGGGTGGGCGCGAGGCGGCGCATGCCCTCGGTATCGTCGACGGGGCCCGGGGTCAGTGAGTTGACGCGCACCCCGGCGCCGCCCCACTCGAGGGCCAACACCTTGGTGATCATGTCGACGCCGCTCTTGGCGGCACACACGTGCACCTGCATGGGTGTGGGCATATAGGCCTGTGGGGCCGAAACGTTGATCACCGATGCGCCGGGCTTGCGCAGGTGCTCGAAGGCGGCGCGGGCTGCGTTGAACGTGCCCATGAGGTCGATCTCGACCACGGCCTTGAACCCGTTGGCAGACATGCCCATGGCCGGCGCGGGGAAGTTGCCGGCGGCACCACAGACGAGCACATCGATGGCGCCGAGTTCCGCCACGTGTTCTTTGATGCGCGCTTCGAGCGCGGCGTAGTCGCGAACATCGGCGGTGGTGCTGCGAACGCTCTGCCCACCGGCGCACAATGCGCGCAGCTCGCTCGCAGCGGCCTCGGCCTTGGTCGGGTCTCTGCCCAACACCGTCACGCTGGCGCCGGCGCGCACCAGCCGCTTGGCGATGGCCAGGTTGATGCCGCTGGTGCCTCCGGTGATGAAAGCGCTCTTGCCCAAGAGCAGCCCGTCGCGAAAGGTCTCGGTGCGGTCGGTCATGTAACGTCTCCTTGCTGGCGCCGTTGGAACCAAAGGTTAGAAGCGCGCCTGCATCCACAAGATCAGCGAGTCGATCTCTTTGCCCGGCGCCGGGAACCCCGGGATCCTGATGTTGTCGCTGGCGCGTGCATACTCGAGCTGCACCTTCACGCCCTTGGCCACGTACCCCGCGAGCGCCACGTCGAACTGGTCGCGACGGTTCTTGTCGATGGACGTGTCTGGCGAGTACTGGTGGTACCGAAGCCCGAGGGTGCCGTACTTGGTACCTCCGAGTTCGATGTCTTGTTCGAGTCGCGCCACGATGGCCCGCTGGTTCGTGGCCAAGACGTCTTGGTTGACGCTGCCCAAGGGCAACACGGGGAGCGCGAACGGATAGTTGACCCCGCGGTCCATGTTTTGCCCGAGGGTGAACTCGGCGAGCAGGCGCGTTTGGCCCAGCTTCTTGAGGAACGTGTGGTGCACACCAGCCTCGACGTTGACGGCGTAGCGAATGTACTGCTTGAAGCGAAACGACGCCGGCTCGACGAGATCGCCTTGGCCCACGAGCCCCGACACACCCACGTCGGCGACACCAAAGTTGTAGACTGCATGCACGAGGCCGTCTTTGCCGCGATTGCGATCGGGCTGTCGGATGAACGTGGCCTCGCCGGCCAGTTGGCCGTTCATCACCGCGGCGTCGACGGTGAGTGCACCCTTGAGTGCCTCCGTGTGGGCCCAGACGCCTAGATCACGCTCGCCGGGGAACATGTTGGACACCCCGGAGCTGCGCTCCAGGAACATGCGGTCCGGCGACCACTCCACCAGCTCGCGGCCGAAAGGAACGCGGAACAAGCCGGCGCGGAAGCCGGTTTCGCTGGTCTTCGTCCACTTGGCGATGGCCTCTCCGTACAGCGTGCGGCCATTGGTGCCCACGCCGGGGGTGCTGGAGCCCGTGGGCACCGCGTCGATCTCGAACACGAACCGTCCGTGCGCCGACGGACTGTAGTCGAGACGCAAACGCGCCCGCCGCAAACGGAACGCCAGGTTGTTGGTGGTGGTGCCATCGGCCTGCGCCGTGACGTCGTTGCTGTTGATGCCGGCTGGCAATACGCCGCTGCGGCCGTTGGGCGACGCCGCGGCATTGTAGAGGTCTAGCGTCAGCGCGGGTTGGATGAAGCCGCTCAGCGACAGGTCCTTCAGGAACCCGAGGCGATCTTCGAGCTCGCGGATGCGCAGCTCGGATGCGGCGACACGCTCTTCGAGGAGCGAGCCTTGGGGCGCCTCGTGGCTGCTGGCTGCCGGCGAAAGGGGAGCTTGGCCAGCGGGCAAAAGGCCCGTGCCCTGTGTGGACACGGGGCCCTGTGTCCAATCGCTGGCCGGCGCTGGTGCCGTGGTGGGCTTGGCGTTGGCCGGCGGCATGGGGTCCGCAGCCTGCGCCGGGGTGAGCTCCGCTTTGGGTTGCGCTGCAGCGTTGGTGGGGAGCGCCGCGACAAGCGCGAGCGCGGTGAAGGGAGCAAACAGGCGATGGTTCATGGGGTTCATGGGGTTCTTAGGGCCGTACGGATGCTTTGGCGGCGAGCTCCCAAACGCGAGCGTCGCGGAAAATTCGCACGAGCTCACCGTCGAGGTGCTGGTCTTTGACGCCGTATTCGAGGATGTCGAGGGCACGCTCGAGGGGAACGGCCTTCTTGTAGGGACGGTCACTTGCGGTGAGCGCGTCGTAGATGTCGGCGATGCTCATCATCTTAGACTGCACCGGGATCTCTTCGGCGCGCAACCTGTTTGGGTAGCCTGTGCCATTCAGGCGCTCGTGGTGCGCGCCGGCGATGACCGGCACGCGGCTGAACGCTTTGCCCCAGGGGATGCGCGACAAGAAGCGGAAGGTGTGCGTGACGTGCGAGGTGATCTCTTCGTACTCTTTGGGCGTCAGCGACCCGCGCTTGACGCTGAGCGCAACGACCTCGTCGGCTTCCAAGAACCGCTTGGGCTCGCCGCGCAGGTCGAAGTAGGTCTCTTTGGCGATGGCTTCGATGCGCTCGAAGTCTCCGGCGGCGAGCACCGTCGGTTCGTTGGCCGACAAGATGGCCTTCATGGCCTCGCCGAGCTGCAAGCGTCGCTCGTTGGATTCGCGATCCAAGGCCTCGAGCTCCGCGCGTGGTGCGCCTCGCTCTAGTGCCGCGAGCTTGCGTCGCAACACGTCGGCCTCGATGCTGCGCTCCACGAAATCGAAGCGGGCCCGGATGAGCTCCAGGCGCTCGTCGTAGAGCTTCTTGGCCTTGACGAGCACATTCTCGCGGACTCCAATTTTGCCGAAATCGTGCAGCAGGCTCGCGTACTCGAGTTCGCGCAAGTCGCCGCGGGTGAACTCGACGTCCCGGTAGGCGCCGCCGGTCTCGGCGTCCACCACCTTGGCCAGCTCGACGGTCAGGTCGGCCACGCGTCGTGAGTGACCGCTGGTGGTCGGGTCACGGGACTCGATGGCCTCGACGCTTGCGTTGACGAAGCCCTCGAAGAGTCGCTGAATCTCGTTGTAGAGGATGGCGTTCTCCAGGGAGACACCGGCTTGGGCGGCGACCATGCCCAAGAGCTCCTCGCTTCGCTCGTCGAAGGCCGCAACTTGCGCGTCGACGACGTCTTTGGACAGCAGCTTGCTGGCGCGCTCGTGTTTGCGGTTGATGATCTGGATGACGCCGATGACCTCGTCTCGTTGGGAGATGAGCGGCATGGTGAGCATGCTCTTGGTGCGGTAGCCGATGCGCTCGTCGAAGCTGCGATCGAACCCGTAGGGCGAGCCCGCGCTCAAGTCGTACACGTCGGCGATGTTGATGGCCTTCTTCTGCAAGACCGCGCTGCCGGCGATGGACCGGTTCGAGATGGGCATCACGAACTCGCGGGAATCGAAGGTGACCGAATCGTTCTGCGAGAGCTTGAACCGCAGGTTCTTGCCTTTGTCGTCTTGCTCCACCACGTAGATGCTGCCGGCGTCGGCGCCGGTGACGAAACGGCTCTTCTCGAGAATGACGCCGAGCAGTTTGTCGACGTCGCGCTCGGTGGTCATGGCCCGGGCGACGTTGATGAGCTCACCCAGCTCGTAGCGGTATTGGCTGAGCCATTGGCCCCGGCTCTCGGCGCGATGTTTGGCTTCGAGCAGCTCGAAGCCGCGGCTGAGCGCCAGGCCCAGCTCCGTGTCCGAGGGGTTGGCGCCGAGCAGCGAGAGCAGACCGCGCGATCGGGCCTGCTCGACGTCGGTCTCTTTGGGGGTGCCGCACACCACGACTGCGGCGCGCGACTCGGCGATGCGCGAGACGAAGGGCTTGAACAGATCGCGCCCGCGGTCCCATACGGCTGCCACCGTGAAGATCACCGTGCACTCGTCTCGTAGCGCCGTGACCAGCAAGGGGTGCGGCCGTAGCACCACCCAGTCTGCGAAGCGCCGCAGGCTTTGCTCCACGCGGTCGAGCTCGGTTTCGCTCTGGGTGCAGCCCGTAGTGGTGCCAGGGTTCATCGCCACGAAGGCAACGTACCTCAAAAAGCGCTAGGCTGCGCGCATGTCCGCACCCCTGGATTTGGCTCAGTTGCGCGCCGATTATACGAAGAGTGGCCTGCTCGAAGCAGACCTCGCGAGCTCACCTTTCGAGCAGCTGCGCACCTGGCTCGACCAGGCGGTGGCTTCGGGGCTGCCGGACGCAAATGCCATGGTGCTCGGCACCATGGGGCCCGACCAAACGCCGGCGGCCCGGGTAGTCCTGCTCAAGGGCATCGACCACGGACTCACGTTCTTTACGAATTACGAAAGCGACAAGGGCAACCAGCTCGTGGCGCACCCCAAGGCGTCGCTCACATTTTTTTGGCCCGAGCTGCAGCGCCAGGTGCGTGTGGCTGGCGATGTGGCCAAGGTCACTGCGGAAGAATCCGATGCCTACTTTGCCACCCGGCCCCGAGAGAGCCAGATTGGTGCTTGGGCATCGGCGCAGAGCCGCGTGATCGATTCGCGCGCGCAACTCGAAGCCAGCGTCGCTGCGATCACGGAGAGGTACGCCGGAAAAGACGTGCCGCGCCCGCCGCACTGGGGAGGCTTTCGATTGGTTCCCTCGTACTTCGAGTTCTGGCAGGGCCGAAAGAGCCGGCTGCACGACCGGTTGGTGTACGAGCGCACCGCCGACCAGCTGTTCTCTGTCCGGCGTCTGTCGCCCTAAATCGCCGAGCATGCGCTCGGCTCATGGACGGCGTTCAGTCCATGGCGGGGTTGGCCAGCTTGCGCGACCAGAGAATGGCATCTTTGCGCGTGCGACCCACCAGCAGGTGCTTTTGCAGCACCCCGGTGCGACGGAACCCGTTGGCCACATAAGCCGTGGCCAGTTCGATGTCGTCGCTGGGGGTCAGCGCAAAACAGCTGACGACCCCCTCGGCCGTGAGTTCGGTGCACATTGCACGCACGGCACCCACGTAGTGCAGGCGCTCGGCGTCGCCCTTGGGGGCGCGAAGCAGCTCTAGGAACGCGTTGCCAAAGCAGGGCTGCGTTTCGACGGAGGCGAGCAGCTCGAAGTTGCCGCGCGCACCCAGGGTGAAAAAGCGGCGAATGGCGTCGCGGCCAAAGGACTCGAAGGTGGTGAGCGCAAGGCCTGCCTTGGCCATCTTGTCGATGACCTTTTTGGCGACGGGGTCTTTGGCCTGGGCCAGGGAGATTTTGGGCATGGCCACATCCGTGGCGCCCTTGGCGTGTTTGCGGGCCGCAACGATGGTCTTCTCGGCGCGGGCCTGCGCGGCGAGCGTGGCCGCGTCTTCCGGCTCGTCATCCTCGTCGTCTTCGGGCTCGTTCATGCCTGCGAGGCTGGGCGGCGTGGCGCCGTGGCCCATTAGGGGGCGCGCGGCGGCGATGCGGGTGCCACTCTCGACCGGCGCGTCGGTGCTGCAGCCCAGCAGGTAGGCGTCGCTGCGCTTGTAGAAACAGGGGATGCTCGCCTCTTTGACGAAGCCGAGCTTGGTCCAGGTGGACACCTCGTCGCGCTCGACCAGGGTGTACACCTTGTCGACGCCGTGCTCGCGCGCCAGCTTGAGCACCGTGGCTCGTTTGCGCGGCGTCACGCCGGCGCGGAAGTCGATGACCCGCATGGTGCGGGCCCGGCGCTGCAGGAGAAGGCAGAGCGAGACCTCGCTGTTGGAGAAATGAATCTCGCTCTTGGGCTCGCTACCGGAAACCTCAACCGACGCACGTGCTGCCATCGAATGCCCCCTCCCAGGAAAACCGACGGCTCATTCGCTACCACGCACAAATCGCGCTGGTCAACGCCCTCGCGCCCAGAGAACAAGGCACATCGCCAGATGAGCAGGTGCGCAAACCTGCGCCGGCAAACTACCGCGCTGCGTCAAGAAGCTCTGCGGACGCTCCGTGCGGCACCACGAGTGGCCTCACTTGCACTTTCGGACGCGGACCGAGTCGTAAAACATGGTGGCGCGGGAACTCGGGGCTTGGCTGTAGTTGGCCCCGAGCTGGAGCCCCAGCTTGGTCGCCGGCGGGGTGATGGAGAACGACGTGCTGATCACGCTGCTCTGCCCCACTTGCGCCTTGAGCGAGAACTTCGACGTGCTCGTCTGCTCGATGAGCAGGCGTACCTTCGTCCAACTTCCCAGTGTAAGCGAGCCAAGCCCTACCGAGCTGTCCGCCTCGACCTCGAGGTTGCCCTGGCCGTCGACATCGAGGAACGCCCGTCCGATCAAGCCCGGGCCCTCTTGGCCGTAGACCTGCGCAAAGCTCGTCAAGCCCGTGCTCAACAAGCCCGTGCTCAAAGGCTCGGCCTGTACGAGAACTCGATGGCGAACCTTTGCATCTGGTCGAAGTTTGCGCAGAGGGTCGAGAACTGACCTCCGCTCACGCCCGCCTCCGCCACGGTACGGAGCGCCCCGCCTGGATCGCCGCCCGTCGCATCGATCGATGGCTTGGGCGACTTGTCCGTGACGTTGATCCACTCGCTACTCCAGCCAGTTCCTTCGAAGTCATCGCCCAACACAAGGCTGCCGTTCTCGAAGCACGAGTCGAAGGGCGCCACTGGGTTGCTGCCGCTGGAGCTCGAACTGGAACTCGAGCTGGAACTCCCGGCGCTGCCGTCGACCTTGGTGCCTCCCGACGAACTGCCGCTGCTGTTGTCCGGTTGTCCCGGCCCGGCATCGCTGTCCTGCACCGCCCCCGGTCGTTCCACGACAATGCACGCGGCCAGCCCAGCCGCGGTGGCGAACACGAGGGCAACGCGGCTCTGCATGGCCAAAACCGTAACGTCCAGTGTTGGGCGAGTGCAAGGTTGGGTCCTTACAGCGAAGCAAGATCCGGCGTCTTGAGGACGGAAACCGTCTCCGCTGGATCGTTCGAGCTCGACTGAGGATCACCTCGTGACCGGCGGAAACCTGCGTCAGTGCCGGTGGAAGTGGGAGTGAATTCCAAGGCGGCGAAAACATTCAGGTGTGCTTGTGCGAAACGGTGGCGAACGGGAAGGTCAGGTGCGCTTCGGTCGCCGAGTGTCTCCGGCACGCGACATGCTGAGTATGTCTGCGTCCGCGTACGAAGACTCCCACAGCTCCTGGGGCGTTGCGACGCGAGAAAAACCCTGTCGATTTCGAGGGACTCATTTGCCATGAAGACGCTCACGCTCGCCCTGATTCTGTCCGTGGTTGCCACTGCCGTCGGCTGCGCCGACCCTGCCCCCGCGCCGAACCTGCAGAAGACGCAGAGCTCCCTTGTCTCGTTCCGTGCGGGCCCGCAGACAGAGAAGGCGTTGGGCGTCTCCAAGTGGCGCGTGCGCATGGTCGACGGCGCCACGGTGCTCGATGGTCTGGACAAGTCTGGCAAGAGCGTTGGTCACGTGACGCTCGAGAATGCGACGAGTGCGACGGCTACCAACAGCAAGTCGGCGCTTTGGTTCCGCGCCGGCGCCAAGAAGGGGCGCATCGTGGTGCGTGCGGACAAGACCGTCATCAGCAACAGCATGCCGACCACCGTGGGCGCCTGGGCTGCAAGCGCCAAACGCGACCTCGCGGTGTTTCGCAAGAAGGGCAAGGCACCCAACGCCTGCGCGGCGGCGGCCCTGGACAACATGTCGCCGGTGCTCGATGCCAGCAAGGTGTGCAGCAAGACCACGTCGAAAGACGCGCAAGAAGTGTGTGCGGCATTGCAGCTCGTTGCACCGCTGGCCACGGCAAAAGCCTCGAGCGACAAGTGCGAAGGCATCACCGGCTCCAAAGCCGCCAAGAAAAAGAAGACCACCACGGGTACGAAGAAGACCACCACCGGCAAGAAGAAGACCGGCGACACCAAAGACACGGGCACCAAGGGCCAGGACGGATCGGAGACCGACGCCGACGACGACGTGGACGACGACGTGGACGACGACATGGACGACGACATGGACGACGATGACATGGACGACGACATCGACGATGAGGATCCGGCGGACGACGACTTTGACAATGACGTCGATGACGACCTCGACAACGACGATGATGATTCGGACATCGATGACGCCGACTGGGACACGGGTGACGAAGGCGGTGGTGACGAAGGCGGCGACGAAGGTGGCGGCGACGACTACGGCGGCGACGAAGGTGGCGGCGGCGAGGAATGATCTGACCTCGCACGCGGGGAACGCGGCCCTGCGGCACGTTCCCCCGCGCGTTCATCCACGCCGGGCGTCGAGTTGCCATCTCCCCTTGTGGGGGGGCGTCCGGCGCCCGCAGGCGCTTTAGCCCACGGCTTCGATGAGTGGTCGGGCGTCGTTGTCGCCGATGCCCAGGCGGGCGAGCGCCACGGCGAGTTGCGTCTTGGGCACGGACACCAGTGTTGGCATCCCCCCAGACAGACCCATCACGTTCAAGAAATTGATGCCGCTGTCGAAGGGGGCCGCCAGACTCAGGGTATCGCGGTCCACGAGCACCGCGGCGTGCGCCCGCTCTTGGCCCATGAGTAGCAGCATGGTCTTGTCGTACTGACCGTGCATGTCCGTGGCGTCGGCGAAGGCGATGTTGCGTACGACGCCGCCGGGCTTGGCCTCGACGATGCGGTATCGCTCGGCCACTTGGCGTGTCTTGGTTTCGATGCGCTCGAGCTCTTGGGCCGCCTCGTCGATGGGAGACCACAGGCTCTTGTCTTCGAGACCCGTGGCCAAGTGCCGCACAATCAGGCCCAAGAGCCCGCGGTCGCGATAGCGCGCGCGGATGGCGCGATCCATGCGCACGGCGAAGGGCCCAGGCACCCCCATGCGTGTATCGATGGCCCGGGCGTCTGCGTCGCAACCGGGGTAAGGCTCGGCACCACCGCGGATCCACTTGGCTGCGCTGGCCAAACCGTCGAAGTCCGTGTGGCACACGATGCTGTCGATGCGGCCTGCACGCTGCACGATCTCTTCGGTGATCATTTCCGGGCAGGCGCCGTGCTGCGCCTTTGTGGCCAGCACGAACCGTGGGTCTCGGGCGTAGTCGACGTGTTTGGCGTGGTCGTGGTGGTCCACCCACGCAGCGAGCCGATTGCCTAGGCCTTGGATGAAAGGAAGCGTGATCTTTTGGAAGCCTCCGCCGGAGGCCTCGGAAGCGAAGGCCACGTCGACGACGACGACCCGCCCTTGCACCTCTTTGGGTTTGGGAAGCTTGCGTGGCGTTGCGAACTCGAGCGTGGGTAGTTGCACTGACCGCAGCATAAGGCCCAAGCGGGCTCCTGGCACTGCACGCACGCGTAGTCTTGGGCCGGCAATCGGCAGAATCTTCACGAAGTGGGGCAAAAACCAATCTTCCGTAAGCTCTCTCGGCGCACGACATTCTTACGGACGACATCGTGTTTCCGGTATGCTCCGTCGTCCGATGGCGCAAAACGTTCTCGTCTTCGAAGCCGATGCCACCTTTGCCGGAGAGCTGAAGAACGAACTTCTGAAGCTTGGCTGCAACGTCACTGTGGTGGAGGACGGCAATGCCGGCCTCGCGCACGCTTCGCAAAATGCTCCCGATCTGATCCTGCTCTCCATCGAGCTGCCGCGCATGAACGGCTTCTCGGTGTGCAACAAGCTCAAGAAGGATCCGGCGCTCAAAGACGTGCCGCTGGTGATCATGTCCAGCGAGTCCAGCGACGAGACCTTCGAACAGCACCGAAAGCTTCGGACCCGGGCCGAGGACTACATCCACAAGCCGGTCACGTTCCCGGATCTGTTTGCCCGCGTTGGTGCATTCATCAAGCTGGGCAACGGAGCGCCCGCCGCGGCGCCGCAGCGTGCCAGCATCAAGCCCGTCTCCATGGAGCTCGACGATCTCGTCGACGACCTGGTCATCGACGAAAACATTCGCCTGTCCGAGCCTGCGGCCGCAGTGCCCAGTGTCGAGGGCGGCGAGTTCGCCGGCATGCTCGACGACCTGGAGCGCAAAGCCTCGGTGCGGCCAGCACCGGCGGCGCCCACGGCCATGCCGTCGGCTCCGCCCCTTGGCGACAGTCTGGCCATGCCGCAGATTCCGTCGGCGCCGCCGGTGGCTCGATCCGCGCGTCCTCCCGAGGTCGACCCTGCGGAGCTGCAAGCGCTGAAGGATCGCGCCCAGCAGCTCGAGACCGAGCTTCAGGCGGCCAAGGCGGCCGCCGAGAAGGCCAAAGGTGCCGCTGATGCTGCCGCTGCTGAGGGCAAGAGCTCGGCCGAAGAGCTGGCCCGCCTGCAAAAAGAGAACGAAGAGCTTCGTAGCAAGAGTCACAGCATCAAGCCCGCGGCCGGCGGTGTGTCGAGCAAAGAGTTCTTGGATCTGCGCGAGGCGCTCAACAAGAAGGACAAGGAGATCCTCAGCCTTCGCGAGGCGCTCACCAAGAAGGACAAAGAGATCGTCGAGGTGCGCGATCGCTCCCTCGAGCTCGAGCGCCGCGCGGGTGAGCTCGACGACAAAGGCCTGGCCTTCGAGCGCGAGCTGGCCGAGACCCGAGAGAAGGTAGAGGTTCTCTCCGCCGACAAAGATCAGGCCAAAAAGGCCAGCGAAGACTTCAAGACGCGCATGCAGCGCGCGCAAGCCGAGGCCGACGCCAAGACCGCCGAACTCGCCGAAGCCAAGAAGGCGCACGCCGAAGAATCCGAGAAGCTCCGCGCCGACCACGAAGAGGCCACCAAGACGGCCGCTGCCGCCGCCGCCAAAGACAAAGAAGACTCGCTTTCGGCGCAGAAGTCCCAGATGGACAGCGAGTTCGGCAGCAAGCTGGCGGCCCTGCAGCGCGCGCACCAAGAAGAAGACGAGCGCATCAAGGCCGAGCACAAAGCCGCACAAGACAAGCTGGCCGAAGAGCACACTGCGGCGTTGGCCGCCCAAAAAGCCGAACTCGAGGGCGCAGCTGCAGCGGCGCTCGATGCCAAGGTCAAAGAGCTGACGGATGCACACGAGGCGGCGACCAAAGCCGCCACCGATGCACACGAGGCTGCCACCAAAGCCGCCACCGATGCACACGAGGCTGCCACCAAGGCCGCAAGCGAGGCCCACGAAGGCAAAGTCAAAGAGCTCACGGAAGCGCACGAGGCTGCCACCAAAGCGGCTACGGAAGCGCACGAGGCTGCCACCAAGGCCGCAAACGAGAGCCACGCAAGCAAAGTGGCCGAACTCGAAGCCAAGAGCGCACTGCAGGCCCAAGAGAGCAAAGAGAAGATCGCCGCGCTCGACAAGGAGCTGGCCGACACCAAAGAGCTGCTGGCTGCGGCACAAGAGAGCGTCACCGAACTCACCGGCAAGCTCGACACCACCACCAAAGATCGCGACGAAACGGCAACGGCCTTGGCGCAGGCGCGGGCGCGCGTTGCCGAGCTGGAGACTGATCTAGCGAGCACCAAGGCAGAGCTTGGCACCACGCAATCCAAACTGGCTTCGGAGAGCGCCGCCAAAGACAAGGCCCTCAAGAAGTGGGACGCGGACAAGGTGTCGCTGGACCGCGCCAAAGATGCGCTGGCTGTCGTGCTCGCGCAGATCGAAGAAGCCGAGAGCCGTTCCATCGCTGGCTGAGCATCTGGCGAAGTACCGATCGGCGCCGCGGAGTGCTCAGCCCCGCGGAGTGGTTAGATAGCTTGCGAACATATGCGTCAGCTCGTCTGCCAGTTGGCCGAGCTGATGCGGGGCCAGTGTGCCACTGGTGAGCGCGGCCAGAGATACGGCTTTCATGGCGTGCACCACCACGAAGGCGGCAAGTTCGGGGGCGCGAACGTGCAAGCTGGGCTCCGCCGCAAAGGCGGCAGCGAGCATGCTCACGAATCTGGCGTCCATGGACGCCACGCGGTCGGCCCCATGGGCGCGCGGCACCTCTTCGAGAAGCACGCGGTACAGCTTGGGGTCGATGCGGGTGGCCGCGAGTGTTGCTTCTACGAACGCCCGGGCGGTGTCCCTTGGAGTGTTGGCTCCGCTCGCCGCCAAGGTGAAGGTGCTCATGAACGCTGCCTGCAGCGCCGCTAGGTGCTCGTCGGCCAGCGCGGTGATCAGCGATTCTTTCGATGGGAAGTATTGGTACAGCGAACCAATGCTCACGCCGGCGACACGGGCCACCAGGTTGGTGCTGATGGCGTGGTAGCCACGCTCCACCAAGAGCCGACTCGTGGCATCCAAGATGGCGCGGACCGTGGCCTTGGCCCGCGCCTGTTGGGCCACTTTGCGGGGAGCGAGGTTTGGTGCTGCGGGCGCCGGAAGCTGCTTTTTTCTGGGTCGCGGCACGGCATAGAGATATGAGCAAAAGCTCAGTTGCGCAACGGACACCCCGCCCACCGTGCGACCCAAGGGGTGTAGGCTCTTGCGGGCCATGCCCAAGACGCCGCGATACCGCACCGAAGATGGCGTTCTATGTGTCGACATCCGCGTACGTCGTGCGCAGCAGCTGTTCGATGGCCGAGACCCGGCCCCCTTCCGCGAGCGCGATCTCGACGATGAAGCCGTCGCGTACCTGGTGAGTGCCGTAGAAGAGCTGCCGCGCGGCGTGGCGTTCAAGATCGTGGTCTCCATCTCCGGGCCGCCGGATCCAAGCGTGCCCGACGAAGCCGTTGTCGATGCGGTGCGTGCACAGTTCGAACACGAGAGCCTCATGGTCGAGCGCAACATGCGCAAGCAACTGCGCCGCGGCCAGCTCGCGCTCTTCGTGGGGCTCGGCGTGTTGGTGGTGTTCCTCTCGCTCGCAGAGGTTGCGCAGGGCATCCGCAACGCGCACCTGCGCAGCATCGTGCACGAGGGACTGGTCATCACCGGTTGGGTGGCCATGTGGCGACCGCTCGACGTGTTGCTATACGACTGGTGGCCTCTGTCCGACGAGCGCAAACTCCAGCGGCGCATTGCACGGGCCACCGTCGACGTGCGGTACGAGCCAGCGGCGCCCTAGGGGGTGTTCCCCATTCCTCCCGTCGGCTTTCCGCGGATTGGCTTCGCATCGTTGCTCCTCCTTGCCTAGCAACAGTAGGCGTCGTCGTTGCGCCTTGCGCTGCTCGCAACTCCACGCCCTAGCGCGAAGCGCGCAGAGCTTGCGGCATTGGTGCTGTATATGCGTGCGCCGGCGTGGTTCGGGTCGGAAACGCCGCACATTTGCGTGGCCCAGACCTTGTATGTAGAGCGCACATGACCACCCAAGGCCCCGCGCTGGTTCGAGATTGCATGCATCACGGCCTGGTGTCCGTGGAGCCCGCCGAGACGGTGTCCGCCGTGCAGCGCCTCATCGAAACCATCGGGGTATCTGCAGTGCCGGTGGTGCAAGACGGGCTCTTGCTGGGCATCATCAGCACCCGAGACTTGGCGCACCGCGCGCGGTTGGACATGGACGCCATCTCCCAGGGGTTCGTTCGGGCGCAGTTCGGTGACCTCAGTGCCGTCGACGTCATGCGGCACGGTGTGCTCACCATCGACATGGACGCCACGGTGACCGAAGCCGCGCGCACCATGCTCGATCACCATGTGCATCGCCTCGTGGTGGTACGCGGCACATCGCCGGTGGGCATCATCAGCACCCGAGACTGCATGGGACAAATCGTGGCCAGCGGCGACCGCACGCCGCTCTCGGCGCTGATGACCAGTCCCGCGCTCTCCGTCGACATTGACATGCCCATCGCCGAGGCCGCACG
Source organism: Polyangiaceae bacterium (assembly GCA_044358965.1). GTDB lineage: Bacteria > Myxococcota_A > Polyangia > Polyangiales > Polyangiaceae > SXNL01. The sequence goes on from JBIKNA010000057.1 coordinate 15,658, forward strand.
TTTGCTCGACACGGCCAACGTGCGCGGAGTCGTCGTGGTCGACGGGCAGTGGCCCGTGGGTGTGTTTACGCAGAGCGAGGCCGCCAACGTCGCGCAGATGACCCCCGCGGAGCGGGCTCTGCCGGTGGAGCGCGTGATGAGCTACGAGACCATTTGTCTGGACGTCGATACGCCCACGTACCGCGTGGCCGCGCACGTGCGCGACATGGGGGTCCGCCGCGTGCTCGCCGTCTCCAAACGACAACTCGTCGGGATCGCCAGTGCAGTGGATTTGCTTCGCAGCACGCTCCGCGCGGCAGAACACCGGGCGCAGCGCTCCTGGGGTCCGCCCCCGGCAGCGCTTTCGGCCATGTAGCCGGCGCGCGAGGGTGCGCGCACTACCGCGCAGCGAACATGCGTCTGCGCCACACGGCCGCTACCACAACGCCCAAAGCCATGGCGAGCGCTGGCCAAGATGCGCGCGTGCCCCCGGGGCTTGTCTGGCAACCCGAGCTGTCGTCTTCGCCGTAGGTCGCGCCGGGTGGATAGAGCGCGCAAACCGCGTTGATGTCGTCGGTCTGCAAACGACGGGATTTGGCCACGTCGCCGGAGCATCGCTGCGCGGTCTCGCAGTACCCAGCCACCATGATGGATAGAGGCGCGAGGCTGTGGTCGAGCCCGATGTAGTGCCCGACTTCATGGGTGATCACGGCCTGGATGTCTTTTTTGCCCTGGGCCTTCTCGAGCGAGTCGGAGAGCGAGAACTCGAAGTCCGCGGTGTTGATCTCGATGTCGACGTACCGAATATGGCCGTTGCCCGGCAGAAAATTCGTGTTGGTCTGTGCGATGGTCTCGCCCTGTGTTCGCGGGTTTGGCCACGTGTCATCACGAAAGAAGATCGCGAAGGGCTCGTCGGCGGGCTGGGATTTGTAAGGCGGCGTGGCCAAGGGCAGAGGTTTGTCGCCGTCGAACATCTCCTGCTCGGTAAACCGCAGCGAGGTGCGGCGACCGCCGCAGGTGACCTCGGTCCAGCGGAAAAACGCGGCGCGGATCTCTTGGCGCACCTCTTCGTTGATCAGTCGCTTGGTGCCTTTCTGGGCAAAACGGAACGGGATCGGCATGCGCGTCCAGCGCAAGGGCGCGCCTTCGTTGGCACATCCGTCTGCGTCGATGGCACAGTCCGCGGACTTGCGGTCGCAGGTGGTCTTGACGCAGTAGGCGAGCGCGCTGCGCGGCACGGCCAACCACATGAGAGCGGTCAGAAGCGCCAGCAGGTAAACCCGCAGGGCGCGCCGGTTCATTGCTGTTTGGCGGCGGGCTCGCCGCTACAGTCGCACTCTTTTTCGAACGTGCCGTCGGCCCGGCAGTTGTGCACCCCTTCTTCGAGCGTCTCTGAGCAGGTGCAGGCTTTGGTTTCTTTGGGTTTGCATTCGGCGCCGCGAAGCTTGGCCTTGTCCTCGGCGGTCTCGGGGTAGCGCTCTAGCGGGTCCGGCAAGCAGCCAAAGACCCCGAGCGCGCACAGCGCCGCGGCGCCGATGAAGGGCATTTTCTTGAAGCGAAGGGACATGACGACAGGAACCAAAGATGCACGTTTGGTGCCAGCCGGATCCGGCGGAGCCGTGCGTGCCTCGAGACGAGGGGGCGCAAGAAATCCCGACGAAACGAACGGTCTTCGGACCTCGCCTGGGGCCTCGGTGATCCATTTCCATGGAGCACACTGTAGGCAATCCGTCGCGGGCTGCTCAATCCGTGGCCACCTATGTCACACCGAGTGACTCCATGAGGCCTGGGTCGGCCTCGATGCGATGACGCAGTCGCTCCTTGGCAAGTCGCACGCGACTGCGCACGGTGTTGACCGGAACGCCCGTGGAGAGAGCTGTCTCTTCGAGGGAGCAACCAAGCAGTGTTCGCAGGGCCAGTGTTTCCATTTGTTCCCGGGGAAGCTCACCAAGCAGGTCTCGGAGTAGCTCCATGCGCCTTCGGCTCGACGTGTCATCGTCGGGAGATGGTCGTGACTCGGCGACGTGCGTCATGTCGGCGCTGCCATCCACGCGCGCATGTCCAACACGAGAGCGCTTACGTGCGGCCACGGCTGCGCGCACGGCGATGATTCGCGCGTAGCCCAGGAGCTCGCATTCGCCGCGGTAGGCTGGCAGCGCCCGGGCCACGCCCATGAGCGCCTGCTGCAATGCATCGTCTACATCGGGGTGCGATGCGCCGAGCACGGCCCGCACGATGCGTGCGAGCTTGGGTTCGAGCTCGCGCAGCGTGCGCGAGGGATCCTGGATGGGAGGGCAAAGTTGTGCGCTGACAGCGGCGGACGGCATGGGCCAAGGATGAGCAAGGGGCGGACCACCGTGGTGCGGCCAAAGATCGCGGCGTTTTGGATCTCTGGTGACTTCTTTTGTTCAACCGTGGCGACAACCGTCCCGATTCTGGGACGCTGTTGGCTTTTGGCCTGCGGTCGCAGCGGTGTTTGGCGACTGCGCTCCAAAGTCTGTCCACGCCAGCTGTTCGAAACGACAAGCCACACATGCGCGAAGGTGTGCCCGAAGGAACGCGCTCTCCACTGGCGACAGCGTGCCGGCCCGCGCCCGGTCCACCAAATCCTCCGCGTGCAGGTCAATTCGATGGGGAAGCAGCGGCGGGCCCATGGCCATCTTGTGGCCCCGGGAGCGTCGAAGTGATCATGCGGGCGACAAGCCTTGCGGGGGTCGGCGCTGTGTTCTGAGACCAACCTGCGCAGGAGTCATGGATGCGGTGACCTGCCTTTGTGCAAGGCGCGTCACCGCACGAGTGAACTTGCGGGGCGCAAGGTGCCGTCGCGCAGGAAGACCGCCGGTGGCTCGCCGAGTTCTCGGGCAAAGGCATGCCCGGCGTACACCGCGGCGGCAATGGTGGAGGGGGCGTAGGCATCGCCGAGTACCGTGAGGTTGGTGATGCCAGCTTGTGTGAGCTGCGTCGGCTCCGCACGAAGCTCGGTGGCTAGCGCGTCGTTGGGGATGCGCGCAGTGACACTCACCACCGAGCGTGCCTCGATGGTCTCCGTACGGCCTGTGAAGATGCAGGCGACGGTGAGCTCTCGGCCGTTCCATTCTTGGGCGCTGCGTTGGGTGACGAGCCGAACGCCGAGGCCCAGTAGCCTTCGGTTGATGGCCGCGAGTTCGAGCGTGTTGGCCGTCCAGGCCGACACCACGTGTGCGGGCGTGACCAGTGTGACGTCGCGCCCGTGTTTGCGCAGTAGCTCGGCGAGAACGCCGCCCATGTAGTAGTGATCATCGTCGAACACGACGACGGGACCTTCGGGTATGGCGCCACCCATGAGGTTGTCGGGGCCAAGGGCGCCGTGCTCCAAGAAGCCGGCAACGCCGCGGGCGTTGGCGCGGCCCATGCCATCGGTGCGCCAGTGCGCGCCAGTGGCAAGGACCACTTGCGCGCAGCCAAGTTCTTGCGCCAGGGCGCGCACGTCGGCGGCCTCGGCCCGCGTGCCGGGGAATAAGCCCACGTTGGTTAGCTTTTGAAGCGCCTGAACGCGATGGTCTCGCACGCGGGCCCACTCGGCGAGCCCTGGCAACGCGGCCTCGCGGGTCACACGCCCACCCACGGCGTTGTCGGCTTCTACCAGGTGAACGTGGTGCCCTCGGCGACCGAGCCAAAGGGCGCATTCGAGACCGGCGGGGCCGCCCCCCACGATCAACACGCGGTCGTCGTTGGCCTTGCTCGCGATGCGTTCGGGGTGCCAACCCTTGCGCCATTCTTCGGCCATGGTTGGGTTCTGCGTGCAGCGGATGGGTGTCATGGTGAAGTCGCCGCTGACGCAGATGTTGCAGCCAATGCACTCCCGGATGTCTTCCGGCCGGCCTTCTTCGATCTTCTTGGGCAAGAAGGGGTCGGCGATGGATGGGCGCGCTGCGCCCACGAAGTCCATCAGACCTTTCTTGACCACGGAGACCATGGTGTCGGGCGAGGTGAAGCGACCCACGCCCACCACGGGCCGCTTGGTCACGGTCTTGACGAAGGCCATGTAGTCGAGCTGCGAGCCTTCTTGGGTGAAGCGCGACGTGGTGGAGTCGTTGCGCCAATCCGAGACGTTCACGTCCCACAAGTCTGGCAGCTCGGCCAAGAGCTCCACCACCTCGCGGCCTTCGTCGTTGGCGCTGATGCCCAGGGTGCCGAGGAGCTCGTCCACGGCGAAGCGCAGCGAGACGGCGCACTTGTGGCCCACGGCGTCTTTGGTGTCTTCGAGGATTTCTCGCAGGAAGCGCGCGCGATTGACCAAGGACCCGCCGTATTCATCGGAGCGATCGTTGCGACGCCGTTGCAGAAAGTGCATCGGCAGCGCCAGGTTGTGCCCGGCGTAGCAGGTGATCACATCGAACCCCGCGGTCATGGCGCGCACGGCCGCCTCGCGGTGCCACTGCCGTACGTTGCGGATGTCGGCCTTGTCCATGGCGCGGGCTTGCACGGGATCCAGCGCAGACACGGGCTCGTGTCGTGGGCCCATGGGGGGAATTCTGCTGTAGCGATTGGTGGCGGTGGGCCCATTGTGAACGAGCTGAATGGCCGCCAATGCCCCGTGCTCGTGCACGGCGTCGACCATGCGGGCAAGCGCCGGAATGTCTGCGTCGTCCCACAAGCGCCCTTCGATGTCTGGCGACAAATCGCTGGTCGGGTGAATCTCGCACTCTTCGGTGGAGACCACGGCCCAGCCGCCCTCGGCCTTCATGCCGCGCATGGCCGCCATGGACCTTGGCCTCTCGTGCCCCATGCCATTGCAGTGAGGCACTTGATAGAAACGATTGCGCGCCGTGACAGGGCCAATGCGCACTGGCTCGAACAACACATCGTAACGGGGATCGCGCAGTCCAGACATGATGCCGCGAGCCTACCTTAATCCGGTCCGCGTGCTCGCTGCGCTCGGCAGCGTTCGGTTGGGGGTTAGGGGGGGCGGCAGAGCAGGGCCGGCAGAGCAGGGCCGGCACTAGGAGACGACCTTGATTCTTCGGTCCACCGAAGCCGCGCCCCGGCCGAATGCCACGCAGCGATCCGGGCGGCCGACGCGTGCCGTGATACAACCGTCTTGGCGCGCATGAAGCACATCAGCAAGTTGCTGTCGCTGGCCTTGCGTCACAAGCCCGAGACGTTGGGCCTCGAGCTCGACGAGGCCGGCTGGGTCGCGGTGGACCTGGTGCTCGAGGGGCTGGCGTCACACGGAACGCCAATCACCCCGAGCCAGCTCGAAGATGTGGTTCGCACGAGCGACAAACAGCGCTTTGCGCTGAGCCCCGACGGCAAGAGCATTCGGGCGAATCAAGGGCACACCGTCGACGTGGACCTTGGCTACGAAGCGGCCGCGCCACCAGACGTGCTCTTGCACGGAACGGTCGAACGCTTTTTGCCGGCCATCCGAACCCAGGGCCTGTTGCGCGGCCAACGCCACCACGTGCACCTGTCTGCAAACCTAGACACCGCCGAGCGCGTGGGGCAACGTCGCGGCCGAGCAGTCATCTTGCAAGTTCACGCCAAAGACATGGCGCGCGATGGCCATCATTTCTTCTTGAGCACCAACGGCGTCTGGCTCACGGAGCACGTGCCGCCGGCGTACATCGTGTTTCCCGGCGGTTAACCCAAGAGCGCGCTGTGCACGTCGTCCCACGTGAGCACGCGCCGATAAGGGCTCGGGCCCCGGCGTTCGGGTTGATGGCCAAACAGGAACAGGTGCGGCACCACGTCGCGCAGATGTGCAAGGACGTCGGCGCGGTCGTCGATGAAGTGCGTGAGCCGCAGCTTTTGGGCGTGCAGCGCCTTGTCTGCGCGCTCGCGGCAGAAGCGAACGTTGCCGTGGGGCAAACCCGTCTTGGGAAAGAAGCCCACGTGCGAAAGCCAACGCGTCGTGAGCGCAGCGATGCGCGGGCCAGCTTTGGAGACGAGCCACACGTTGCCGTTCGTGGCCCGCACCAGTTGTTGAATGACCTCCATGGCGCCGTCCGAAGGCGGTGTTTGCATCGCCTGCTCGTCGCTTCCGCGAAGGAATGAGGTGTCCGCGCGCCCATCGTGTGCGGTGGGCGCCATGATCACACGGCCGATGTCGATGCCGATGCGCGCGTTGCTAAGCATGATGATCGTCCTCTTGTTGAAGCCGAAGTGGTGCCGACAAAAGCCCGCGCCGTTGCGCCTCGCCCAAGAACCACACGAGGGGTGCGTTCTCTTGCCAGCCGCCAGGGCCGTGGGCGCCCTGTGCTTGACCGTTCCCCTCAAGACATTTGCCGACGCTACGGGGCGCGCGGCCGCCGACGTAGAGAAAATGGACGCCGACGTCATTGCCGGCATCGATTGCGTCGGCGTCGACACCCCTTCGGGGCTGGACTTCGTCATCGCCGCGGCGCTGCGCAAAGACGAGACGGGTGCAGACTACACCAAAGATGTGCGTCTCCCGCTGCCCAGTGCGGTGGTGGGCGGCAGCAGCATCTCGCTTGCCACCGGAACCACGCTGTTGGTTGCCAAGGTCTCGCGCTTCCGCGAAGCCAACACGCTTCGCTTCGTGAACGTGGCCACGGTGCGCGAAGAGGGCGGCAAACGTTTCATCGAGACGCTACCGGCGTCTGCGCGCGCACAGATGAGCGGCGCCATGAAGGTCGACGGGCCTGGGCTCTATGCGTTCTACGTGTCCAGGCAACCGGTGGGCTTTGTGTCGGGCACCGTGACCAAGGGCGGCGCCCCGGTGGCGGGCGCGGTGGCCATCGGTACCACTGCCCCATTTCTGATGGTGGCCGATGGTGCCGGCACGTACACGCTGCCTTTGGCGCGGGGCAACGCGGGGCTGGCGGCGTACGAGCTGTCCACGCGCGCCACGGGCGAGGCATTTCTGCCCATCGAAGAAGGCGGCAAGACCAACCCCAAGACCAACAAGCCCGTAGAGACCCCAGGCAAAGACACGCCGCTTCCGGGGCTCTCCGCCGTGAACCTCACCGGTGTCGAGATCGCCCTGCAAGACCCTCCCGTTCTGGCACCGGGACCCGGGGACTTCGAGAGCGGCACGTTCGAGCCTTGGAAGGCCGAAGGCGATACGGCAGTGCTCTCCACCGAAGCATCGGTGCTGTTCCCCGCCAGCACCAAGAAGAACTACGCGTTCCTCAGCACCGGCGACGGCTCCCGCCGCGGCATCGCCAGCCGGATGGTGCGCGAGGTCAACGTGCCCGCCGGCACCCGTGCGCTCGTCATCGACTACAACGTGATGACGCAGGAATACCCAAACTGGGTGGGCACCATCTACAACGACGTCTTCGTGGCCTACGTGTCAGGGGACCGCGGGTTCTTGCTGGCAGAAACCGTTACCGGCAACGCCGGCAAGTGGACGGACTTTGGCAAGGTCGTCGGCAACGTCGACAAGTCGAGCGTGGAGTCCGGCAAGTTCAACGGCATCACCGGTGCACGGCAGAAGCGCATCGCTCTCGATGGCTGCGAAGGCAAGCGCATCACCCTGGTGCTAGGCGTCTCCGACGTGGGCGACAGCATCTACGATACCGCCGTCGCCGTGCAGCGCGTTGCTTTCGAGTAACACCCAAGCCTCGCTCCTGGAGCCATGCGCCGGTCGTGCCCCTCAGCGCGGCCGGAGCACCAGGCGGTAGTTCTGGCCGTAGCGGCTGTCCCATCCGCCCTCGGCGTTGTTGAGCGCCACTTGCAGCGCGTACCAACGGGTGCCGTCTGCTTGCGGCGGGAAGAGCGTGTCCCACAGATCCGGGGCTTCCTCGTCGGTGACGCTGAAGAACGCGCGGTTGGGGTGGCCGCCGTTGTCGCCGTACGAGGTTGGGCAGAGAACCGTCATCGGGCGACGCACGGAGACGCGTGCCGCCTCGGGGCCGACGACAAAGACCAGGTTGGCCTTGGGCTGCATGGGGAACAAGCGGCAGAGCAGGAACGATGAGTTGAGTGGTTCGCTGTACCCGACGCTGAGGCTGCGGTGTTGTTTCCCAAGGGCATCTTTGTAGGTGTCAATGCTTGCCTGGAACGGTCCGTCGTATGCCCCGATGGCATCGCAGCCCGCTTGCGCCGTGCAATTGCCCGAGGTTTGCGCGCTTTCGCTCGATCCGAGCGACTCTGATTCTTCTTTCGGGTCTGCGGCGCAACCGGCAGTGAACAGGGCGGACATGGCGAAGAGTGGGGCGAAGGCGTGCGTCAGTCTCATGGCCCTCGCAATACTTCGCGCAGCATGGCGGTGCTATCGAGATAGCGTCAAAGAGCGCATACGTAGCGTCAACGAATTCTTCCTTCGTCTGGTTGGCCCGCTACGGCTTCGCGTCGGGCGAACTGGCGCGGCACAAGCGACACTCAGTCTTTGCAGGGGTCTTTCTTTGGCGGGCTAGCCCTGCCGGGGCCCGTGCAGATCACCTCTGCAGTGGCCGTAGGCGTTTTGCAGTTGAAGCACAGGTACGTCACGTTCACCGACTGCCCCATGGCCTTGCAGTCACCAACACCGCTGTTTGCCGGTGCCAGCACTCCGTAGCAGGCGCGCGGCGCAGGCGCCGGGCTTGTGCCGGGCGGACACGTTTTGCCGCCGCCCGGTAGCGTGATCGGAGGCCGTGGCGTTGCGGATGGTGGCTTTGGTGAAGTGCCACCGCTGGAAGTGGAGCCGCCACCAGCCCGCGGAGGAGGGCTCGTGGGTGGCGCGGAGGCCCTCGGTGGCGATGGAGGGACGCCCTGCACGCCAACGCGTGAGACGTCGACGGACAGCGGCGACTCGTCCGTCGGGTCGAGGGGGAGCTGCGATTCCGTGAGGTCCGTGTCGCTGGGATCGTCGTCGTAGCAGGCGAACTCCTCGCCTTCGCCCCACACGAGCGCAGAGCTCGTCGTCGTGGTTTTCTCCTCGGGTGCGACGGCGCAAGCCACCGCGAGGAGAGGAAATGTGGCGAGCAGGGCGTATCGACGGTGCGTGTGCATGCCTTTGTCGGACTGCAAGCCCGAGGCCAGGCGCTGCGCAAACCCCCGGGCTCGAAATCGGCGAGAAACGAGTTTGAGGGGCATGCCCCGTTGCGCACACAACTTGTGCAAGGTGCATTGCACAAGTCGTGCAATGCGCCTGAAAACACCGCTAAGTCAGCAAACTTAGCCTTGGCATCTGCCGTGCAACTACCCGTGACCATGAAGAGTTTTCTCGGACTGGTGTTGGCGGGTTTGGGTGTCGTTCTTCCGTGCGTTGTGGGTTGCGCGAGCGAGTCCCGGAGCGAGGCCACTGCGGAACCTACGGGCGTCGTATCGAGCGCCCTTGCACGATGTGCCGACGATCACAAACTCGAGCGTGGCATGCACGACGGCGACCGGTGCAGCTTCGACATCACCGCGGCGACGTTCCCCAGCGCGACGAACTACGTGGTCAGCGCCTGGAACGACAACAATGGCGGCTACTCCATCGGTGCCACCTGGCGCCCCTCGTGCATCTTTCAGAACCTCTGCACCATCTCGTCGAAGGAGCTTGCGCCGGCCTGCCCCCAAGGTCAGCTCGCGCCCGGCGGCGTCGCGTCCGATTGTGCGGGCTATGCGGGAAAGGACCGAACAGAGGCGACGGTGATCCGAACCAACGCCGAAGGCAGCTTCTCTCGGGAAGCGGCCATCAAGTTCGGAAAAGAGGTCTGCGAGGCAGAGTACCAGCGCATGCTGAAGGATGCGGGTGGTAGCCGCGATGCACTCGCGCTCAAGCACTGCGAGGCCTATCGCGATCGCCTCCGAGAGTTCGCTTCGAGTGTCGTGCCACTCTGCTGCAACCCAACGGAGCTGCGCAGCGAGCCCGGGAAGGACGAGCCGGGCACCGGCGCGCCCGATGAGTTTGGGCACGCAGAGATCACGCCTGTCACGGACCCACAGTAGAACGTCGTCCGGAAACACCCGCCTCCGACGCAGACGCCCCGCGTTCTCGCATTCGGGCCAAACCGTGCCCGTCGACTCTCGCGCAGGGGGGCGCGCAAACTCAGAAGTCGCAGTCGTTCGCGGCAGCCTTCAACGATGACTCCAAGCAGTCGCCGATCTCGGCGCAAGCCTTGTCGAAGCACGGAGCCAGCTTCGCGTTCACGGCGTCGCCAATTGCGTTGAGCAGCGGGCACGTGTCGTCGTCGAAGGTCTTGCTGCCCTGGGACTTGCACGAGGCGTACTTTTTTGCGCACACATCGGAAAGTGCAACGACCCGTCCGCCGGCGGATTGCGACAAGCACTTGTCGTCGCTGTTTGAGGCAGC
>JBIKNA010000353.1:0-7950 GCA_044358965.1 Polyangiaceae bacterium
TCCTATAGGCCGCGAAAGTGGCAGAAGGGGCAGGGGCGTACGCTCTTGCCCCTTCACTTCTTGAGCCTTCATGAGCCAACCCAAAACCACGGTACTTGTCATCGAAGACGAGCCTCATATTGTGCTTGGGCTTCGAGACGCCTTGGAGTTCGAGGGCTTTGCCGTATTGACAGCTGGCAAAGGCCGCGAGGGGCTCGCGCTTGCCCGGGCGCACAGCCCTGACGCGGTGCTGCTCGACCTGATGCTTCCAGACATGAATGGCTACGCCATTTGCGAGGAGCTTCGGCGCATCAAGCAGACCATGCCCATCGTGATGCTGACGGCGCGGTCCACCGAAGCTGACAAGATCCGAGGGCTCGACGCGGGGGCCGACGACTACGTCACCAAGCCTTTCAGCGTCAACGAACTCATCGCGCGCATCCGCGCCATCTTGCGTCGCGCCACCCGCGCGTCGCTGGCGCCCGCATCGGTCGAGATCGGCCAAGCTCGAATCAACTTCGCCGCGCACACCCTGGAGCGCGACGGCCAAGAAGAACAGCTTTCGTTCTACGAGGTCGAGCTGCTCAAGTTCTTGTTCGAACGCCAAGGGCAGGCCGTGTCCCGCGACGAAATCCTGATGCGCATCTGGGGCACCAGCGGCGGGCCTACCAACCGCACCGTCGACAACTTCATCGTCAAGCTTCGCAAGAAGGTCGAGATCTCTTCGGACAAGCCCGCGCACATCCTGACGGTGTACGGCTTCGGCTACAAATTGGTGCTTTGACGCCAAGGCCTCTGCGTCGCGACAACGCTCGACGCATGGACGCATTCATCGCTGCAAGCAGGGCGGGACCCAAGCGCGGGCCTTTCGCCGCGAGCGGCCTGTGGTCTAAGTGACCGAGCGCGATTCGACTACAGGTCCCGGTCGCCTTTTGGGCTTGGGACCCAAAAGTAGGAGGTGGGGCCCCAGCGGCAATGCCTCTGGGGCGGAGGACGAAGTCCTCCGATAAAGAAGTAGGCTAAATCAGCGAGCTTGATCGCAGATCATGCTCGGTGATTTAGCGGACGAAGACGATGTCCACGCGCTCGTTGCGTGCGGCGAGACGTGCATCGCTGCTGTCCACCAGCGGCGCATTGCCTCCGGCGCTGAGCGTGCCGACGCGACTTGCGTCCAGACCACCCTGCGTCAGAGCTTTGGCCACGCTCGCACCACGTTGCTCGGCGCGGGGGCTCGGGGCTCCGTTGCGCGACTCGTGCACCACCACCTGCACGGGCACACTGCTCGTCTTGGCGATCTGACCCAGCATCGCGAGCTTTTTCTGGTCGGCCTCGGACAGCGCGGCCTCGCGCCACGCGGGGCGAAGCGTCACCACCACGCCGCGTTCGTCCCGCGACGGAGAGAAGCCCGCCGAAGACAGCTGGGACATGTCCGTGTCCGCGGCCTCGGCGCCAGAGCGACGTGCGCCGGTGAGCGCGGCCTCGCATTGAGCCCGCAGCCGCGTGACTTGGTCGATGGCCGGGCCGAGCGCGGCCTTGTCGCCTGCGCTCGCAAGCTTGGACGGCAACGCCGTGGCGTCGGCCTCGAGAGGGTCGACCGTTTGTGCCGAAGCGCCAAGCAAGCGCGCGGCACCGCAGAGCAAGCGCGCTTCTGTTGCCAACGCAGCGATGGCCTTGCGCCGCGCGTCGTCGCGCTCTTTGCTTGCGGCGGCGCTCGGGCTTGGCAGCGCGAGCTCTTTGGCGATGCGAAGCTTTAGGTCCAAGGTGCCGATCTCGCGTTCGAGCTCCGTGCGTGCGACTTTGGCGCGCTCTGCCTCGTCTTCGAGCCGGGTCAAGTCGGTGCCCAGGCGCGCCAGGTCCGTAGAGGCGCGGGCGCTGCGTGCGATGGCCGCAGCCTCGGCCAGGTGGCCCAGCGCCCGCTCGGCATGAAGCTCTGCGGCGGTGCCGTCGCCGGCAGTATCGGCGCGCTGACCCTCTGCCAGGGCCTCTTGCGCACGCGCATGAGCGCGTGGAGCAAGGGCTTTGTCCCCCTTCGCTTCGTCGGTGCCGAGGGCGCGCTCGGCTTGGGCCAGTGCCGGGGAGCGACCCATGGCGGGCGCGCACCCAGCGGAGAGCGAGAGCACCGCGAGCAGCACGGCGAGCTTGGTACGCCGGTTCATTTGGCGGCTCCTTTCGGCGGCGTGGCGGGTGCCTTCGGCGGAACCTTGGGGGCGTCGGGCAAGGGAGGCGCCTTGGCCGATGTCGCTGTTGCGGGCCCATCGCTGCGGACAGACGTGCCGCGCGCTTGCATCGTCTGCGCGAGCTGGGCTTCGAGTTGCCCTTTGCGCATCATCGCCTCTTCCGCAAGAGCGCGCTCGCGCTCGAGTCGGGCTTTGGCCGCGAGCAGCTTGCTCTGGGCATCGGTCGCGGAGTCTTGCGCGGTGCGCGCCGCCACGAGGGCAGTGGTCGCGTCGACGAACGCCGCGGCGACAGCGTCGTTCATGCGTGCATGGGGCTCGTCACCGGCCGCACGCATGCGCTCGGCCCGCTGGATGGCCGCGCGCGCCCTTGCGAGCGCCTCGGACGCGACCCGCTTGGCGGCGTCGTTCGTCTCGAGCTGCGCGAGCGCTTTGGCCGCATCGCCGGGCGTGGTTTCGGCAAAAGCGCGAGGTGAAAGCAGGCCGACGGCAAGAACCAAAGCGCTGCTGCACCGGATGGGAAATCGCATGGTCGGATGGGTGAGCTAGCGGGCGGGGTCCCATGTTGCAATGTGGACGTTTGTCCTACATGTGGTTGTGGCGCAATCTGCCTTCGGGGACGCAAAAATGTCCTACCGCCGGCGCGGAAAACGTGGCACCTACCGCCTTCCCCTTCGAGGTGTCTTGCAATGCTTCGCTCCCTTCGTCTCCCGTCCGCCGTTCTTCTCACCATCCTTGTAGCCTGCAGCGCGAGCACCAAGCGCAGCGGCTTCGACGATCCCGTCGCGCAGGGGGGGGATGGCGGCGCCGAAGGGGGGGGCAGCAGCAGCGGCGTCAGCCTGATCGAGCCCGATGCCCTCGCGCCCGGCGAGTGCTTTGCAAACAGCAACCCCAACGACACCAGCGACAACGATGGCGACGGGTTCTCCGTTGCCTCGGGCGACTGCAACGATTGCAACGCCAATGTCAACCCCGGCGCCTTCGACAGCCCTGGCGATCTTGTCGACAATGACTGCAACGGCCAGGTCGACGATCCGGTCGAGTGCGACGACAACATGCCCGAGCGCACCACCGATGCGTACGACGCCGCCCGCGCCATCGGCCTGTGCAAGAAGGCCACGGAGAACGACAAGAGTTGGGGCGTTATCTCGGCCAAGTACATTCTGCCCGACGGCAAGAGCAACCCCGACAACGACGGTTTCGCCATTCGCCCGGATTTCGGCGTCAACAAGCCGCAGCAAGGGGCACGCATGCTCGCCCTTTCGTCGGGCATTGCGTGGGGCAGCGCACACGAGGGCGACAAGAACCAAACCCACGGCGCGCCCAAGGGCTACGTCATCAAAGAGTCGCCCGCGTGCAAGAACGTGGTCACCGGCCAGCCCCACGACGGCGCTGCGGTTGAGCTCAAGATTCGCGTCCCCATCAACGCCAAGTCGTTCTCGTTCCAGCAGAACTTCTTCACCGAAGAGTTCCCGGTCTTCATCTGCAGCCGGTACAACGATCGCTTCGTTGCCACGCTCGACCCGCCGATCCCCAACCTCCCCGACGGCAACAACGTCGCCTTCGACCAGGACGGCAACCCCATCAGCGTCAACAACAGCCTCCTGCAGGTCTGCAAGTCGCAAACCGCAGGCGGCAAAGACTTCAAGTGCCCCCTGGGGGCCGGCGGTCTTTCGGGTACCAGCTTCGGCGACAACGCTGCCACCGGGTGGCTCCAGACCACGGTTCCCTTCAGCGCCGGCGACGGCGGCCCCGAGGTCATCAAGGGGGGCGACATCATCACCCTCACCTTCGCCATCTGGGACTCGGGTGACGGCGTCCTCGACTCCACGGTGCTCATCGACAAGTTCGAGTGGTCCACGGACGACAAGCCCGTCACCAAAACCGAGCCCGTCATCCCGAAGTGAGCCATGGCGCGGGGCGCCTTCGGGCCATCCCGCGTAAGTGGTTACGTAAGGAAATGTGCCCGGCTTGACCTGGCCCTAACGCCCAGATAGTCCATACTCTAGAGATGGCGGGCGTACCTCAAGAGGTGAAGCCCTTGCCTGAGGCAGCGGTCGGCCCGACGCAGGGAACTTCGTTCGGGAAGTACCAGCTCTTCGCAAGTCTTGGGCGGGGCGGCATGGCGGACGTTTTTCTGTCCGTTGCGCGTGGGCCTATGGGCTTCAACAAGCTCGTGGTCATCAAGCGCTTGCGCCAAGCGTTGGCCGAGGAGCCCAGCTTCCGGACCATGTTCCTCGACGAGGCCCGCCTCGCGGCGCGGCTGAACCACCCCAACATCGTTCACACCTACGAGGTGGGTGAGCACAACGGCATCTATTTCATCGCCATGGAGTACCTCGAGGGGCAATCCCTCAACAAGGTGATGAAGGACTCCGTGCGCGCCGGGGGCACTCTTCCGGAGGTCATCGCGGCCCGCATTGTGGCCGACGCCCTTTCGGGCCTGAACTTTGCCCACGAGCTTCGGGACTACGATGGCTCGCCGCTGGGCATCATCCACCGCGACGTCAGCCCTCACAACATCTTCGTCACCTACGACGGGCACACCAAGCTCGTCGACTTCGGCATTGCCAAAGCAGCACTGTCGTCCACCGAGACAGAGGTGGGGGTGCTCAAGGGCAAGGTGGCCTACATGTCGCCCGAACAAGCGATGGGCGGGCCCATCGACTGTCGCGCGGACATCTTCCCCATGGGCATCGTGCTTTGGGAGTTGCTCACCGGCAAACGGCTCATGACCGGCGAGAGCGCCGCCCAGACCTTGCATCGGCTGGTCAACGTTCCAATCCCGCGGGTGCGCGATCTCGTGCCCACGGTCGACCCCATCCTCGACGAGATCACGGCTCGAGCGCTGGAGAAGGACCCGGTCGCCCGCTACCAAAGCGCCGCCGAGATGCGCGATGCCCTCGAGGGCTACCTGGCGCGCTTGCCTGGGTCCCGCCAAGACGAAGTGGGGCGTCGCATGGTCGAGATCTTCGGCCATGTCCGCGAAGAGGTTCAGCGCCAAATCCAAAAGCACATGGCGGCCATCAATGCCGCCGGCAACACCCAAGAGCTCCAAGCCCTCACCGCCGAGTCGCTCAAGCGCATGGAGCGCTCGGGCGCCAACATCAGCGGTCAGTTGCTGCACCTGGGCATCGGCAGTGGCAGCGGCAGCGGCATCGTCTCCAACTATCCGCCCAACTCCGAAGCCGGTGCGGCCAGTGGCGTGCACGCCGCGCAAGTTGGGCAGCGAAGAGCCAATGCGGTCTTGGTCGTCGCCGCGTTGCTGTTTCTCGCGTCGGCTCTTGGGGCCGGCTTCATGTTCTGGAAGGGGCGAAGCAACCCCAATGGCGGCGTGCCATCGGCGTCGCCTAGCGCAACCCTCGCCGGAGACCCTGTGCGGCTTCCCACGGCAACGGCCACGTCGGTGACCACTGCGCTGCCGAGTGCCACCGTCGAGCCGCCGACCGTGGCCTCCTTGGTGCCGCCGGTGCCCACGCCCAAGACCGGACCGCGGGTGCCTCCCACGCCCAAGGGAACCACAACGGGCAAGGTCGCCACAACTGCGGCCACGGCCCCCGCCGCGCCGGCCCCCGCCGAAGAACCCGGATTCCTCACCCTGCAGACGTACCCGTTCAGTCGTGTCTCACTCGGGGGGCGCGTTCTTGGAACCACGCCGCTCGTGAAGGTCTCGTTGCCACCGGGCTCGCATACCTTGGTGGCCGAGAACGCCGACCAGGGCCTCAAGCAGAGCATCAGCGTCACCATCGAGAGCGGCAAGGTCACCACCAAGAATCTGGAGTTGCGCAAATGAGCCGCTGGGGCCAGGTGCGCGTTCTTCGCGCCCTGGGACTTGCGTTGGTGGCTGGCGCGGCGACCTTCGGCGTCGCAAGAAGCGGAGCCACGCCCGGGACCTTGACGGGTTGCTCGACACAAACGGCGCCCCCGTCCTCGTCGGTGACGCCGATCACCATTGCGGTCAGTGTTCCTCTGACGGGGCAGCTCGAGTCCATTGGCCGCAACCTGCGCGATGGGATCCTCGTCGCCGAATCCCAGATCAACGCTGCGGGGGGCCTGCTCGGTCGACCGGTGCGCTTCAATGTCGTCGACGACGGTTCTCGCTCGGACCAGGCGATCTTGGACGCCCTCGAGCCCGCCCTGGGTTCGGGGGTCGTTGGGCTCATCGGACCACTCGGCAGCGGGCAGACCAAGGCCGTGCACGAGCTGACGCGCGGGCGCAAGATCCCTCAGATCTCGTTGGGCTCGTCTGTCGAGCTCACCACCCTGCAGCCGGCGCGCGATCGGTATCTTTTCCGGACATCTCCCGCAGACGATCTGCAAGCGAAAGCCGTGGTCAAATACGCCCAAGAGGGCCCCGGCGGCGCGGATGCGGGGGCAGGGGACGCGGGCGCAACAGGCTTCAAGGCGTGCTCCAAGTTCGGTGTGGTGTACATCGACAACTCGTACGGTCAGAAGCTCGAAGAGGCCATGCGTGCCGAGGTGGCCCTGCGCGGGGGCAAGGTCGTCTACTCGCAGGTGACCCCCGTCGAGAAAGTGGGCGACTACTCCCCCATCGTCAAGGCTCTGCTCGCGGCCCAACCCGAGTGCCTGGTGCTGGTCACCTACGTCGACGTGGCCGCCGCATTCTTGGAGGCGTTGCGCAAGTCTGACTCCAAGCTGTTGGTGCTCGGCACCGACGGTCTCTACGCGGATGATCTGGTGTCGAAGTCACGCAAACCTGACGGCACCAGCTTCGCCGAAGGCGTGGTGGGCACCAACCCGGATACTACCCCGGCGACACCTGCCTTCAACGAGTTCAAGGTGCTCTACCGCACGTACCACAATGGCGCAGAACCCGGCTCCTATGCCGCCAATGCCTACGACGCAGCCATTCTCTTTGCTCTTGCGGTCCTCGCGGCTGGCTCGGCCACAGACACGGTCAAAATTCGAGATGCCCTCTTCGACGTCTCCGCGGGCGGCGCAGCGTTTACTCCTGCGCGCTACATGGACGCGGCGGAGGCGGTTCGTCGGAAGCAGGACGTGGACTACAAAGGCGCCAGCGGCAGCGTGGACTTCGACGAGTTCGGTGACGTGAAGGGTGGCTTCATCGTCTGGGGGGTGCAGGGGGACAAGCTCGAGACCATCCGGGCGTATACCCTGGAGGACCTCGGCCAATGAGCGTCCGTCGATTCGTGGCCGCGGCGCTGCTGGTTGGCTGCTTGGTCTCGTGCAGCGGCGAAGCGGCGCCTGCGCAGACCAGCTACGAACTCAACTTTCCTTCGGTCTCCGCGGCGGCCAACACGGATACCGTCCAGATGTTGGTGTTCGAGGCCCTGTCGGGCAGCGCGCGGGCGAACCAATGCGCCTCGCTCATTCGGTCCCGGGCCTCGAAGCAGCCGCTCAAGCCGGCCATCGAGGGGCCCATCACCAGGATCTGCGACTTGACCTCTGGCACGCGCGGCACTGTCGAGACTCCGTTCGGGGACCGCGTGCTGCTGGTCATCGCGCAGCGCAACAAAGAAGACTACCTGCTGGGCTGTACCGTGCAGTCCGTGGGCGCGACGGCGCTACCGGCGGCCATTTTCTTGAGCCCCGCGAACCCCTCGGCCCCTTTCGTTCCCTCGACCTGCAAGACGCTCGACGAACGCTGCCGCAACGCGTGCGCAAGCGAGTAGTGCGGCCAGCGGGCCACCGGCGCCAACTACAGCGTTACTGACAGCGAACGCCCGCGCCGCAGTTCAGCACGGGGGTCAACGTAGCGCTCGTCGGTGGGTCTTGCGGACGCAGCGCGAAGTACGTGGCCGCGCCACCGCCGGCG
>JBIKNA010000354.1:0-7947 GCA_044358965.1 Polyangiaceae bacterium
CTTGCCAGCTGCCCCGCAGTGGACCCGAGCGCCCAAAGCCAACGGCCTTGGGCTGCGGCCGATCCATGGCGGGCTATGCGGGTGGCGGGTGGACAGCAACACCTTGCGAATCTACGCACGGGGTCCGCCAACCGACTCGCCGTGGGCGTAGGGCCCTTTGTCGGAAGCCAGTCCCGTGTCTACGCTGCAGCTTATGCCGATGGAATTCGCCCCCTGCCCTACGTGCCATCGGCACGTGGATATGCGCTCAACGCAGTGCCCCTTCTGCAACGTGTCAAAGGCGAAGCGAACGTCGGCGTTGGTGACGAGCATCGCGTTCGGAACTTGCGTCCTGATGGGATGCAACACTCAGAAGAAATCAGGAAGCACCGCGAGCGACGCCGGAGTCCTTGTGGACGGTGTCCTCGGGGTTGCAGATGCGGGCGAGCGGTCCATTGCGGCGCCCGACCCTGCACACGCGCCGTCGGCGGGCAGCGCAGCAAGGCAAGACGCCGGACGATGGCGCCCCCCCGCCCCTGCATATGGTGCACCACCAGCTCCGACGAACGGCACGCCGCCGCCAAAGCGCGATCAGTATGGCTTCTGAGAGCCCCCTCCCGACCGGGTTCGGCTCGCCCGTTGTCGGTCTAGGGGAGATCTTCTACCGCGGAAACGTCCTCGTGGTTGGTCGTCTACCGCGCCCAAGCTGGCGGCAGCAAAAGACGAACGGTGCCACGGCAAAGATGCCAGACCTGCCTGCGCGTTCGGAGAGCCAACGGTCTGGGAGCCGCAATGGCTCCGCTGACACCGATGCCGACTCTGCATCGCGCCGTCGGCCGAAGAAAATCTCTCGGTTCGAGCGCTCTCGTGTCGAACGGGGCCCCGCCCGCCCCAAAGACATACTACCCCGAACACCTGCGTGCGGCCTCCATCAGCACCAGTCTCTCGCGCGGATGCGTCGCCATCTCCGCGGCGCACTCGTATGCCTCGCGCGCCTCGTCCAGGCGCCCAAGCTTCTCGAGCAGGTCTGCGCGGGCAGCGGGCAATCGATGGTATTGCGAGAGGGCTTTTTCGCCTGCGAGAGCGTCGAGGCGGGCGAGCCCCACGGCGGGGCCTTCGGCCATGGCCAGGGCAACGGCACGATTGAGCTCGATGACCGGTGTTGGGGTGAGGACGAGCAGTTCGTCGTAGCGGGCGACGATGCGCGGCCAGTCGGTGTCTTGGGCACGCCGCGCACGAGCGTGGCAGGCGGCGATCTCCGCAGAGAGCACGTAGGGGCCGCGGCCGCCAAGGAGGTGCGCGCGGATCAGGGACTGTAGACCTCGGGAGATGGCAGCTTGGTCCCAGAGGCTTCGGTCCTGATCAAGCAGCAAGATAGGGTTCCCGCTGGTGTCGATGCGCGCGGCCGTGCGCGATGCCTGCAGCTCCATGAGCGCAAGCAGGCCGTGGGCCTCTGGCTGCTCGGGCAGGAGCCCGACGAGAAGCCGACCGAGATGCAATGCGTGGTTGCAGAGGTCTGGGCGGATGAGCTGGTCGCCAACGCTCGACGCATAGCCCTCGTTGAAGACGAGATAGGCCACGCGCAGCGCAGCCGCGGTGCGCTCGGCGAGGGCTTCGCCGCGCGGGACCTCGAACTCGACCTGGGCGTCTTCGAGGGCGCGCCGGGCACGCACCAGGCGCTGCGCAATGGTAGGGACAGGCACCAGGAAGGCGCTGGCAATGGCCTCGGTCTCGAGACCGCACACGAGGCGTAGACAGAGGGCAACCTGGGTGTCCACCGAGAGGACCGGATGACAGGCTACGTAGACGAGACGCAGAACGTCGTCGCCCAGGGGCCCACTGGCTTGTTCGTCGAGCACCGCGTACGCATCGGCAGACGAAAGCCCGGCGATGGTGTCGTGCGATCGCTCGAGCATGCGGCGCCGGCGGATGTAATCGATGCCACGTCGAGAGGCGGCCGTCACGAGCCATGCGCCGGGGTTGTCGGGTACGCCGCCCTCGGGCCAGCTCTCGAGCGCCGCCACAAGGGCGTCTTGCGCCAGGTCTTCGGCGACGCCTAGATCGCGCGTGAGGCGGAGAAGTCGGCCAAGCACGCGTGGCGCTTCGCGACGGAAGACGGCCTCGATGACCTCGCGGCTCGCGTCAGCATCGCGCACGAGTGAGAACGTATCACACGACGCGGCGCCGGCACGGCCACGAAGCAGCGCTCAGTCGACGAGCTCGCGGACCTCGACCTCTTGGACGCGGATGGTGTGCGCCCAGCGCAGGCCCCACTCGACGGCCTCTTTTTTGGAGGGCAACTCGAAGATGCCGTAGCCCAAAAGCAGCTCTTTGGATTCGGCGAAGGGCCCGTCGATGGTGCTGGCGGTGCCCTGTTCGAGGAGGATGCGCGCGCCGTATCGGCTGCTGCGAAGGGTCTCGGCGCCGCGCAAGACGTCAGCCTTGCGCATGTCCTCGAAGAGGGCGCTCAGGGCAGCGAGAGCCTCTGGCGCGAGGGGCTTGTCGCCCTCGGTGCGCGCGTCGGCGTGGAACACGGCAAGCAGGCGAAGCGGGGGGTTCTCGGGCTTCTCTGCAAAACCAAGGTCCCAGGCCTCGGTGCACAGTCCGAGCACGAGTTCGAGATCACCCTGGATGGCCGCGACGCGGTCGAGCCACCCAAGCGCCTCGTCGGTCGTGCGCACGTGCAGCGAAAGCACGCTCGCGGGCAGCTCGCCGAGCCCCACGAAGGGCCCCTCGGTGACCGTCCGCTTGCCGCCCCGGTAGACCACGTGGTGCCGAAACCGCGAGGGACGCAGGCCTTCTCCGCCGCGCAGAATCCCGGCGGCGCCGGCCTCGCCCATCATCCCGTGAATTTCTGCGATTTCTTCGCGGGTGGGCATCACGCCGGCTTCGAGGGTCGGGGTGAGCTTGTGCATGATCATGAAACGCATAGGGTCATTCCTCTTCTAGGCCGCTGCACCAGCTGCCTACCCCAGCGACGAACGTGCGGCGCCAGGATCGACAAGGGCATGTCGATTTTTTCTGAGGTACCTCGAGCGTCGGTGCGAGAGACTCTCGGGGCGCTGCCTAGGTGCTGACATTCGGTCCAAACCGTGGCGCATCGTGACGTCTGGGTGCCCAGCGACCACGCCGCCCGGCGCGTCGCTTCCATGCCGTCTGCCACGTGCGCCCGTGCTAGCGTGCCTAGCCGCAATGCCCGAGGCCAAAGAGCGCGTCGATAACCCCGCAGATCTCGTGAAGGTCGCATCGTATGTGGCCTTCGTGGTGGCTGCGGCCGCGGTCGTCTATAGCTTCGTCACCGTCACCCGCGAGGGCGAGCTTCGGCGACGCTGCGCGCCCACCTGCTTGGTGCGCCCCACCTATGCCGCGTCCAACCGCCGCGCCCCAGACTTCACGCTCAAAGACTTGCAAGGGCGCGACGTGTCGCTGTCGTCGCTGCGGGGCAAAGTTGTCGTCGTCAACTTCTGGACCAAGACGTGTGGCCCCTGCCTCGAAGAGATGCCCGACTTGGCCGACCTGGCCCGGGTGCTCAAGCCCATGGACGACGTGGCCATGCTCACGGTGTCCACCGACGAAGAGCCCCAAGACGTCAAAGACACCCTCAAGAGCATCCTCAAAGAGGAGCCTCCTTTTGCGGTCTTGCTCGACCCCGAGTCCAAGGTGGTCAAGGGCAAGTACGGCACCACGCTCTTCCCGGAAACGTGGATCATCGACAAAGAGGGCGTGATCCGCGCGCGCTTCGACGGCAAACGCGAGTGGACCGACTCGAGCATCGTGGAGCTCGTCAACCAACTCCGTCACTACGGCTATTGCCCCGTCGAAGCCCAAGAGGGTCGCTTCACGGGCGATCACGCCAAGGTTTGCGACAGCCTCCAAGGCGGCTGAGCGCAGCGCGCGAAGCAACGTGCCGCCCAGCCTTCAGTCGCTGGGTGCACGCAGGTCCGCCGCGCCTGCGAGACGAGCCACCCGCGGACGCAGGTCCACGTAAATCATTCGTGCTCTCCCGGCGGGCTCTTGGGTTCTTGTGGCAGCCAGTACTCGCCGTCACGTCGGACGTAGAACATGCTCTTGCCGCAACCGTGGGCAACGGCGCCCAATGAGTCTTCGAGGAGCTCTGACGTAACCTGGTCCCTTGGGCACCCGAGGTGAACCGACGCCCGGGCCTCGATTGCCGAAGCGTGACCAAGGGCCTCGAGAATCGAGGCTTCGCTCTGGTCGCGCCAGCGCAGCCACACTTCCTCGATGTTGCCACCACACCCAAGCCGCTGCACGTTGCGCGCAACGCTATCGGAGAGCGCCCGGTGCTCGTCGGCGCGGAGCCGTG
Organism: Polyangiaceae bacterium; assembly: GCA_044358965.1. GTDB lineage: Bacteria > Myxococcota_A > Polyangia > Polyangiales > Polyangiaceae > SXNL01. The sequence continues at coordinate 4,304 of JBIKNA010000354.1, forward strand.
CGGCCGGGGATATGGATACCTTGGAGGTTTGCCCCGTAAAGACGGCGTGGAGGCTCTCGAACAACTTCATCTCGAAGAGAGCGCGTTCCCGGGCGCTCGTCGCACGTCGAAGGCCAGGCAGCCCCTCCGTGAGGCTCGGTGTCTCGGCGAACTCTTGCACCGTCTGGGCCGCCAGCATGCGCAACGTCAGCGAGTTGTCCCGATCGGCACACGCCGACCGAATGCGTGCTTCGAACGCATCCTGCTCACTTGGCGGTGGCGGCTCGCGATCTGGCGAGGGTTCCGGCCGCTCGAGCAGCATGAGCCGAATCTGCGAGGCCGTAGCGCGAGAGGCGAGTTCGCTCTCTGCGCGCGCCAGCCGAATGGTCAACGAGACAAAGCCGCCGGCGATGGCCACGAGACAGAGACCCGCAAGCGCCGCTGCGCCGAGCACGCGAAAGCGGCGTCTCCGGTGAGCGCTCTTTGCCGCACAGACCTCGCAATCCTGCGCCAGCTTGCCTCGGTATGGAGAGCTGCGGGCGAAGAGTTCGGGGACCCATTCCATCATGGTCTGCGCAAACGCCCGCGGCAGAGACTCTATTCGGCTGCGCGAAGCTTTCTTGCGCAACTGACCTGGCTAGTGACTCCCTTGGGCTCTACGCGAACGAGATCACCAGCTTGGTTCGTTGGGAGCCATGCGGAAATTCATGCTTCCGTCGAAGTCGCTTGTGGCCCGGGCCATCGACAACTCCCCGCCGGGCACCTTCGGCCAAGCGGATGCCTGCGACTGCCTCTGCGTTCCAAAGGGCCAGTAAGCAACAACTCGACCACTCGCTCGCCTGCACATCGCCAGGGTGCCCACGGCACATGACGAAGGGTGCAGGCGCTGCGTGATCGGAACTTGTTCTGCCCAGGTTATTCGCAGGTGGGCTTCGCGGATTGCTCCACAAGTGTTCGCAGCGCCGGCTCCTCGCTGGGGGTGCGTTGAACGTAGCCGCGAAGCCAGTTGTTCAGCTTGGACAGGTCCGCACGCGCCCCCTCGACACAAAGCGCCTGCACCAGCGTGCCCATGTCTCTGGCCTTGGTGCTCGTCTCTTTGCCATTGAAGTAACCTCCTAGGGCAGACGAGAACGCATCGAAACGGCTGAACCCCTTTTGCAGGTAGGGCACGAGCCAGGCTGCATAGCGGAAGGCCACTGCGCCGTGCGCGAAGTAGTCGCGAAACTCCGAGGCACCGATGACCGGACCGTAGGAGCGCTCGAAGTCTGTTCGACGCTCGGCCTTCGTTCGGGTGCCCGAGCGTCCCTTGTCGGCTCCGGCGAAGATCAGCAGCGTCAGGCCGCGACGCTGGGGCTCGCTCCGCGCAACCCGCACTGCCTCACCCAGCACATCCGAGTCATCGGCGTTGCCCGAGACCGCGAGCACACGCATGGCTGCCGACCAACTGGGCTGGTCCGCAGCGAAGCGCCGCCAGGCAGCCAAGTGGCCCTTCCCTTGGCCACCACCGCGACGGCCGTCATCGACCAGGTGCGCGAACAGTGCCTGCACGAGGTCTGGGTTCTGCTTGCTCAGCAAGTGCTGCGCGACGCGTTGGAGCCGCCGCTCGTCGCCCCGCGTCCACGACCAAAATCCTTTGCAGTTGTAGACCTGCTGGCGAAACTCGCCGCCGCTTTCGAGCGCAAAGGGGCAAACGGTGTCAACGAGAGCCTCGGTTTCTGGCGGCAGTGCGCGACGCCCGAGCGGCATCCCGTCCGCGAGCCAGCGGTCGATGATTCCAAGCCCCAAACCAACAACGTCGAAGCTTCCAAGGTCGGGAACCTGTGGCCAGATTGTCAGCCCCTCGAGAGCCTTTGCTCTTTCGGCAACGGAGAACGACGGAACATTGCGAATGAGCCATTGCGCATAGGCCTCCTCGAAGCGCCCCCAAGGCGACTGCGGAGTGGCCGCGGCAACGAGATCCCGCTCCCGGTTCTTGAAGTCCGTGACCGACTGAAGCTCGCCGATGAGCTTGGCCCGCAGTTCGTCTCGCGCTTTCGACGGAGACATGCGCTCATGCGCGTCGAAGACTCGCCGCATGTTCGTGGCGCGCGGCTCGCCAAAGGAGTTCTTGTCCGTGCCGAAGCCAGCCTGATCGGACTGCCATTCGGCGTATGCGGCAAGCTGCTCGCTCGGAATGGCTTGCGCCTCTTTGCCTTGGAATCGTTGCCGCTCGTCTTTGCGACCCGCCTCGAAAAAGGCATTGGCGATGCGATGGCAAGGGCAGCCGTGCACATCACGTTGGGATACCGAGATGCGCAATACCCCGTTGCCGGCATCGAAGACGGCATCCGAGTTCGGCGCCGTCGCGTCGAACTCATACTGCACAACGCGAAGCTTGCCCTTGTGCTCCGCGAAGCGCTTTGGCGAACGCGTCTCCATGGCCTTGAGCGCCTGGCCCAGCTCCACCACGATGCGCTCGATGTGCTCATCGGCAGCCGAGCTCCATCGCGGCTCGAACGCAGCATCGATGCGAATCTCGAGCGCATGCCCCAAGAGCGCGCCAATCTCCTCGCGCGCCACGCGCAACCTCGGACTTCGCCCCTGGAAGCGATCGGCCAGTGTCCCCCCGGGCATGACGATCGTTGTCGTCGTTGCCGCCGGCTCTTTGGGGCCGCAACCGGCCACGAGCAGCGAGACCAGCACCAACGCAATCACAGACGGTCGACAAGAAGGCATGTCCCGCATTGTGCCACGCCCATGGGGGCCACCGTGCAAGAGAGGCCAAACGCTGTCTCTCGGCCCCGCCGGCGCGGACCACCCGGTGCCTGTCAGCCCGTGTCAGCGCGTGTCCGTGGTCGGCGTCGCGAGGGAGAAGCATGCTGTTTTGCAGGCCTCGCACCTCGGTTGGCGCGAGCGCCCAAGGAGACTCTACCCATGCTTCGAAAAACCTCGCTTGCCTTGTCGCTGTGCCTCTCTGCCTTGGTGGGGGCATGCACCGCCAACGAAGCGACCGTGTCGCTGACCGACACCGCGTCGCTCACCGAAAAGAGCGGAGACAAGCTGTTCACGCTCAAGCTCGACGATGCGCCGAACGCCTATGACCTCGGCAAACTCGTGGTCAAAGCCACCCCAGACGGAAAGGACCCCATCGTTTTGACCATCTCGGCGAACGACACGGACAAAAACGGCAAGCTCGACAAGGGCGAGAGCGTGGATTGCTCGGAGCCAGCAACGAATGCCCTGGACGCTTCGCTCAAGGGCACCGAAGTGGACGTGGACGTGTACAAACTCGACGCCGACAACAAGGAAGAGAAGATCGCCCACGTGGTGTGGGCACCAGCCAAGTAGTCGCCGCTTCCGCTGACGTGACGTCAACGTGCTGGCCGAGTGCTCGCACGCACCAGGCCCACGACCGGCCGCGATACGGGTGGATCCCCACGTGTATCGCGGCCAGCGTCATCCAATTGCGTCGACGCAGCTTCCGGTTTCGCCCGTCTTTGGCAATTCTTCGAACGATGCGTCCTGCACAAAAAGAGAACGCATCACAGGAAGAGCCCCGAGAAGGGCTCGCGGGCGCTGCCTTGCCTGCGCGGCGATGGGCGTGGGCTGGATCCCCTGCGGCGCGGACGCGCGCTTGGCACTACGGCACGTGGCTGCGTGGAGCGGGCGGTCGCCAGGCGCGCCTT
>JBIKNA010000058.1:0-25779 GCA_044358965.1 Polyangiaceae bacterium
CGTGTGCGCCAGGCAGTCGCGTCGAACAGCAAGCTCTGCGTGGGCAATGCCCTCGGGGTACGCGTCGGACTCGCGCCGCAGCCCCAGCTTCGAAGCCCGCTCCCACCGCACCCGCAGTGGGTCCGCCAGCGCATCGGCCCCCCGCACCGCGAGCAGCGGCGGTTCATCGAGCAGTATCAACACGTCCTAAGTATCGCAGCCGCGCGCGCGTTCGCCATGGGAGAAATGAGCCCGCGCGCGACGTTGACGCAGAGCGCAAGCACTGTAGCGACACGCAACACCTGTCCGCGCATGCTTCGCGCTGACGCGGCGCGACGTGGGGGAAATGCCGCAGATCCTGCGCTCGGCACTTGGGGCATGGTGCTTGCGTAGCGAAAGACCGCAACGCCCCAACGCGCACGTCAAGGAGAACACCCGCATGGTCTACGCCGTTCCCAACCAACCCGGTTCGCTGATTTCGTTCAAGTCCCGTTACGCCAACTTCATCGGCGGCGAGTGGACACCGCCGACCAAGGGCCAGTACTTCCAGAACATCAGCCCCGTCAACGGCAAGCCCTTCTGCGAGATTCCTCGTTCCACTGCCGAAGACATCGAGAAGGCGCTCGACGCAGCCCATGCCGCCAAAGGCAAGTGGGGCAAGACGAGTGTGACGGAGCGGGCCATCATTCTGAACAAGATCGCCGACCGCATCGAACAGAACCTAGAGATGCTGGCAGTGGCGGAGACCTGGGACAACGGCAAGCCGGTGCGCGAGACGTTGGCAGCAGACCTCCCACTCACCGTCGACCACTTTCGCTACTTCGCGGGTGTCATTCGTGCGCAGCAGGGCTTCTCGTCGGAGCTCGACGCAAACACCGTCGCGTATCACTTTCACGAGCCCCTGGGCGTCGTCGGGCAGATCATCCCGTGGAACTTTCCCATCTTGATGGCCGCCTGGAAGCTGGCCCCGGCGCTCGCCGCCGGCAACTGCGTGGTGCTCAAGCCCGCGGAGCAAACCCCGGTCTCCATCTTGGTGTTGGCCGAGCTGATCCAGGACCTGCTGCCCCCGGGCGTTCTGAACATCGTCAACGGGTTTGGCGTCGAGGCCGGCAAGCCCCTCGCATCGAGCCACCGCGTGGCCAAAATTGCCTTCACCGGCGAGACCACCACGGGTCGCCTGATCATGCAGTACGCGTCCGAGAACCTGATCCCCGTCACGTTGGAGCTCGGCGGCAAGTCGCCCAACATCTTCTTCGAAGACGTGCTCTCCAAGCAGGACTCATACCTGGACAAGGCCCTCGAGGGCTTCAGCATGTTCGCCCTCAACCAAGGTGAGGTATGCACCTGCCCATCGCGCGCACTCATCCAAGAGAGCATCCATGGCGAGTTCCTGGAGCGCGCCATTGCGCGGGTCAAGGGCCACGAACCCGGCAACCCGCTCGACCCCAAGACCGCCGTGGGCGCCCAGGCATCGCAGGATCAGCTGGAGAAGATTCTGAGCTACATCGACATCGGCAAGAAAGAAGGCGCCAAGGTCTTGGCTGGCGGAGAGCGAGCGATGCTGGCAGGCGATCTGGCCGGCGGCTTCTACGTGCAGCCCACCATCTTCGGTGGTCACAACAAGATGCGCGTGTTCCAAGAAGAGATCTTCGGCCCGGTGGTCGCCACCACATCATTCAAGGACTTCGACGACGGCATGGCCCAGGCCAACGACACGCTCTACGGCCTCGGTGCCGGCGTGTGGACCCGCGATGGCAATACGGCGTACCGCGCCGGTCGGGAGATTCAAGCCGGTCGCGTGTGGACGAACTGCTACCACCTGTACCCGGCCCATGCGGCGTTCGGTGGCTACAAGCAGTCGGGCATCGGCCGCGAGAACCATCTGCGCATGCTCGACCACTACCAACAACTCAAGAACCTGCTGGTGAGCTACGACCCCAAGCCCATGGGCTTCTTCTGAGATGGGCGCCATGGCCGTCGCCAGGGTCCTCGTCACGCCCCAGGCCGCGGCGCTCCTGCGCGAGCTCCGCGACGAACACGGGCCTCTGATGATTCATCAGTCCGGGGGTTGCTGCGACGGCAGCGCCCCCATGTGTTACCCCCGCGCCGAGTTTCACATCGGCCAGCGCGATGTACTGCTCGGCGAGATCGAAGAGTGCCCCGTCTACATCGGCGGCGCGCAGTTCGAGCTCTGGAAGCACACGCAGCTCATCATCGACGTGGTGCCAGGTCGCGGCGCGGGCTTCTCCCTCGAGAGCCCCAAGGGTGTTCGGCTGCTCACGCGCTCGCGGGTGTTCACCCCCGACGAGCTCGCGAATCTGGCCGGAGACGAGGCCAAGCTCGGGCTTGCCTGAGGCGTAGGGGTCTTGGGCCTCTATGGTGCACGCCTGCGCCCCATGGCACACTCGGGGACATGGCGTTTCCCATGCCCCCTGCCCTTCTGGCCTTGCTCGATGCGCGCCGCGACGCCGAGCGCAAAAAGCGCGGTGAGCCCCCGTCTCGTGGCCCCAAGACCATGAACATCGCAGATCTCGCCGCCAGCGCCGCACATCAGTCGCCGGAGGCCCTGGCGGCCACGTTCCTGGGCGCCATGAACTCCATGCAGCGCGAGGTCGAAGACAAGTACGACGCCTTTCTGTTGGACCCAGGCATGGGCCCCATGACGTACATCACACGCGATGGCCGCGTGCTCTGGGACATGCGGTCCTTTCAGGGCGACGATATCCGCGAGGTGCACGACGGAGACGCCTTCGCGTCTGTGGCCGTGGGGGCACGCAAAACGGGCATCGCCGAACTCTTGTCCATCTTGCCAAGTGCCCCGGCCAACGCGTCCCCCTGCCCCAAGTGCCAGGGCACACGCTCCGCAGACATCGTCCCCGGCGCCGGGCACGTGATGATCTGTGTACTTTGCAATGGACTCGGCTGGACAACACAAAGCATGGTCGACGCAGGCCGCTCCCGGGGCGTGATCTGGTAGCCCCAGGTGTGGCCGCGCTGGTTCCGCCCCGTGGTCACCGATGTACCAGGGTGACTTTGTAGCTAGGCAGGAGGGGAAACCATGTTCCTGGTTGCACCCCCAATCGAGTTTGTTCGGGCACGGGCACGGGCACGCTTAGGGGCAAGACAAGTATGGGGACAGGCTCTACTGCGAAGGGTTACGCCTTCGCCGCCATTCGCGAGAGGCTCAGTTCGCGACCTTCGTCAACTTGAGCACCGTGGGCTGGTAGAGCGTGAGCGTAGAGTCCTTGACGCCGTAGCATTGGGAGCGCTTGGCCTCCTCGACACTTGCATCACACGCGGGCAGTTGCCCGGCAGAGAACTGCACGCCACAAAGCACGTTCCCCACTTGGGTGCTCGCGGTCTTGGCTTCGAGGACCTCGATGCGGGCTTCGCTGATGTTTGCCTTGGCGGTGAAGCCGACGACTTTGCTTTGCGACGGGCTGGTACAGCTGGCCGCCGCCACCATCTTGTCGGCGCGGAACTCGTAACGCACGGTGAGCGACACGTCTTGCACCTTCTGCACCGGCAACTCCCAAATGCCGAAGATGGTGTTGGGCGTGACGCTGCCGGAAGCGGGCACACTGGCGAGCGTCTCGTGGTCTGCCGGGGCCGAAGCAGAAGTCTCGGATGCACAGCCAGCAGAGAGCGCCGCCACCAGAACAAGCCCAACACCGAGGTTTCTCATGACCTGGGGCCTAGCGCAGCTTTTGTAACTGTCGAGGCACGGCCCCGGGATGAGAGGCCGATTGATGGGCCTACACCACGAAATCGAGCAGTTGCAGCTTGGTGGTGTAGTCGTCGAGCTTGGCCTTGTACTCGTCGACCAACGTATCGAGCTTGACCACAACGCCGTCGGTGGCCTGGCGCACGATGCTGCCGCTGACCAAGATCTCGTCTGTGGGCAATACGAGCACGCCGGCCCAGAACGACGGGTCTTTGGTGAGCTGCTCGGTCTTGCCGTCGAGCTTCAGGTAACCCTGGCTGACCTCGATGACCGGGAGCAGCTTGCCGTCGTCGAGGCGCACCTTGGCGGCGTAGGCTGCAGTGGGCGACACGCGGTAGTTGGCGCGGCGGTTGTTCTGGATCATGTCCTCGAGCTGCTCGAAAAGCGGCTTGGACAGCTCTGTTTCTTGGCCCGCGAGCAACATCTCGCGCATGGCCTTCATGCTCTTTTGCGTGCGGATGATGTTGTCGCGCATCTCGCCCATGCGACGGCGGTCCCGACGGACCTTGTCGCTCACCACACCGAGTAGGTTGCGATAGAACGCAAACGCGATGGTGGCGTGGCTTTCGAAGAACGAGAGCAGCGTGGCGACGGGGAGCGAAAGGATCTCGACGTCGGTGGTGGCGCGGGCCGTGGTGCTGCGGGGCAGCCCCGTGAGGCTGCCGAGCTCGCCAATGGGAGCCACCGGGCGCAAAAGGAACCGTGCGGCGCCCTCTTCTTCGATGGCGACCTCGCCCTTGACCAGGAGCTCGAAGCGCTCGGGGACATCGCCGGCGGCAAAGAGCACGTCGTTCTGCTTGCGCTTGATGCGCTCGAAGGCGGCGAGCAGCTCCGTGAGGCGTTCGTCGGGGATGCCGCGGAACAGCGGGACTGCGTGAAGATCGGACGGCTGAACGCTCACAGGAACCTCGACATTTCTGCTGCTGGGGAGAGGCCGCGCAGCATAGCACCGTGGTGCGCAGCGCAAGCCTTCTATTGCGCGCTCATGCCCGGCGGCCGCTGGCTGCGCGAAAGAGCCCGGATAACCGTCTCGTGCTGGGGCATGGTGCGCAGCAGTTCGTCGGTGCCGGGCATCTCGAAGTCGGCCCACTCGAAGCCCGGGGCCACAGTGCAGCCCGCGAGCGTGAAGCGATCGCCCAAGGGCTTGGCCGCCTGCCACAGGCCAGCCGGCACCACGCACTGCGGCACCTGCCCGGCGGCAAGGTCGCGCCCCAGTACCACCACGCGATGCTCCCACTCGTCCAGGATGTGGAGCTCGAGCGGATCGCCGTCGTAGAAGTGCCACACCTCGTCCGAGCGCACGCGATGCAGCGCCGAGAACGTGCTGCTGGGCAGCAAGAAGTAGATGCTGCTCTGCGCGACGCGCGTTTGCCCGTGCGGAAGCCCAACCAAGGCCAAGGGCGCTCGGAACGTCTCGCGAAAGAAGCCGCCCTCGGGGTGCGGGACCAGCGACAGTTGACTTACGATCCGCTCGACGTCGGGGTGCATCTTCGCTCACAGGAGCTAACGCACTTTGCGCCGGCGAGGAACTAAACATTTGCGCAGGGTAGAGTGTCGCCAACCGGCGACGCCAAATTTGCCTACTCTTGGGGGATGTTCGAATCCGCCGAGCTGGGCCACACCATCGACGACAAGACCTACAAGGCCAAGGCCACCAAGCTGCGCGCCGACTTGCTCGACGTGCAGTACCGGCTCTTGGAGCACGCAAAGTTCCCCGTAGTCGTGCTCATCAACGGCGTCGAAGGCGCTGGCAAAGGCGAGACCGTGAACCTCTTGGGCGAGTGGATGGACCCGAGGCTCATTCGCGCCATCGCCTTCGGCGCCCCGAGCGAAGACGAAAGGGCGCGGCCGCCCATGTGGCGTTATTGGCAAGCGCTGCCGCCAAAAGGTCGCATCGGCGTGCTGTTCGGGTCTTGGTACACCGAGCCCATCGTCCAGCGTGCCGCCAAAGACATCTCCCAGGCCGACTTCGATCAGCGCCTGGAGCACCTGGTTCACTTCGAGCGCATGTTGGCTGCCGATGGCGCCCTGCTGCTCAAGTTCTGGTTTCATTTGTCCAAAGACGCGCAGCGCAAGCGGCTCAAGCAGCTGGAGCGCGACAAGGACACCCGCTGGCGGGTGACCAAGGGCGACTGGAAGGCCTTCGACAGGTACGACACCTATCGCAACGTCTCCGAGCGGGCGCTACGCATCACAAGCCGCGAAGAGGCACCTTGGACGGTGGTGGAGGGTGCCGACGCGAACTATCGCAACCTGACGGTGGGCACCACGCTGCGCGACGCCATTGCCGCCCGCCTCGCACAGAAGCAGCCCAAGGTGAGCTCCCACGCAGCCCCCATCGAGCGCCCCATCGACGGCGTGGAGCGCCTGCAGGCCCTCAAGTTCACCGAGCGTCTTTCCAAAGAGAAGTACGAAAAGCAGCTCCCCAAAGTGCAGCGTCGCTTGCACGAGCTCACCATGCACCCCAAGTTCAAGGAGCGAAGCGTCATCGTGGTGTTCGAAGGCAACGACGCCGCGGGCAAAGGCGGCGCCATTCGACGCATCACCGGAGCGCTGGATGCGCGGCATTATCGGGTGATCCCCATTGCCGCGCCCACCGAAGAAGAGCGCGCCCAGCACTACCTGTGGCGCTTCTGGCGGCACATGCCCAAGGTGGGCAGCTTCACCATCTTCGATCGCTCGTGGTACGGCCGCGTGCTGGTAGAGCGGGTCGAAGGCTTTGCCACCCAAGACGCCTGGATGCGCGCCTACAGCGAGATCAACGACTTCGAAGAGCAGCTCGCGACCGCCGGCGGAATCTTGGTCAAGTGCTGGCTCGCGGTGACCAAAGACGAGCAGCTCCGGCGCTTCAAAGAACGCGAGCGCACACGCTTCAAGCGCTTCAAGATCACCCAAGAAGACTGGCGCAATCGCGACAAGTGGGGAGCCTACGAACAAGCCGCCAACGACATGCTCGAACGCACCAGCTCCGATGTGGCTCCGTGGACCATCATCGAGGCCAACGACAAGCACCTGGCGCGCATCCGTACGCTGACCACGCTCTGCGACGCCATCGAGGCCCGATTGTAGGCGCTGCGCCTGCGGCTACGCCGACGACGGGCGATCGCTGGCGAAGCCGTAGAACGCAGGGTTCTCGAGCGGGGGCAACATGGACTTCTGCACGAGCAGCGTGCGCACGGCCCACACCTCGCGAAACACGCGGTACTTGAGGGCCGTTTGGTCGAGGTAGTCGACGCCGGCAGAGCCGCCGGTGCCGGTGCGTCGGCCAATGATGCGCTCCACCATGCGCGCATGACGCTGCCGGAAGATGACGAACGCCTGCTCGATGGCCACCACGGTGTCGAGCACCTCGCGCGGCCAGGCGAGCAGCGGCACTTCGCGGTAGCTCTCGATGAACACCAAGGCCGCGCGCAATCGTGAGGCCCGGGCCCGCTCGGCCTCGGGCACTTCCATGGCGCGCAGAAACGCCGCGGCGCCCTCTTTCTCGGTCTTGTAGCGCGCATCGAGGCGGACTTCGTCGGCGGGCGTGAGTGCGTCGGTGGTGGCGAGCTCTCGCGCGCGATCGCAGGCCTGGGCATGCACGGCCAAGTACGAATCGACGAACGCGGCCACCCGCGCCGTGTCGTTGTCCGAGGTGGGCAACGAGCCTTGGATGGGCGTGCGCGACAGCCAGTCTTCGATGGCCGACTTGAGCGAAGGCGTGTCGCCCAGGCGGGCCTGCACGCGCCGCTGCGCCGGCGAGGGGCTGCCATCTGCAGACTTGAGCGCCGCCAGGTAGCTACCCTCGTGCCCCAAAGGAATGCGCTCGGTATCGGACAGACCAAGCAGGATCTCGATCTCGCGGAGCTGGGCCGACTGAAAGCCACTGGCGGGGCTCAGCTTGTCGCGGAACGCGAGGTAGTCCCGCGTTGTCATGGTCTCCATCAACGAGAAGTGGGCGCTTACCTGCACCAGCAACGCCTCGATGCGGCGCAGGCCTCGCACGGCGGCGGCCAGTGCCTGCTCTTCGACGCGGGGTTGGGCGAACAAGTCGCGCACACCGACCATCTCGCGCAGGATGAGCTTGAACCACAGCTCGTCGATCTGGTGGATGGTGATGAACATCACCTCGTCGTTGGAGATGTCCGCGCAAGACGGCGCGATGCCACCCTGCAAGGCGAGCAACTGCTCCACTTTGATGTAGTCCCAGTACGCGACCGGCTTGCGCGACATGTGCGAGACCTTCCCACACAGTGCGGCGCAGCTCAAGTTGCATTCGGCGTGAGCCCTCAGCTGTTGGGCGTCACCGGCAGGAGACAGCCCTTACTGCTCCCATTCGATGACGTAGCCCAAGGAGCGCCTCGTCGGTGTCCCCGGGCTGTCGTTCCAACGGTACTCGTTGGAGTTGGTGAGGAGAAACTGCAAGGCGTCTTCGTCGCCGCCGGAGTTGTCGGGTTGCCCCGTGTCCCACCGGGTCGCGGCTGGCACCCAAGGCTCTGCCGTGATCCACTTCCATTCTCGTCCCCCATCGGTGAGCGTCGACGCTCGGGCCCCGAGCCACGGGCCGCCTGGCCGCTCTTTCCAACACTCCGGCCGTTTCTCGATGTTGAGCAATGAAACGACGAAGTCGTGCTCGGCGATGCTGCCTAGCGTGGCAAGGTGGCCCCCGATGTCTTCGGCAGCCACCTTGGCGTCTCCCCAGCTCACTTTCGTGCCGCAGACCACCAGATACGAATGTCCGGAGAACTTGGCGGCGTCCGGGGGCGGAGCGGCGTTGCTCCTGGCATCTTTGGCAGCAGCGCTGTCGGTCCCGCCGTCTTTGGGGTCGCTGCCGGCGTCTGGGCCGCGGACAGCTGGCGGCCCCTGCTCGACCACGATGCACGCGAGTAGGCCCAACGCCGACGACGTGACGGCCAGTACGAGCAAGGGTGTTCGACTTCGAGCGTGGCGCACGACCGGGTAGCCTCCGGCCGCAAGCGTAGCCGACAAAGGGCAAAGGGCCATCCGCATTGGCGGACGGCCCTCGCATGTACGTGCCGAGTGGGGCTGGCGTCAGTGGGCGGGGGCCGTGGGGGCCGGGGCCCCGGGAGCCGGAGTTGCGCCGTGGGACCCGCCGTGTTCGCCGCCGTGGCCGCTCTCTTTGACCATCTTGGTGCGCTTGTCTTCCCAGGTCTTGGTGTCGAAGCCGCCGGGAGCAGACTCGCCGGTCTTTTGGAGCACCGGCACGCTGCTGGTCTCCTCCATCTCGCCCCGGCGCTCGGTGTCGTTCATGGTGTAGACGAAGAAGACGCCGATGAAGAGCAAGCCGCCCACGAAGGCCAGGGCGTGGAACTTGTTGTCATGCCGAAGGTGCATGAAGAACGTCACCACCAGCGAGGCCTTGACGCTCGCGATGAGGATGACGGTCATGAGGTTGAGGCGGCCTAGGTCGACGTAGGACTGACCCACGGTGAGGGCCGTGAGGCCCAGCAACGCGACGAAGATGGCCAAGTAGAAGGGCACCGACGAGATGTGCGCGTGAACCGCGCCGTCGTCGTGACCATGAGAGTCGTGCTTGGTAGCGGATGCCATGGTGTGCCTCAGATCAAGTACAAGAGGGGGAACAGATAGATCCAGACCAAGTCGACCAGGTGCCAGTAGAGGGCCGCCAAGTCCACCGGCGTGAAGTACTCTTTGGAGAAGTCGCCACGCTGGTTGCGAATGTAGATCCAGATGAGCACGCCGATGCCGATGAGCACGTGGAGACCGTGCACGCCGGTGGTCATGAAGTAGATCGAGAAGAACTGGTGCGCGTTGGGCGGCAGCGTTCCGTGCTCGAGGTCGTGCGGGTGGAAGTACATGCCCGGCAAGAGCCCCGTGTGGAACTTGTGCTGGTACTCGAAGAACTTGATGACCAAGAACCCGAAGGCGCAGGCGATGGTGATGAGCAGGTAACGCCCGGTGGCCTTGCGGTCGCCCACTTGCGACGAGCGCACGGCCAAGGCCGCCGTCAGGCTCGAGAACAAGAGCACGACGGTGTTGGTGCCGCCCATGATCTTGTTGAGTTGGTGCGAGCTGTCGATGAACGTCTGCGGGTACCAGCTTCGGTAGATGCCGTACGCAACGAACAGGCCGCTGAAGAAGAGCAGCTCTTGCACCAAGAACGCCCACATGCCGAGCTTGGCAGTGTCGAACTGCTGCGCCGGGGTGTCGAAATGGTGCGCCAGCCACTTGGGGCCGTGATGCCCGTGGTCGTCGCCGTGGCCGTGGTCGCCGTCGGCCGCCGCGGGGGTTTCAGAGATCGCTTCCGTGCTCATTTTGCTCAATCCTCCGCGAGCTCTTCGTCCTTGGCCAAATGATACTCATAAGGCCCGCGCGTCACGACCGGTTCTTTGATGAAGTTGAACTCTGGCGGCGGCGTGGCCGTCTGCCATTCGAGGGCGGCGCTGGTCCAGGGGTTCCGGGGCGACTTGGGGCCGGACATCAACGACTGGATGAAGTTGATGAGGATGACCAAGAAGCCGAGGCCAAGAACCCAGGAGCCAATGGTGGACGCCCGGTGGAAGGCCTCGAACTGGGGCAGGTAGTCGTAGTACCGACGGGGCATGCCGCGCGATCCCATGATGAACTGCGGGATGAACGTCATGTTGAAGCCGATGAACACGAGGGCCCAGCCGAGCACGGCCTTCTTTTCTTCGTAGAGCTTGCCGGTGAACTTGGGCCACCAGTAGTGCATGCCGCCCACGAAGGCGATGACCGTACCGCCCACCATGACGTAGTGGAAGTGCGCGACCACGAAGTACGTGTCGTGCAAGTGCACGTCGACGGCGAGCATGCCCAAGAACAGGCCCGTGAGACCGCCGATGGTGAACAGGAAGATGAACGAGAGCGCCCAGAGCATGGGCGAGGCCAACGAGATGCTGCCCTTGTAGAGCGTGGCAACCCAGTTGAAGACCTTGACGCCGCTCGGGATGGCCACGAGGAACGTGAGCGCGCTGAACACCATGGTGGCGTACTCGCTCATGCCGGCCACGAACAGGTGGTGACCCCACACCAAGAAGCCCACGAGCGCGAGGCCCAAGGAGCTCATGGCGATGAACATGTAGCCAACGATGTCGCGCCGCGAGAACGTCGCGATGATCTCGCTGATGACGCCCATGCCGGGGACGATCATGATGTAGACCGCCGGGTGCGAGTAGAACCAGAAGAAGTGCTGGAAGAGCACTGGGTCGCCGCCCATGCGCGGGTCGAAGATACCCAAGCCGCCCAGACGCTCCATCATGAGAAGGAGCAGGGTGATGGCGAGCACCGGCGTGGCCAGAACCTGGATGATGCTGGTGGCGTAGAGCGACCAGACGAACAGCGGGAGACGGCGCCAGGTCATGCCCGGAGCGCGCATCTTGTGCACCGTCGCGATGAAGTTCACGCCGGTGAGGATGGACGAGAAGCCCATGATGAACGCGGCCAGCGTCATGGGAATCACGCTGGTGGCCGAGCCCACGCCGCCGTGTGCCGGATCGCTGGAGGAATAGGGCGTGTAGAAAGTCCAGCCGGTGTCGACGCCGCCGTGCACCATGCTGTAGAGGCCGAAGCACGCGCCGAAGACGTAGATGTAGAAGCTCAACAAGTTGAGCTTGGGGAAGGCCACGTCTTTGGTGCCGAGCTGGATGGGCAACATGATGTTGCCGAGCGCGGCCGGAATGGACGGGATGATGAACAAGAACACCATCACCACGCCGTGCAACGAGAACATCTTGTTGTACGTGTCGGCGTCCATGAGCGTCTTGCCCGCGGAGTACAGCTCGGCACGCACCAGCAGGGCGAAGATGCCGCCCAGCAAGAACGAGATGAGCACGGCGATTAGGTACATGACGCCGATGCGCTTGTGATCGAGGGTGACGATCCAGCTCATCAAGCCTTTCTTGGCGTCGATGTAGCTGACGTTCGGATCCCCGTGGTCAGAACCGTGCGAAGGCGATGTAACGACGGAAGCCATTCTTGAGGTCCTTTACTTGAGCGTCTTGACGTACGCGATGAGCGCGTCGATTTGGGGGTCTTTGAACACGAAGGGCGGCATCTGGACAGTGCCATAGCCCTCGACGATCTTGGCGTTGGGCCGAAGGATCGATTCGCGGATGTAGTTCTCGTCGGCGGTGACATTGCCCATGCCCACGATGGGCTGCGGGGTGCCGTACACGCCCTTGAGCGAGGGGCCATTGCCCTTGGAGCCGTCGCGGGAGTGGCAGGTGGGGCAGCCGCTCTTGACGAACAGCTGCTCGCCCCAGAGCGCCGGCGTGCACGGGGCCTCGCCGCACTTCTCGGGCATCACGTCGAGCTTCTCGACGTGTTTGTCGTACTCTTCTTGGGTGACGACGTAGACCTTGGCGAGCATGCCCGAGTGGCTGGTGCCGCAGTACTCGGTGCAGAACACCTGCAGCTCGCCCAAGTGGCTGGGGGTCACGGCGATGTGAGAGTACAGGCCGGGCACGGCGTCGCGCTTGGCGCGCCAGTCGGGCACGAAGAAGCTGTGGATGACGTCTTCGGACGACAGGATCAGCTTGAGGGGCTTGTTGATGGGAACGTACAGCTGACCGGGCTCGCGGCTGCCGTTGGGGTACTCGAACTCCCAGGCCCATTTCTTGGCGCGAACGCGGATCTCCATGGCGCCTTCGGCGGCCGTGGCGTTCTTGATGTACGCCGCAAAAGACATGTGGAACAGCACCGCCACGATGAAGAGCGGCGTGATCGTCCAGAAGAGCTCGAGCTTGGTCGGATCTTTGGTGGGCTCGGCTTTGACACCCGGGCGGCGCTTGTACTTGATCGCGAAGTACACGGTGGCCCCGATGATGGCCACGAAGAACACCACGCTGAACCAGTAGATGAAATAATACAGCTGGTCGATATCAGCGGCGCCCGTGGAGAGCGGTGCAGGCAGTTGATATGTGGGCTGGGGCTGGGACATGGGTGTTCCTGGTGTTCGCTTGCGTACGAAGGTGCGGGTGAGGGCCTGGGGCCCTCAGGGAATGTTGGGTTCGGGGGCGAGTGACGCCGCTGAGGGAGCGATCTTGGTGCCCGGTTGGTCGGCGCTGAGCAAGCCGCCTTTGCGGCGTTCGCGCAGCCACAAGATGAGAAGGCCGAGGATGACGATGAGGCCAGTGATGCCACCGCCCACCTGCATGACGCGGGTGGCGACCAGGACGTATTTTCCGCCCTTGGGGTCGTAGTGGTAGCAGTACAGGATGAGCTGCTCGACGGTGCTGACGCTGCGCCCCTCGGAGGCTTCGAGCAGCCCGAGCTTGATGTCGTTGGGCGAAAACTCGAGGCCGTATAGGTAACGCGCAAGCTCGCCGTTGGGCTTGGCGATCATGAGCACCGGCGGGTGGGCGTAGCCGTTCTCGTCTTTGCGATACCGGTAGCCGGCCCCGGCGGTGACTTTGGCGATGTTGGCAGCGTCGCCCGTCAGGAAGTGCCAGCCGGCCTCGGCGCCCGGACGGTCGTAGTCTTTGAGGAGCGCTGCCTTCTTGGCGGCGGAGCGCTCGCGGAACTCTTCCGGGTCGATGCTGATGGTGACGACCTGATACTCGCCGCCGATGGTCCACCCCACCTGCTTGAGGCTGGTGTTGATGGAGTTGAGCACCAGGCTGCAGACCACCGGGCAGGAGTGGTAGGCAAAAACGAACACCACCGGGCGCTTGCCATCCCAGTAGTCGCCGAGACGAACCTGCTTGCCCGCCTCGTCGGTGAACTGGGCGTCGAGCGGCAGACGCTCGTTGAGGTGTTCGGTGACGCCGACCCCTTCGAGCTCGGGCGGGATGCCGGCCGGGATGCCCTGCTGGGGCGTTCGGGGAACCGCTTGCGCAAGCGACGACGAGAACATGGCCATGAGGGCCAGGCTCACAATCATCAGCGTGCGGAAGAGGTGTTTCATGAAAACGAAATTGGGGGTTTAGCGCGACTCAGGGGCAGTGGGTGGTGACCAACAGGCTGATGCGGCGGTTCTTGTTGCGAATCTCTGCCAGTTTCGCTGGATCCATGGTCTTGGCCTCGGGGGAGCCGGGCTCGGGCTCCGGGGCGAGTGGCTGATCCGCAGCCACTCCGGAGGTCTTCGTGATCTTCTTCGCGTCGACCCCTCGCTCTGTCAGATGCTTCATGACTGCCGCGGCGCGCTCTTCGCTGAGCTTCTTGTTGACCTTGGCGTCGCCTTCGCGGGACGTGTGCCCCGTGAGGCTAAAGCGAAGCTCGGGGCAAGAGCCGGCGAACTCGACGAGCTCCTTGAGTGCAGCCTCGCTCTCTTTTTTGGCGAAACTAAACTTGGAGCTACCGGGCTCGAAGTCAATGTCCGAGAAGTCGAGGGTGCCGCCAGTCTTGGCCACTTGCTTCTCGAGCTCGGCGCGGGTGGGTTCGACTTTCTTGGGTGCCGCCACCGGAATGGTGAACTTCCGCGGCATTTGCGACCAACCGGTCATGGCGCCGGTGTCGTCGGAGGCCTTGGGCTCGATGAGCGAAGGCCCGCCCGTCTCCGGGCGGCCCCCCTGGCTCAGCTGCGCGATGGCCGCCGAGATGGGCGTCGCGCTGCTGGTCAGGTTCTTGTCTTCTTGGGCGCGCAGCTTGGTGAGCTGCTCGGGCGCGGCCAGTTTCTCGTGCGCGGCCTCTTCGGCCATGAACGTGAAGTAGGAGTCGAGCGCGAACTTGAGCCCCACGAGGGACAAGACCGTGCCGATGGCGACGGCGGAGATGAGGCCAACTCTGGGGGGTGACTGGTCGGTTGCCATCGTTTTCCCTTATGCGTTCTGGAAGGCCAGCGAGCGCGCGAGCCGCGGGTCGCCAACGGGGATGAGGGGGTGCTTGGCCATCTGGTAGAAGACGGCGGCGAGATACACTCCGCCCACGCCGAGCAGACAGGCCGCGTCGATCCAAGAGACGGTGAAGTTCTCCTGGCCGAAGCTGGGCATCACGAACCAGTAGATGTCGACGACGTGCATGAGCAGCATCCACATGGCGCCGAGGCGGAGCATGGGGAGGCGGCGCTTGACGTTGCGCGAGATGAGGAAGAAGAACGGCAACACGAAGTGGCCGATGAGGATGGTGAGGCTGACGCCGGCCCAGGGGCCGTTGTCCCAGCGCATGTGATACCAGGGCGTTTCTTCGGGCAGCGCCGCGTACCAGATGAGCATCATCTGCGAGAAGCCAATGTAGGCCCAGAAGACGTTGAAGCCAAACAAGAGCTTGCCGAGGTCGTGGTAGTGCTCGGTGGTGACCACCTTGGCCAAGGGCCCGGCGTCGCGCAGCGCCATGGTGACCACGATGAGCGTGGCCAGGCTGGAGACCACCGCGGTGGCAAAGATGTAGACGCCGAAAATGGTGGAGAACCAGGCGGGCTCGAGCGACATCAGCCAGTCGAACGCCGCGAAGGTGAGCGAAAAGCCGAAGAAGATGGTGGCCGCCGGCGCCCAGCGCTGCGCCGTGAGGGTCCAGGCGACGCCCTTGTCGTTGTCTTGGCGGACGGAGAACTTGAAGAAGTTCCAGCCGAGGAGCGACCAGATGACCAGGTAGACCACCGCGCGGGCCAAGAAGAAGTTCTTGTTGAGGTAGGGGGCCTTCTTCTCCATGAGCTCTGCGTGCTCGAGGGCCACCGGGTCGGGTGCACCGGCGTGGGCCGCCCGCGCCGCGTGGGCGGCCGCAGGTCCGTGAGCTGCCGGGGCTGCGGCCCCATGCGCTGCGGGAGCTGCCGCGCCGTGCGCTGCGGGAGCAGCCGCGTGATCGCCCGCGGGCTTGGCTTCGGCCTTCTCGCCGTGCCCCTGCGCCGCGTGCGCTTCGCCGATGATGAGCGAGGTTTGCCCGACGGGGTGCTCGCCCCCATGCTCGCCGTGGCCGCCATGCCCGCCCAACCAGGGGAACAGGTGCCCCATGTTGAGCACGATGGGTAGGAAGAGCACCGCGAACGCCGGCAGGGCCGAGGCGAAGAACTCCGCCGTGCGCCGGACGGTGACGCTCCAGTGGGCGCCCACCAGACGCTGAATGATGACGAAGAACAGCGCGCCCAAGGCGATGGTGAGGAAGACGTAGAAGGCAAACAGGTACGAGAAGGCAAAGCGCTTCGCGTCTGTTGTCATGCCGAAGCCCGCGGCCGCGAGGCCCACGGCCCCGGCGCCCGCGCAGATCTTCCAGGCGTTCTGCCAGCTGGCCGGCAGCGCGTAGCTCTCTTTGGAGATGTTCGTTTTCTTGGAAGCCACTTTGGTCACTTTCCTGCGTCCGGAGTGGTGGATGCGTCGGTCTTCGGTCCGGCGTCGCTGGCGCCGGTGTCCGCCCCAGCATCGGTGCTGGTGTTGACGCCCCCGGTGGGCGGCATGTCTTCTTTGGGGGCTACGCCCGCCTGCGAAAGCTGCAAGGCGCGAACGTAGGCAACGATGGCCCAACGGTCGGGAATGCCGATCTGCGGGTAGGCCGGCATGTTGCTCTTGCCGTTGGCGATGGTGGCGTAGAGCTGGCCATCGGGCATGTGCCGGATACGGTCTTGGTGGTACGTGGGCGGCGCGAAGGCCGCGGCGCCGGAGGCCACCGCGCGCTGCTTGACGATGCCGTTGCCGGCGCCGGTGGCGTCGTGGCACGGCGTGCAATAGATGCCGTAGCGCTCTTGGCCGCGCTTGAGCATGGGGCCCATGCCGCCGAAGTTCTCGACCATCTCTTTGGGGATGGTCATGACCCAAGCGGTGTTGTCTTCGGTGCGACCCTGCGAGGTGCGCAGGTCGATGTCCCGCTCCCGAGACACGGTGCCGTCGACGACCGGGCGCATGGTGCGCTTGTCATCGAAGAAGTCACTCTCCTCTTGAACATCGTACTTCTCTTGGTCGTACATGTTCCGGATGCCGAAGATGGGCGTGTCCTTCGAGGTCTGACCGCGGCAACCCGCGAGCAGCGCAAAGGCAGAGACCGAAAGCAAGGCGAAGGTCGACTTCATGATCAGTGGGCCTCCAGCGCCACGGGCTCGGCCGCAGAGTCGTCGTCGTAGACAACCTCGAGGTGCACGGCGTGCGCGCCTTCGAGCAGCTTCTTGGTCTTCTCGAGGTCGAACTTGGGGTCGTCGGCCTCGATGGAGATGAAGAACTTGTCGTCGGAGAACCCGGCAAAGCGGTCGGAGTTGAAGACCGGGTGGTGGTGCCGGGGAATGCGGTTCAGGTGGAACATGCCGAACACCGCCGCGAAGGCCGAGAACAGCACCGTGAGCTCGAACATGATGGGGATCATGCTCGGGATCGAGAACGGCGGCTTGCCGCCGATGATGATGGGGTAGTCCACCGCGTTCATCCACCAGATCATGGTGAAGGCGGTGACGGTGCCCGTGAGCCCAAGGGGGAACACGATGAGGCCGAGCTTGCTGTCGGACAGCCCCATGGCGGCGTCCATGCCGTGGATGGGGAACGGCGTGTGGGTGTCGAAGTTCTTGTACCCGGCGTCGCGGAGTTTCTCCGCGGCGTGGAGCACGCTTGCGGGGCCGTCGAACTCGGCCAGGTACAGAGCAGGTTTGCGCGCGGCCATGGGATTACTCCTCTGCCTCGGCGGCCAAGGCCGCGGGTGCGTGGGAATCGTCTTCTTCTTCCTCGTGCGACGCTTCGTCGTCGTGGTGGAAGTGCGGGTCTGCCTCGGGGAGCACGCCCTTGACCTCGGAGATGGCGATCATGGGGACCCAGCGGATGAACAGCAAGAAGAGCGTGAAGAACAAGCCCAGCGTGCCGAGATAGGTGAAGATGTCGACCAACGTGGGGCGGAAGTAGCCCCAGGACGACGGCAGGAAGTCGCGGTGCAGCGAGGTCACGATGATGACGAAGCGCTCGAACCACATGCCGATGTTGATGAAGATGGAGACGACGAACATCACCGGGATGCTGTTGCGCAGCTTCTTGAACCAGAACAGCTGCGGGCTGATGACGTTGCAGCTGATCATCGTCCAGTAGGCCCAGGCGTAGGGGCCCGTGGCGCGGTTGATGAAGCAGAAGCGCTCGTAGTCGTTGCCGCCGTACCAGGCGATGAAGAACTCCATGCCGTACGCGTAGCCAACGAGGCTACCCGTGGTGAGCATGATCTTGTTCATGAGCTCGAGGTGCTTCGGCGTGACGATGCTGCGCACGCCGTACACCGCGCGGGTGATGAGCATGAGCGTCATAACCATGGCGAAGCCCGAGAAGACGGCGCCGGCCACGAAGTACGGGGGGAAAATCGTGGTGTGCCAACCCGGCATGAGCGAGGTGGCGAAGTCGAAGGAAACGACGCTGTGCACCGACAGAACGAGCGGGGTGGAGAGCGCCGCCAGGATCATGTAGGCGCGCTCGTAGTTCTGCCAGTGACGGTTGGACCCGCGCCAGCCCAGGGACAAGGCGCCGTAGATGCGCTTGCGGATGGGGTGCCGCGAGCGATCGCGCAGGGTGGCCAAGTCGGGGATGAGGCCAACGAACCAGAACAGCGTGGAGACCGTGGCGTAGGTGCTGACGGCAAAGACGTCCCAGATGAGTGGGCTCTTGAAGTTCGGCCACATGCCCATCTCGTTGGGCAACGGCAGCATGTAGTACGCGTACCAGGTGCGGCCGACGTGGATGCCCGGGAACACCAGGGCGCACAAGACGGCGAAGATGGTCATGGCTTCGGCGAAGCGGTTGATGCTCGTGCGCCACTTCTGCCTGAACAGGAACAGAACGGCGCTGATGAGCGTGCCTGCGTGACCGATACCGATCCACCACACGAAGTTGGTGATGTCCCAGGCCCAGTACACCGGAGCGTTGTTGCCCCACACGCCGACGCCGGTCCAGAAGAGGTAGCCGATGGCCAACCCCATGATGCCGGTGAAGTTGAACGCGATGAGGAACGCGACCCACCAGCCGCGCGGGGCGGCGTTCTCGGTGACGCGGCTGACCGCCTCGGTGACGGAGCGGAAGGTGGTGCCCTCGCCGGTCAGGGGCGTCTCGCCAAGCTCTTTGATTGGAAGACTCGGATGCGCCATCACGCCATCTCCGGGTTGGGGTTGCGGATCTTGCCGAGGTACGAGGTGCGGGGTCCAGTTCCGAGCTCACTCAGGAGCCGGTAGGAACGGTCGTTCCGTACGGCTTGAGAGACGCGGCTCTTGGGGTCGTTGAGGTCGCCGAACACGATGGCTTCGGCGGGGCAGGCCTGCTGGCAGGCGGTGACGATCTCGCCGTCCTTGATGGCGCGGTGGTCGCGCTTGGCTTCGATCTTCTTTTCCTGGATGCGCTGCACGCAGTAGCTGCACTTCTCCATGACGCCGCGGAATCGCACGGTGACGTCGGGGTTGAAGTGCATCTTCTCGGTGTCCGGCATCTTGCCGTCGTCGCCGTTGTAGTTGAGGAAGTTGAAGCGACGGACCTTGTAGGGGCAGTTGTTGGCGCAGTACCGCGTGCCGATGCACCGGTTGTAGGCCATGTCGTTCAGGCCCTCGGGCGAGTGCGCCGTGGCGTTGACGGGGCACACGTTCTCGCAGGGAGCTTCTTCGCACTGGACGCAGGCGACGGGCTGGAACGCGGTGATCGGGTCGGACTCGGAGCCCGAGAAGTACCGGTCGAGACGGATCCAGTACATTTCGCGGCCGCGGGCCACTTGCTCTTTGCCCACGTTGGGGACGTTGTTCTCGGCCTGGCACGCCGTGACGCAGGCGTTGCAGCCCACGCAGGAGTTCAGGTCGATGGCCATGCCCCACTTGTTGCCCTCGTACTTGACCTTGTTCCACAAGGGCAGCACCTTCGGGTCGTTGGCGCCGGCGCGACGGCCGCGATCTTTGTTTGCATACTTCACAAAGTTCGGACGATCGCGGTACTCGGCCAGCGTCGCGTCGATGGCGAGGGGGCGCCCCTCCATCGAGTTGTGATCCTGCGTCTGGGCGATCTTGTACTTGTAGGTCTCGACCTCGAACGGATCGTCGGGCTGCGTGCGACCGGCGATGGGCGAGGGACCATGGGCGAGGCCAGGCCGCGCGAAGCGGTCTTTGATGGCTTCGAGGTCTTTGCCATCGAGCTTCTGCACCGCCACGCCAGCGGCGAAGTAGAAGTCGCTGCTGGTGCGCAGGGGCTGCACGTCGAAGCCGTGTTTGACCCCGTAGCGACCGGCCACCTGCCGGCCCCAACCCAGCGTGAGCGCCACGGTGCCATCGGCTTGGCCCGGGAGCACCCAGGCGGCGATCTCGATGGGCTTGGCGCCCGCGCGCGACAGCCGGACCATCTGGCCGTTGTAGATCTCGAGGGCTTTGGCCGTGGTGGGCGAGAAGAACGCCAGGTTGTCCCAGCTGACCTGACTCACGGAGTCGGGCAGCTCTTGGAGCCACATGTTGTTGGCGTGACGCCCGTCGTGCACCTTGGGGCACGGCGCGAAGGTGACCTCGAGGGTACCTGCATCGGCCTTGGCGGGCTTGGCTTGCGCGAAGGCCGAGGCGATCTCGGGCAGCCGCGGCGAGAGCGCGCCGAAGGGCGACGCGACCTGACCGACGAGCACGCCCTTCTTGAGGGACTGCGCCCAGACCTTGTCGAAGTCGAGCCCCGCTGCAGAACGCATAGTGGCCTGCACCAGGTCGTGGCCGGTGGAGCTGGGCTCACCCAAGAGGCGGCCCAGAATCTCGATTTCGCTGCGGCCATCGTGCAAGGGCGCGATGAGCGGCTGCTGGATGCTGCGGGTGCCGTCGAGGGCGCGCAAATCGCCCCAGGTCTCGAGCTCGTGCGCGAGCGGCAAGTGCCAGGAGCAGAGGCTCGAGGTCTCGTCGACGTGCGACGACAGGTGAATGCTGACAGGCACAGCGCGAATGCGCTCGGCGAAGTTGAGGTCCGACGGCGCGTCGTAGGCGGGGTTGCCGCCGAGGATGAGCAACGTGCCGACCCGGGCCTCGGTGATGTCTTTGCTGAGGGCCTGGATGTCGGCCAGGGGATCACGCTCCGTTGGGTCGGCGGGGGCGTGGTACCGCACCGTTTGACCCGCGTTGCCCAGCGCCGCGTTGAGCGCGTGCACCAAGGCGTGAACGCGCGCGGGCTGCCGGGCGCCGGCGGTGATGACGCCCTTGCCCTTGGCTTTGGCCAAATCGGCGGCCACGGCCTTGAGCCACTGCGCCGGGATGCCATCGGTCTTGGCCGCAGCGGCCGTTGCGGCCAGGGGGCCGAGATCGATGTTGTGCTTGGCGAGCTCTTTGGCCAGGGCGAGCGCGTATTGCTCGATGCCCTGGGCCGTGACCCGCAGCCGGTGGTCGGCGTTCATGCCGGTGACCGTCATGCTGGGCTCCACGACGTAGAGCCGGCTCATGGTGTCGGACGGCGAGCGGAGCTGCCGCGATGCCGCAAAACCACGAATGGCCCGGACGCTGCCGGGCTCGGTGCCCATGAAGTCGGCATCGAGGGAGAGCACGGTGGTGGCCTGCGCGAAGTCGGGCACCACGTTAACCACTTGGCCGAAGGCGATCTTGGCGCCCTCTTTGGCGTTGAAGTGGCTGACCGAGGAGTACGTGTACACCTTGGCCTGCGGGAACTTGGCGAGCAGCTGGTCGCGCAGGCGCAGGAACGTGGGCGAGATGCTGGGCTGCGCGAGCACGCGGAGCCTGGCGCCCTGGTCTGCGGTGTGCGTGCGTGCGATGTCGGCCAGCGCCGCCTCGAACTCGCCCCACTTGGCCTTCTGCAGCGGGCCGTTGGAGCTACCGAGACGCGCGCCGCGCATGGGGCTGCGCGAGCGATCGGGATCGTACAGGTCGAACAAGCTGGCTTGCGCGAGCGAGTCGGTACCGCCGAGGCTGGACGGGTGGTCGGGGTTGCCGTCGACCTTGGTGGGCCGCCCCTCGTGGCTCTCGACCACGAGACCCAGCGCGTCGCCGCGGTGCGCGCGGACGGTGGCGTAGTGGTTGGGGACGCCGGGGATGATCTGCTCGGATGCCTTGGCGTAAGGCATCAGCTTCTCGACCGGTCGGCGGGCGCAGCCCTCGGCAAACAGCGCCGCGGTGATGGCGCCGAGCGTGAGGAAGCTACGGCGATCGACCGGTGCTTCTTTGAGGTCGGCGAACCCCAGCGGGAACTCGGACGCAGCGCGGACGGCCGCGGCCTCGGGGTTCTGTTTGTCGGCAAGGCTCTTCCAGAAGACCTTGTCGCCTGCCTCGGGTTGCGTGACGGGATACGGCTCTCTGCGACTCATCGGTGGCACCCGGAGCAGTGTTGGGGGGGGTGAACTTCCGGCGCGGCCCAGTTTTTGGCCATGTCGGGGGTCCAGGTCATGTTGGTCACCTGGTCTTTGGGGCGCAGGTTGGGGGTTGGGTTGCGGTGACAGTCGAGGCACCAGCCCATGTTGATGGGCGCTTCGGAGCGAACGACTTCCATTTGATCGATGCGGCCGTGGCACGTGACGCAACCGACGCCGACGCCCACGTGCACGCTGTGATCGAAGTAGGCGTGGTCGGGGAGCTTGTGGATGTGAACCCACTCGACAGGCTTGCCCGATTGGAACGACGCGCGCACCGGAGCGAGCTTGGCACTGTCGGTCTTGACCACCGCGTGGCAGCCCATGCAGGTCTGCGTGGCCGGGATCATGGCCTTGGCCGCCTTCTCGACGTTGGCGTGGCAATACCTACAATCCATGCCCATTTGCCCCGCGTGCAAGCGGTGCGAATAGGGCACGGGCTGCGTGGGCGCATAGCCAACTTGGAAGTTCTTCGGCGTGACGTAGTACCAAACGGCAGCAACCACGACGGGCCCGATCAAGCCACCAACGGCGGCTGCGAGCATGGGCAGTTTGTTCAACGAGCGAGGGAAGAGCTGCATAGGGCGTCCTCGGGCGGGTACCTTCGGTGGGCCGCTGCGGCAATGTGTCGCAGTCGACTTGGCTTGATACCCGATAGGGTCCGCGGGATTCGCGGCCCAGCGCCGAAACCAAAGAAGTGTGCTTCCGGCCGCGCCCTTATAAGGGAGACCGGCTAGTCGGTACAACCCTTCTGATCAGCTCGCCTTTCGGGTCCGTGTTGGCGCCCGCAGGTGTTGCATATCTTGAGCAGAAGCACGCTGCTAACGCGCAATATTTTCGCGTTTCCATCTCTTGCGACAAAACCGCATGCCAGCCCAGCCGCGGAGGGGGCCCAAGGCCGTCGGGCCCCTGCCCTGTTGCCGCCGCGTCTAGCGCGCCCCGGCCGCCGAAAGGAGCCCTGCCACCTCGGCTTTGTGCTCCGGGCAATCTCGGGCGATCCAGACATAGGACACCCCGGCGTCGGCTTGCTTGCGGGCTTGGACCGAAATGGGCGATGCGGCAAAGGCCGGCCCCTTGGACGAGGCATCCGACGCGGCGAGATCGGCCCGCACCGCCACGAGCATGCCATTGTGGAACTCGAACTGTGCGCGCCGCACCGAGCCAGCGCTCCCCTGCCCCGTCCACTCGAGCTTCAGGCCATCGCCGGGCACCGTGCGCCACTGCCCGTCGGCCACGTTGAAGCGTCCACGCACATCGTTGGGCAACATGCCGAGCTTCACGCCGTGGAATTCGGTATCGCCCAGCGTGCTGCGCTCGCATGCCGGCACAAGGGCAAGAGCAACAGCGAGAACGAGAGCACGCATCACGGGTGACGCTGGATATAGGGTACGCTCGGCTTCGCGGCCACCCTGATAGTTCCGTGACGGTTCGCACGCGCCATTGCGTAGGAGTGTGTGGCAGCAGCGGGCGTAGCCCCGTGCACTACGCGCGCAGCAAAGAGCCGCCGTCAGCACCGAAGCGTGCCACGCCACTGCAGGCGTCTTCGCTCGGATGGCACAACTCCGGAGGGCTCGGATCGGAGCGCCATGGGGTCGGCGGAATGACCTGAGCGCTGCGCCCGAGTAGCTTCCGCCCACCCGTGGTTACGTCTAGACTCCCTCCGTGCGACGTTGTGTTCCGGTCGTCGGTCTGTTGGCGCTCAGCTGCCGGGAAGCGACGCAGACTCGTGTGCGACTGTACACGGACGTCGAGTCGGGCAACGGAGTGCAAGTGGCCCTGTGGGCTGGTGGCACGACACAGTCGTCCGAGCGCGTACTCGCGACGGACGGGCCTTGGTCGAGCGATGGTCTGATTGGGACCATCCACTTGGTGCCGCCGGCTTCCCGACGCGAAACCACCGTCGCCGTGCGCGCGGTCATGGGCATAGGCCGCGATCCCGTCACGTGCGGGCCCCAAAGCTCCGAGGGGTGCGTCGTCGCGGAACGTACTCTTCGCTATGTCGAGCACGAACAGCTCACAGTGCCCATTGGTCTCTATCGAGCGTGCGCAGGGGTCGTTTGCGCAAGCGGCCTAACGTGCAACTCGCGTGGTGCCTGCGTCTCCTCGGAGCTCGACCAGACGGCCTGCCTGAGCGACGACGGTTGCATTCTTCCGGGTGATCCCGCGAGCCCGCCGGGGGTCCAGAAGCAGGGTTCCCCGGTGGGGCCCCCGGTCACGCCGGTGCCGCCACCGGAGCCGCTCAAGGCGCCTACGGTGGCGTTCTACGACGCAGCGCCGCAACAAGGGCTCGTACAGGGAGTGGTCACCATCCGCAACGCGGATCCGCGACCCGTGGCCGCGTACGAGCTTCGGTGGAGCACACGCAGTGGCGGCGATGCGGGCCTCCTTGCGATGGTTCCGAGCACTGGAACCGAGACCAAGTTTTCGATTCTCGAGAGTCGAGCGCCCACTGGCGCCGAGTTCCTTCGGGTGACCGCCCTCGGGTACGACGAGCGGCTTCGCGCCATTGTGTCTCCAGCAACGGCGCTTCGTGGCGACAACTTCGTACGCCAGAGAGATGTTGGTGTCGGCGCCGGGGGTGATGCAATCGTGACGCCCGTCGTCCTCCACGACGACGCCAGCTCCAAAGTGCTGGTCGTCGCGGCAGACGTCTCCGGCCAGATCTCTCTTCGACGCTGCGAAGACAACGGCACGAACTGCGTCGGAAGGCTGCTCGATCCTTCGAGCCAAGCGCGGATGCGCAACCCCGCGGCGGCCCTGCGCACGCAGGGGCAGCACAAGGCGCTCGTCGTGGCGGGAGTGTCGACGGACGGCACCTCGGCGCTCATCGTGCTGCGCTGCGCCCTCGATGGGACGAACTGCGCACGACAGACTGTGCCGCTGGGGCCGGGTCACGGCCCAAGCAGCATTCGCTACGACGTCGGCGCCACCATCAGCGCTTCCGATGGCGCCACGGTCATCACGGCGGTGGCGCGCAGAGTCGCGGCCATTGGCTCGGATCTCGAGGTCATTCGCTGCTTGCCCGACGGGAGCCCCTGCACAACGAAAGCGATGCTGACGCAGCAGAGCCTATACAACCTGCAGGGCACGGCGATGCCCTCGGCCGAGCCGGGGGTTGTTTATGTTTCGGCGCTCCGATTCGCTGCAGCGGCGGAAGCCATCCTCGCACGCTGCGATCTTGCGGCACCGTCTTGTACGACGACGACGCTGCCTTACATCGCCGGCGATATCGAAGGAGGCGTAAGCCTTTCGTCGAGCATCGACCCGGACGCAAAGGAGCTCTTCCTCGCCGAAGCAACAGAAACCAATACGCTCCCCGCCGGGGCGGTCCAGACATGGCGGTGCAGCTTCGGCGGTGCGCTTACCTGCGCCACGACTGGTCAGTTTGCCGCGCCCAATTCATCCGGGCTGCTTCGCACGGCGTGGCTCCCGGCCGACAACAAGACCCCCGACGAGCGCATCGGTGTCGTCTTCTTGGGGGCGGCCTCTGGGTACAACGTGTTCCGGTGCCCAACCAAGTCTGCCGGGTACACGTGTTCGACCGTGCCCACCGGCGGGGCCTTCGGCGTAGAGGGGAGCGGATTGTCCGTTGTGTCGACGCGAACAACTGGGGCCGAGGGTTTTGCACTTGTGGCGCGAAACCTTGGCGCTGCAGACGTGCCGGTGCTCCTCCGATGTCCGTCCAGCTTTCTGGGCTGCGGTGTGTCCGATGTCTCCTGGCCCGAAGCCTTCGCCGGGTCTGTCGATGCGGCCAGCCGCCTCGGGCTCACGACCACACCGCTAGGGCGCGTACTCGTCGGAACGACGGATCCAAACGTCGCACGTCGTGCAAGCCTTTTCGACTGCGACCCCGAAGGCGACAATTGCAACCATCACGTGCTTGATGCCAGCTCCCAGTCCGGGCGAAACGCAGA
>JBIKNA010000355.1:0-7945 GCA_044358965.1 Polyangiaceae bacterium
TAGATGTTGCCGAAGGCGGCGGGGTGCTTGGGCGGCTCGCCGATGAGTGCGCGCAACGCATCGAGCGCCGACAGCATGCCCACGGCCTTGCCGCTCTCGTCGGTGACGACGACATGGTGCAGATCGCCCGCGGTCATGATCTTGGCGCACTCTTGCACCGTGGCCGTGTCGCGGACGCACACCACCGGCGAGCTCACCTTGATCTGATCTTCGTCGTCGCTCAGGTCTCGCAACGACACCAAGCCCACGGGCTTGTGGGCGTCGTCGAGCACCGGCACTGCGGTAACGCCGAACTTGAGGATCTGGCGCCGCGCGAGCACCAGGCGATCGCCGTCGCTGATGTACAGAAGCTTGCTGTTCATGAGGTCGCGTGCGGTGGTTGCCATGACGTTGGGATCTAGCAGAGCCAGCGCCTGGGCGTGGGCAAACTCCGCGTGTTTATGGACGCGGCGGGCCACTGGGCGTCTGGGGGGCCACCGGCGCAGAGGCTGCGCGACGCGCAAAAAGCAGCGCCAACGCAAGAGTGACCACGGATAACCCTAGGGCCACGGGCCATGCGAGCTGCTTGGCGAACATGAAGAGCCCCATGAACACCACAAGCCACGCAAAGCTCCGCCGAAGACGCTCGGGCGACAAGCGACGCCCAATGCGGGCCCCCGCCACGCTGCCCAACATCGACGCCGCCGTGACCGCGCCGATGAGGCGCAAATCCAGGTGCACGTGCAAGGCGTGCCCCGCAAAGCCCGCGAAGCACTGCATGCCGATGACCAGCAAAGATGTGGCGATGGCCTCGCGCATGGCCAAGCCTCCGACCACCGTGAGCACGGGCACGATCATGAAGCCACCGCCAGCCCCCACCAGCCCCGAGACCAACCCCACCATGGCGCCCAAGAGCATGGCGCGCCCCGGGTGTAGTTTGCGCCCGCCCGGTGGTTCCTGTCGACCGCGCAACATGGCCAACGCCGAGACGATCATGACGGCGCCAAACGCAACGAGCAGCACCGCGGCAGGCAACTGCGCCGCAATGCGGCCCCCGCAGAAGGCGCCGGCCATGGCCGCAACGCCAAAGAGCCCTCCCACACGCCAACGCACGAGCCCCTCGCGCGCGTGTGCCGCCATGCCGACCCAGCTCGTGGCGCCCACCACGAACAGCGATGACGCGATGGCTTGTTTGGGCTCGATGCGCACGGCGTACACCAGCATGGGCAGCGTCAGGATCGAGCCCCCCGCACCGAGTGCGCCAAGCACCACGCCGATGCACATGGAGAGCAGAGCAGCGAGAGCGAGCACTAGCCGAGCCCGGGGGAATGGTTACAGGTACGCAAGCAAATCCCTTGTCGCACGCTGGCCCCGCCGGAGCAACGCGTGTCGGAGCCCCATGCTGTAGAGGGACGACAGATGGCCCATGGACGCGATACTGCGAAGACGGCCACACATTGGCGAAGACGACAACACCTTCAAGCCCTAAGGGCGCAGCCTCGGTCGAGCGCTATCGCGGACAGGCCTGCGATAGCGTCCAGCCGTTGTCTTTGAGAACGCCAATGGCAACGGCGTGCGCGGCCGGCATCACGCCGCCTGCGCCCACGGTCTGCAGCATCGACAAGGCAACGTCGCGGCCGCCCCGGAACTGGATGAGTTCGCGGGACTTGCCGGCAACGGTGCGGCGTGCGCTGCTCTGACGCACAAACCACCAGCTGCTGGCCACGCTTCGGGTGGCGCCATCCCACGGCACCCATTCGCCCGTCGACACGCTGGCGTCGACGTCGACGGGAAGCGACAGGAAGTCGAGGCCGGCGCTGAGCACCACAGCGCCGCCTATCACGCTGTTGTCGGGCGACCGGAAGCCCTGGGCACCGACGCCAAGCTTGAGCACAGGCAGTGCGACGGACAGGCCCGCGGTCTGAAAGGTTCCGCTCCACGCGTCGAGTACGTCGCGCTTGTCGCCAAAGCCGTAGCCCATGTACGCGCTGGCCTGCACGCCCACGAGCGTGTCGAAACCAACGCCCGTGTACCAGAAGGCAGCGGCCTGACGGTTCCACAGATCCCAGACGAAGTCGGCCCCCAGATGCCCACTGACGATGGCGCCCCCCTCGACGGCGCCCCCCACGAAGAAGTACGAGTGCTCGAGCCCGCGCAATGGCGCCAGCGTTCCGCACAGGTCTTCTCTGCGAAGGCCCCAGCCCTGAAGGCGGACCTGGCCGCTCTTGGTCTTGGCTTGGCCCGAGGTACCAACGCCGTCTACCGCAGGGCACTTGCCGTCTTGCACGCAGCGGTCGTACTCGGCCTCGAGCTGGGCCAGCTCGCCATCGAACTTGCTCGAGGCGAGCGCGCTCACCGAAGAGGTGCCGGATTCCGCCTCGGGTTCGGCATCGCTGGCGCAACCCGCGGCGGCCAAAACAGAAAGACCAGTGGCAAAGAGCCCGAGCGTTCGACCAAGCGTGGTGCCAGACAACATGCTTGTTCACATTGATGCATCGGCCGTACCAAGAACCAAATGTAAGCATTTGGCTTTGCACGGGGGCTGCCCGTGCTGCCTACGCAACGCAGCTCGCGTCCGGAAGATCCATGCCGGCATGCCCACACATGACGGCATGTTCAGGTGCCAGATGAGCCGTCGGCCAAAAGGCCAAGCACCCGCGCATAGTCCCGTGCCATGCGATCAACGGAGAAGCGCTCCTGCGCGCGGGCGTGCGCGGCTTGGCCCCAGCGGCGCAGGGTCGAGAAGTCTTCGAGCGCGCCGACGAGCGCCCGGCCGAGCGCCGGTCCATCGCCGCGCGGAACGAGCGCACCAGTGAGGCCGTGAACGACCTGCTCGGCCATGCCCCCGACCTCTGTGGCAACGACCGGCACCCCCAGGGCCATGGCCTCGAGCGATGCGTTTGGACACCCCGCGGGCTCGGACACCTGGGCAAAGACGTGCAGCGACGAAAGAAACGCCCGGGAGGCCTCGTCGGTGTCGAGCGAACCGAGCCACTGCACCGGCAAGCCAGCAGCATGCGCCCGCAGCGTCTCGGCGTACGCTTCGGCGCCGCGCTCGGCGCCACCGGCCACGATGAACCTCGCATGGGGAACGCTTGCGTGCACCAACCGAAAGGCGTCGAGCAGTTGCTCGAGCTTCTTGTCGGGACCGATGCGCGCAAGCGCGCCCACCCGCGGCGCAGTGTCTGGGGCGAGCACCGCAGGCGCCGGGGCCAGGCACACGCCGTTGGGTACCACATGCACGGGTGCCCCAAGCGCATGCGCCCGCTCGCACTCTGCCGTGTACTTTACAATCACCCCTGTCAGGAGCTGCCCGTAGTCGAGCAGCGACAGGTACGGCAACCCAGGACGCGGCTTGCGAAAGTAGCGCTCGAAAGAAGCAAAGAACATCTCCCCGGGGCTGACGTCGAAGACCTGCACGCCCAACAAGGCATCGGCGAGCAAGAGTTTGTACTCGGGGATGACATTCCAGAAGACGACCCGAAGGACGCCACGGCGGCGCGCGAATGCCACCACCGCGCGCACTGCATGGGCCGGATCGCAAGAGCCCGCGCGCGGAGCCACAAAGACGGGCACCCCCGCAGCCTCGAGCGCCGCGCGGCCCGGCGTCGGGAACTCTTTCTGCTCTTCGAGCACCGCAGCGCTCACCGCATGACCCATGCGACCGAGTTCCAACAAGAGGCGCCGCGCACTGGACTGGGCGCCGCCAATGGAAAAGTTGTTGGTCACCAAGAGCACTGCGTCCACGGCTTCTCGCGGCGCATCGAGCACCCGGGTGTACAGCTCCGCGTGCCGGGCCGCGACCACCCGCGGCGAGAACGCCGCGTGCATCGAAGGACGCACGGGCTCGTCGATGAGCGCACGCACGGCCGCGGCCATACCCGGCACCAGATCGTGATGCGAAACGACCCGCACGCCCTCGTGAAGTGCCGACAGCTCCCGGGCACCATGGACATCGGGGCACACCACGGGGCAACCCGCCGCAAGCGCCTCCAAGAACGAGACACTGAGCCCCTCGTAGGCACTGCTGCACACGTAGACGTCGCAGGCTGCGTAGAACTGCGCCACATCGCTGCGCGAGCCAAGGTGATGCACAAAAGCCTCGAGCCCGTGTTGGACCACACGCTCCTGCAACACGCGTGCGCTCTCGTGGGCCGCTGCATTCGTTCCGAGTGGGGCGCCGATGAGCACCAGCTCCGCCGGGCAGCCCTGCGCGCGCAGCGTGGCCAGCACGTCGATGAGCAGCTCGAGACGCTTCTGCGGTCGAGGGTTGGCCACCGACAACAAGAGCGGCACCGCCGGCGGCAACCCGAGCGCTTGGCGCAGCAACGGCGCGCCATCAGGAGCGTCGCTTCGGGCTCCAACGGCGTTCCACGCGGTGCGGACCCAGGGCACCCCAGCGCGTCGCAACGATTCACTCACGCCGAGCGCGCACCCCAAGACCAGGTCGCACCGCGCCTGCGCGAGCCCATCGGGCCACCCCTGCGCGGCGTTGTGCGCCGTGCTGACGAGGGGAACACCGGGAACGCGCAGGAGTTCGAGTTCCGTGGCGCCAAACAGGTGCGCGTGGACCACGTCGGCCCCAAACCGCATGGCCGCAGCCATCATGTTGCGCAGGCGCTGCTCGCGAGGTGCAGCGCCGCCATAGGCCAAGAACACGTGGCCCCCGGGCACCTCGTAGCACTCGCGTTGCGGCGCATCGGCCACCATGAGCAACACATCGACGCCCTGGCCCCGAAGCTCTTTGTACAACGCGAGCACCACCCGCTCGGCGCCCCCACGGTGCAAACAGGTGATGGCCAAGGCCACGCGCAGGCGCGTCGTACGCGGCGCATCGAGATTATGTGCATACACCACCCGATGCGTGGACGCGGCCTGATCGATGGATGCCTCGAGCGATTGCGCCCGCAAGAACAGCTGGGCGGGCTGCTCGACATACACCCGGGCGATGGTCGGCAGCGCTGCGGCTCGGATCCCGGTGTGCGAGCCGGAGGTCTTCTGCATCCATGTCACAGCCTCGGCATCAAGCTCCCCAGTCTCGATGTCCAGAGCGAATCCAAGCGCACAAAGCGGCTTGCCCGTGGCGCTGGCGGGCGGATGCACCCAGGTTGCCGCAAAGGTTCCCGCGCGGATAATCCATGCCGCAGGAAGGTCACGGACCGCTTCGGGGAGTTCGGCCTCGGACACCACCCGCAAGACATGGCCCGCACGCCCGGCGAGTGAACGCGTGGCGTCGTCGGCCACAACAATGCGCGGGACGTGGCTCACGAACCCCTAGTATGCCGAAGGAAACCCGCCGAAGGACTCGTTGTTGCTGCTGCTGCTGCTGCTGCTGTCGCTCGCGCTGCTGCCGCTGTCTTCGTAGGAGCCCGTGACCCCAACGCTCTGCGCGTGCTCGGAGGATGCCTCGTGCCCTGCACCATGAAGATGCACGTGGTGATGATGGTGTTGCACGCCGGCGGACGGACCACGAAAGTCGTTCCACGCAGGAGTATTGCGCTGCGGCGCCGCACCGCCGCCGGCGCCCGGCACACGCACCTGCACTTGCTGCGGCCGCGCACCCACATACACGAAACTTTGCTCACCGAAGATTTTGACTTGGCCCTCTTTGCGCTGGCCCCGGAGCGAATAGGAATACGTGGCAGTCTTGCCCAACGCTCCTTTGCCCGAGATGATCGTGAAGCCGTCGTGGCTGTATTGGATGCTGCGGATCCCGTCGTTGCGCAACATGCGCCGAACGCCAAACACGATGGCCACGAGCATCGCCACGGGCCACAAGAACAGCAGCACGCCCGTCAGATCGCGCGACTGCACCTCCGGCGCGGGGTGTTCGTGTGCCCACGGAGTGACGGGTGCCACCGGGGCCGTGGCCGGAGGCGCGGGGTTCTCTGCAGCATCGAACACGAGGCGGAAGCCCACGTCCGCGTCGCGACTGCCAGGCGAGCGAGCGGCACGTGCCGCCGAGCGACCCGCCGCAGGCCCCGACAGGAACGAGCCCCCGCGCAGGACATATTTACCTTCGCTGGGCTCTGTCTCGCCGTAGGGGCCGTAGGGCGTGTCGCACCACTCGAACACCAAGCCAGTGGTGTCGTACAGCCCCAGCGGGTTCGGCTTGCGGGTGCCCACCGGCCGCGTGCCCACCGGCTGCGTGTTGTCTTTGAACCAACCGAGGGCCAACGCCTCTTTGGTCGACGTAGCACCGTACCAGGGGGTCGATGTGCCGGCCCGAGCAGCGAACTCGAACTCGTACTCTTTGGGCAGCCGCATGGGTTTGCCCGTTTTTTGTGCGGCCCAGGCGGCGAACGCGCGGGCGTCGGCAAGCGTCACGATCACCACCGGGTGGTCATCGGTTTGCGCAAAGCCGGGGTGGGTCCAGTTGAACTCCTTGCGCTGCACCAGCTTGGTGCCATCCCACCCGGAACCACCGGACGTGCCCTTCTCGGCTTCGGAGCGAAAGCCCGTGTCGGCCACAAAGGCTTTGAACTGCCCACGCGTCACCAAGGTGGTGGCCACGAAGAAGGGGCCGTTCACCGTTTGCTGGTGGCTGACCTCGTCGTCTTTGCGACCAGGCTCGTCGGGCTTGGACCCGAGGGTGCCCATGCCGCCGGCCACCGAGACGAAGCTCTGATCACGCCCTCCGACGGGCATACGCATGGTCTCGGCCGCCTGCGCCGCGGCGATAACCGACAGCGAAGCGAGGAACAACACGGAAGCGGCAGCAAGGGTCCCAAGGGCGCGCATCGCCGTCGAAGCTAGCACGGGTTATCGGCATCAGATGCGTGCCCCGGGCCTCCTGCGCTGCTACGGCAGCTGCAAAGTCTGGACGCTGATCCGCACGCGTGACCGTCGTTCGCAGACTTTCGTAGCGCGGCAGCTCAGCGGTAGGGCGCGACGTCGTGGGTGCCACCGAACACGCCTGCGCAGATCTGGCCGCACGAGTCCCGGCATGGCATCGTAGCCCCATCATGATGGTCGCGACGCGAGGCTCGGTCCTCGGCATTCTTGCTTGGCAGTGGCGCAAGGCAGTGCTGTTTGGCGGAGCCGCCTTCATCGCCTGGGTGCTCCGAGCGCGCGGGCACTTCGATGGCCTACTGTTGCCAACGCTTCCGCTGGCCGTGGTGGGCGGCGCCATCGGCATCTTCGTGAGCTTCCGCACCAACTCTTGCTACGCGCGATGGTGGGAGGGCCGACAGTTGTGGGGGCGCCTGATCAACATGTCGCGGCACCTGGCGTCACAAGTTGTTGCGTCCATGCCCAAAGAGCACGCCCACGACATGGTGTGGCGACAGATCGCGTTCGTACATGCCCTGCGCTGTGCGCTGCGCAAACAAGACACCTTCGCCGACGAACACTTCTTGGCCGCAGCCAAAGAGAGCGCGAGCAAGCTGGCGCACGAAAAGAACCTGCCCTACGCGCTCTTGGACTTGCAGCACAAAGCGCTGGCCGACAGCGCTCGGCGGGGCGAGGTGTCCGAACAGCGCATGACATCCGTGGACGCGACGCTCGCGGCCCTCATCGACGTGCAAGGGGGCTGCGAGCGCCTCAAGAACACGCCGTTTCCGCGCGGCTACGCGTTTATCTCAGACCGGCTGATCCTCGCCTATGGCTTGCTCTTTCCGTTGGCCATGGTGCGCGAGATGGGGCTCATGGTCGTGCCGCTGAACCTGCTCGTCTGCGGCGCGTTTGCCCTGATCAGCGAAGCAGGCCGCGTGCTCGAAGACCCCTTCGACATGTACTGGAACGGCCTGCCCCTGTCGGCCATGTCCATCACCATCGAGGTGAACTTGCGTCAGCGTCTGGGCGACACGAATCTACCGGCCATTCCGGGACCCAACGACAAGGGCGTCTTGATGTAGCTCAGGGACCACAACCAAAGGCTTCGCTCGCCGGAATGTCGAAGTTGCACTTGAGGGGCGCACAGCAGGGTCGGACTTGAAAGCCAGACTCCGCGTTCTTGCAAACTGCG
>JBIKNA010000059.1:0-25683 GCA_044358965.1 Polyangiaceae bacterium
GCACCGGCAGGCCCAAGCGCAGGCGTAGTGCCGCCTCGACCCGAGTGGCGCGCTGCTCCGATGCCCGCGCTGCGGCCAACCCCGCAGCACATCCGTCTCCAAGCCCGTCACGCGCATGCACCGCGAGGTGCACAAACCGTGCGGCAAGCGCGTCGTCCGAGGCATGGGCGTCGAGCAACGGGCGTCCCCCAGCCAACACGCCCAGCGAGCGCGAAGGGCCAAAACAAAGGCCCCCAGGCATTTGCGTCGGCGCGCCGTCCGGCGCACGTTCCACAGACGAACGAACGATGCGCTCGATGCGTGCATGGCGCTGTGGGTCTGGCGCAAAACCTTGGGGGCACGGCGAAACCGGCGCGGTGGCGGCACAAGCCGACAGCGATCCGAGCACGGCGCCGAGCAGCCCCGCTTTGTTCATCGCTTGCGGCGCACGAAGGTGATGGCAACGGCCACGAGGAGCGCCAGGACCTGAGGCACTGTCGACCCCTGGGCCCCGAGGGCACATCCAGCGCGCCCGCCCGGCGCCGCGGCGCCCGGCACCACGGGGCCGCCAGCGTCTGGGGTTGCCACCGACACCGATGATGCTGGCGCCGGCTCGACGGACGCGTTCGACGTTGCAGGCTCGGCGGGCGTGGCCGTGGCCGCAGCATCGGGTGTACCAAGAGGCCTTTCGCCCGGGAGCTGCGCGACGCCAGCGTTGGCTGGACGTGGCGCGGGCCCTGCGACCCCCGCGGGCAGACAGACCTTTTTGGGTACGCACTTGGACGTGCCGGAACACGTTCTCTTCGCGCTGCAACCTTCGATGAACGAGACCATCCATTGCGGGCGTGGCGGCGCACCTAGGTCTGATCCGCGGTAAACGGCGCCATAGCTGTAACCCATGCCTTCTTGCACACAGACATCGGCGTCGCGGCACGTGGTCCCCGTGCGCCGGCAGGACGCATCTTGCGTGCACACATCGAGAACACACTGCCCTCCGGATACCCCCCGCCACCCCGCCGGGCAGTTCATGGGCGCCACGGCAACGCAGTGCGTCCCACCGTGCCCGTGAACCAGGTTGGTGCCCGGCGGACAGTTGAGCGGCTCCGGCGGCGGGATCGCGTCGGCCGACGCCACCTTGCCGCAGGCCATAAGGGCAACGAGCACGTGCGTGCGCAACACAAGATGGCGGCAAGAGGAGGCGTTCATGAGCGCATTGTGCCGGCAACAGCGTCGTTCGGGCGCACAAATCCCAATAGCGGCGTCTGCAGCGGCCGCGCCCATCGCGGCATCGGCATCCGGTTACCCCGGCCGAAGCACCTGGGCCCGCAGGATGGCCAGCGGGGACGATACGTGCGCCGGATAGTTCTCGAGCAACGCGTGGTACCGCGCGGGTCCCATGCGCGCATCCCCGAGCAGGCGCTCGAACAACACGATGGCGTCGGCGGTGCGCGCAAGCTCGGACCCGCCAAACGATTGCAGCACCTCGGCCACCGACGCCAACGAGAAGACCACCGTGTCGAGGTCTGCGCCGTCTTCGGAGTCCGGGTCGAGGGGATCTGGGAACACCGGGTTCCGCAAGAGCGCTTCGTTCGGTGCCGGGAACCACTTGTCGAACCGTAGGGCGAGCGCCCGGCGATCGCGCTGTTTGGCTTCGAGCTGCGCCAAAGGTCCCTCGGCAACGGCCGAGACCCCGAGTTCCCCCTCCGCAGTGGCCTGGGCCTCGGCCTGTTCGATCTCTTCGGGGTCTGCGGTTCGTCCGAGGGCCTGTAGCTCTGCCAGAAGATCATCGACGCGGGCGCTGAGGCTACCGGCAACTTCTTGTTCGTCGGTTGCCGGCGCGAGCAATCGCAGCAGCGGCAAGCCCGTCGGAGACTTCGACATACTGAGCACGGTGTCGTCGTCTGCGTAGTGGTAGAAGGCCCGCTCTCCTTGGGCCCGCTGCCGGGCCACCAAGCCACGCAGCGCGGCATTCTCCTCGCCCAGCGCGATCACGCTGACGCCCAACGGCACCTGCCCTTGGGCTTCCTTGCGTTTGGCCACAAGTGTGGCTTCATCGACCTCGGACTCGCCGTCGGTCACGAGGACGATCTGCGCCTGCGCAAGCTCGCGGTCGCGCTGCCGCTGCTGCGCCAGTGTTTCGAAGGACGCGAGCAACGCCCGCTGGATGTCTGTGCCTCCCTGCCGGCGTGTCTCGATGACCTCACGTATCGCCGTCAGCACCCCGGGCACGGAATCGACGCGGGTCATGGGACCAACCTCTTCGTCGAAGTACGCATAGAAGAGCACTGGGCGTACATGCCGCGGGGTGTTCAAGCGCTTCTTGAGCGTCGCAAGCTCGGCCAACAAGAGTGCATCGCGCACCCGGGCCCGGGCGATCCCCATGCTGGACGATCCATCCAACAAGAACACGCGCACCTCGGTGCTGAGCCCCGGCTTCGTGATCTTGCGCTGATACACCTCGACATAGCGCCGCGCCAGCAAGCGTCCCGTGGCCAGGTGCATGAGCACGAGCCTAGGGTCTTCGATGATGGCGTCCGGAAGGTCTTCGACACTGCTCGCCGGCAGGAGCTGCATGGCCGGTGCCGGGTGCCGCACCACGCGAACGAACCGCTCGTGTTCGGTCACGCGCACGGGCGATACATGGCCGCCAAGTTCGAAGTAGCCGTCCACCGCGGCCGTGCAGTGCAGCGTCTGCGCCACTCCGTCCTCGACATAGTTGGCTTCACTGTTGCGCAGCGCGAGCGGTAGATCTTTGTTCGACGCTGCCTTCTTGCGCGCCAGGTACCCAGACTCCACCTGGGCCACGACGTCGACCCCAAGCGACTCCTCGGAAAATCTCCGATCCGCTTGCCTGCGCATTTCGTCCGAGAGCTCGCGCGGGTCGCCCCACAGACGCTGCACGGCGCGCGCCGCAAGCTCTGCGCCCTGCACAGACCCAGAGCGGCTCTGGTACTCGGAAAGTGCGCTGAGCGCCCCCCGCAGGCGCAGCTCGTCGCCGCGCGATGCAGCTTGCCGCGCCTGGTACAGGAGCTCGACCTCCGGGTCGATGCCTGCAGCCACATACCTATCGATGCGCGCAAGCTCGATGGCAACGGTCCGTAGCCGCGCCCGAACCCCCTCGGCGTCGAGGGGCAACGCCGCACTCACATCGAGCAGCAACCGACGCGCGGCCTCGAGATGGTCGCGGCGGCGCCCCAGGTACTCGATCTCGGCGCGCGCCAGCTCCAGAAGATGATCAATGGCACCAAGTTCGAGATCAATGAGCTTCGCGGCCCGGTCCTGCCGCGGCGCGGCACCGGCCGTGTGCGGCTGCGCTCCGGACTCCGACTTGGCAGACGCCGCCTTGGGTCGACGCCAGGCGATGGGTGGCGAGAGGACGCCGGTACCGAGCGCCGCCGCCACGTCCCGAAGCCCCGCACTGACGGCGGGCCCGCGCCCGAGCTCGACGGCAATGCTACGCAGGGCGCGATGCACCCGGGCGAGCCAGGCGGCGTGCGCCATGGGTGTGCGATGCCACACGGCGGCGGCTTGTTCGACGTTCTTGATGTTCTCGAGGAGCTCCGCCGCTGCGTCTTGGCAGGCGTCGACACATGCATCGTGTGCGCCATCGTTGCCAAGCAAAACGAAGAGCGCCTGCGTCTTGTCGAGCCGCAGCGTCGGGGTCCACCCGAAGGCCGACAACACCGGTCGCGCAAGACGGTGCAGAAACACCCCGGGGACGTCCATGTGCGGTCCCGAGAGGCGCTCGATGCGGACCTCGGCATCGCGCAACGCGGCCTTGAGGGCCTCCGTCGTCATGACGCAGCGGCGCGATTCCAAAGCGCCGTAGCCCGGCGCTTCCGGATGGTAGAGAACTCTTCGGCGGAAGCTTGCTCCAAGCGACGCATGCGCTGGGTCAGCGCCCCAACGCGCTCGGGGCTCGCACCAAAGGCTTCGGCGGAAAGACGCAACTCGGCCTGGAAGCGAAGAAGGGATGCCTCGGCGCGCACGAGTTCGAAGA
Source organism: Polyangiaceae bacterium (assembly GCA_044358965.1). Taxonomy (GTDB): domain Bacteria; phylum Myxococcota_A; class Polyangia; order Polyangiales; family Polyangiaceae; genus SXNL01. The sequence continues at coordinate 3,980 of JBIKNA010000059.1, forward strand.
ACTGGCTCAGCAACACGGCGTCGTACACCGAGCAGATCTCGTCGTCTTTGTCTTGGGCGAGGGCGGCGGCAATCGGCTTGTGGAGCCGCTCCCAGAACGCTTCGAGCACGCCGAGAGCCCGTTCCACGCGACCAAGGTCCAACGTGATGAGTGTCTCCCGCAGCTCTGCATTCAAGTTGCGGACGTGCCGCGTGAGCGTGGCCAACGCCTCGTCCGGGGGCTGCTCTGGCGTGGGTTTGGCCCCGCCCAAGGACATCGACACGAGACACAGGGTGTACCCGAGTGACGTCCGGCGCTCCGCGGCACGCAGGGCCCGATAGCCGTCGCGGTCGGGGGCAAACGGGCCCTTGGGCACCGTGGCCTGCTCCTTCTTCGCAAGCGACGAGGCCACCAGGTGGAGCATCTCCCCCGGGTCCAGTGCCCGCTCGAGGCCAGCGTCGCGCAGTTGCTTGAGCAGGCCCTCTACCTGCTTGACGAAGTCCGTTCGACTGCGGGCATCCACGCGCTCGAAGGACGCCGCAAGCAGGGGCCGAAGTCTCGGACCTAGCACCCTGGCCTTGAGGGCATCGGCGTCGCCACCGAGCGAAGCCACACGTTCGCCCAATCGCGTCAGCACCAAAATCGTGGGCTCGAGGGCCCCCAGAAGTGCAGCCAGATCACCATCGGGTCGCGTCAAGGCATCGGCCGCGGTGTGCAAGAAGCCTCGGTCCATGATCGCCGCGACCTCGTCGATCGTGCGCTCGATCCCAGGGTTTGCGGAGATGGGCACACCGCCAGGGCTGGGGTCGGCGCCCTCGGCCAGCAACTTGTTGCGCGCCTGCATCAGTCGCTCGACGTGCAGCAAGACCGCCGTTGCCGCCTCCTCGTGCGCCCCCAACGAGCGCTCCTCGGTGAGGTCGACGGAAGGCGCCGTGACGCTGGCGAATGCGAGGGCATCGTCGAGCATCGACACGGCGCGGCCACGCAGCCATCGCGACAAAGGACGGGCGGTGCCAGCGGCTTTCTCGAGCGCCTGCGCCGTCTCGGACAGCTCTTGCACCACCGAGAGCACCGCGGGTTCGGGACCGGTGCCAGCGAGCAGCCCCGTACGCACGGCGCGCTCGGCAAACGAGGCCAGCATCGAATCGAGCAAGTCTTTGGCGGTGCGGGAGTCGGGGGCTGCGCTGTCGGCAACCACTGCGAGCTTGGCGGCGGTCTCCACCACGACGGCCGGGGCGCCGGCGGCCTTGGCCTCGTCCACCATGCGACCAAGGGCCAGCATGTCCGTGGCTGCCTTCGCGGCGGCTTTGCCCGGGCTCCGCGTGGGCTTGGGTACCCGCGCGATCACGCGTTCCCAGATCTCGCGCTCCGTGCGCATGATGGTCAACTGCCTGCGCTCTCGCGGATCGCTCTCTTTCTTGAGCAACGCTTCGAGGTGCTCTTGCGGTGGCCCCGACAGAAGCAGCGTGAGGCGCAGCAATCGAAAGTCCGAGGCGTCGACCTCGAAGGCGTTGCGCTTCTCGCGGAAGATGTGGTCGAAAACGCAGGCCGCCCGCAGGATCTTCCCGGAGCGAACGGCCGTGCGCGTGGACAGATATCGCGTGGGCACGAAGCTTGGGTCCGCACGGGTGGCCGCCGCGAGCTCCGTTTCGAAGGCGTCGAGGATGCTCTCCAGGTATCCGCACAGGACGTCGTCCAGAAACACGTCGTCCACCGCGGCCTGCAGCACGTCGAGATCTTGAATGGTGAGCAGGCTCTTGAGCTTGGGCGCGCGCACGCCCCCCACCTGCGCCCGCAAGACCGAGCCCAGTGCGTTCTGCGTGGCGAAGCCCTTGGGAATGAACGACACGAACGCGATGCGGTCGACGAACGCCAGCAACGACTCCCGCGAGCTCTCGAGCACCTCGGCGAGGTACCGGTTGGTGGTCATGACGGCGCACTCGATGAGGCCGTGACGAATCTGGGTGCCCTCCTTGAGCTCGCGCTCGTGGAGCAAGTTGAGCGTGGTGCGGAGCAACATGTCGCGCCCATCGAGCACCTCGTCGATGAACGCATGAACGGCGCCCAGCATGCCCTGGTCGGTGAAGTGCTCCGTGCGGCCGGTCTGCATCAGGGTCTTGAAGTCGATGGGCCCCACGAGGTCCGTCTGGACGGTGCTCTCGGTGAACTGCTTGGCGAAGAGGCTCGGGGCGCCGGTGCTCTCATCCAGGATCCTGCCAAGCACCGATGAGGCGATGCCACTCTTGGCGGTGCCAGGTGGCCCCGTCAACAAGCAGTGCTCCTTGGAGAGCAGCGCCAAAGCCACTTGTCGAAGCACGTCGTCGCGCTCGACGAAACGCCCGCGGAGTTCGTCGAAGAAGGCGCGGAGTCGCTCCGCTGACACGTCGAAACGGCTGTCTTGGGACATGCGTGGAGACCAGCGTACCCCACAGGCCAAGCGCTTGGCGCGGGGACAGCAGGGCGCGGATGCCTTGGCACAGCTCGCACCTGTCGCCCGGAACAACGGGACCGGTGCGGTCAGCACGGGCGCAGCGCCAGGGGCGGGAGCGTCCAGCGCAGTTTCACGGCGCTCACATTGTGCGCGTCCCGCAAGCAGGCGGCGCGGCCGCAAGATGTGCCAGTTGGCACATGCCTCGAACGCGCGTTCCTTGCAGGTTTCCGTAGATTCTTGTTGGTACGCGACTTGGATGAGAGAGTGGCCATGCTCCGCTCCATCCTCAAGAACGCTCGCGCCACGGAACGCAACTTCATCATCGGCATGCTGCTCACAACCGTGGCGTGCGGAGGCAAAGTCATGGACGATGCGCCCGGCACGAGCCCCGGCGATCCGGGCGCACCGGCGCCCAGCGCGACGCCCAGCGCGACGCCCAGCGCGATCCCCAGCGCCCCGGTGCCCCCAGCGCCCGCCACGGCGCCAAGCGCCGGCAGCGACCATTCGTTTGGAGGCAGCATCGTCGAGGCTTGTTCACTGACGTGCACGGATCGCGGCGCCTGCGGTGCGGGAGGCATGCTCTCTGATTGCATCGACCGATGTATCGAAGAGACCACGGTGTCGGCCTGCGCCAGCACCGCCGAAGCATTCTGGCGCTGCGATGCCCACGGTCGAAAGGAGCGCCAGCCTGAAGACCCTCTCAAATGCGGCGGGCTCGCCCCAACGTGCGAGCCGCTGTACTGCGCGCTCATTCGCTGCCAGGGCGGGAGCGTCCCGCGTTCCTGTCTCTAGAGCTCGACGCGCGACGCTCGGACCCGCCCCGTCTACGGAGCAAACAACTGCGCCAGTTCCACGCGTGTTGTGATGCCAAGCAACGGCAACGCCGGTGGGGCCGACGTATCGATTCGCGATTGCGTGCTCGAGAACTCTGGTGGATACGGGGTTCACGGCGGCGGGCAACCGGTGACGCTGGGACAAGGGAACGTGTTCCAGGGGAATGTGTCCGGCGACACCAAGTAATCCACGGTAGCTTGCGCCGCGTTCACGCACCGCGCGCGTCGAGGCCAAAAGGCTACCGATGCGCGCGGGTCAATGGAACCTGCGGCATTGGCCCCGCCGAAACTGCGCTGACCACGGGCGATAGCTCGCTGGGCGCGGGGAACTCGTCGGGGTAGTGCTGCCGAAGCCACGCATGGCACGAGGCGCTGACGGTGTCGTGGTGCCCAAGGGCCTGACTCGTGCGGACACATTGCTGCATGGCGCTTTTGGCCTGGGTATGGCGCACGGCCGCACCAAGGTCGAGAACGCGGCTCCGTACGGCGGCAAAGGCCTCGGGGTCACCCCTCCGTGGTTTGTCGAGCAACACGCGACGGTAGTCTGCGGAGAAGCCCGCCCAGAGTTCTGCGATGCGCGCCATCGATGCCACGGCCAGGTGCGGAGGGCACGAAGGAAGCATCGCCGCGCGACGGAACGCAGCATTCGCGCCTTCGATGGCCGCGCGTTTGCTGCTCTGCCATGCCCCAACGTCCCGGTTCACGAACGAGATGAGTTCGCTCGGAACGTTTTGCCAGCGGTAGACCGGAAGCGGAATGTTGTCGACCGTCGATGCAACAAGCGCCTCCGCAGCAGCAAACTGCGCCTCGGCGACGGCCTCTTCGACCGCTCGAACCCGGGCCGCGTGCTGCGCAGCGTCGTCGCCGGGCCACGATGCCCACAAGCTGCGATGCAGCGGCTCCCCCTCGGTGCGCAGATTGCGGATCGCCTCGTAGGCCTCCGTCGAGGCGAGATCGTCCCAGCGCCGCAGATGGGCATGTGCACGCCCCAGAAGCGCGAGACCGCGCACTCGTTGGTCCATTGGCGCCCCATCGAGCAAGAGCTTCGCCGATGCCAGCGTGTGGACCGTATCGCTCCATAGAGATCGCTCGGCCTGAAACGCTGCTACGGCCAACACCAGTTCTGCGGCGACGCGTGGTTGTCGCGCGCCGAAGGCCTGCATGTACACCTGCAAGTCTCCCGCGGCGCCAATGCCGTCCCCCATTGCGAGGCGCAAGTGAAGGGCCCGACGCAGCGCCTCGGCCGCCTCTTCGCTCCCCGGCAACGCGTTGGCTACGCCTTCGTACGAGGCCAGGGCCTCGGCAAAGTGGGCCATGCGCTCCGCGCGATCGCCATGGACGATACCGGCTGCAGCACCGGCATCGTGCACTTGGCCTCGCGCCCCACACGCCATCAGCATGAGCCCGAGGCATGAGTGCTGCCAGGTGGAGCGCATGCTAGGGAGGGACAGCGGGGCTCGGCGTTGGTTCCCTGGGCGCGGCAAAATCCGTCAACCAAGGGTCTCCGCTTGCCTCGGGACCGCGAATTCCTATGCAAGCGCACCGGTCCACCCGGGAGGTGGCTACCCGCGCTTGATGAACTTGCCGCGGTGCTCGGGGTGCTCGTTCTCGAACGCCTGCAGGCTCTCGCGGGTGATCTCGACCTCGATGTCGCCGGTCTCGGCGATGATCTTGGACTGACAGCCCAAGCGTGAACTGGCGCGCACGTCGAAGGCCTTGTCCAAGATGTCGTTCTCTTCGTCCTCGATTTCGGACAGGAGCTCGGCGCCTTGGGTGACGTAGACATGGCAAGTGGAACAGGCGCACACGCCACCGCAGGCATAGCCCTCGGGCGCGTCGACAGACTGCGCTGCCTGAAGGATGCTCATGCCCAGTTTGGCCTGGGCCTCGCCGTACCCTTTGAATCGGATGGTGACCACGGTCTCGTGTCTCGCTCTCTTGGCTTAGGGCTCGTGGGCGGCTTCGATGCCCTTGGCGTGGCGCACGGATTGCTCGACCTCGCCAAGGTTCTTGCCCTCGATGGCCTTGGAGATAGCAAGGTTCATGCGACGCTCGGCGAACTCTTTGGTGGCATGGTCCAGATCCTCGATGCGAAGCTGAATTCGCGAGGCATCGGTTCCAGCGATGGCCGTCGCAAGAGCCTTCATGGCCAAGGAGATGGCCTCGCGCTCGGCCTGGGTAACGAGCTCCGGCGCCGCCAACAGCGATGTCTCGGTGGCCAAAAGAACGCGCTCGCCTTCGATGCGGTTCTCTTGGAGTTTGCGCGCCGCCAAGTCTTCTTCGCCGTGGTCGATGGCCTCGAGCAGCATGCGCTCGACGGTCTCGTCGTCGAGGCCATAGGCCGGCTTGACCTCGACGCGCTGGGCGATGCCCGTCACCGTCTCTTTGGCATCGACGGACAAGATGCCGTTCTCGTCGACGCTGAAGCGCACCTCGAGGCGCGCCATGCCCGCGGGCAAGGGCGGGATGCCTCGGAGGGTGAACTTGGCCAAGCTGCGACAGTCTTGGGACAGCTCTCGCTCTCCTTGGACGACGTGGATTTCGAAGCCCGTTTGCAGGTCTTTTTGCGTGGTGTACGTGCCCTTGGCCGCAGCCGGGATGGTGGTGTTGCGGGGCAAGATCTTGTCGACCACGCCGCCACCGACCTCGATGCCCAAGGAAAGCGGCAGCACGTCGAGCAACAGAATGTCTTGTTTGTCGCCCTGCCCCGCCAGCTGATGCGCCTGCACGGCGGCGCCCAGGGCCACCACTTGGTCCGGGTCGATGTCGGCCAACGGCTCGTGGCCGAAGATCTTTTGCACATAGCTGCGCACTGCACGAACGCGGGTGGAGCCCCCGACCAAGATCACCCCGTCGAGCTCTGCAGGCTTGATCTCGGCGTCGCGCAAGGCCCGGCGACAAGACACGCCGGTGCGCTCGAGAATGGGGGCGATGAGGGCGTCGAACTCGGCCAGGGAAACCCGAAGCTGCGCGGGGCCCACGCCGAGCGGGTTGTCGAGCTGCGCCGTGTCGCTGCTGGTGAGCTGGTGTTTGAGCTCGCGTGCGGCATCGAGCATGACACGCACCATGCTGGGACTGCGCTTGCTTGGGTCTAGACCGAGCTGCGCAAAGAAATGCTCCGCGAGCGCCGTGTCCATGTCGTCGCCGCCAAGGGAGCTGTCTCCGCCGGTGGAGCGAACCTGGAAGACTCCGTCTTCGAGGCGCAAGATGGTGATGTCGAAGGTGCCACCGCCGAGGTCGTAGACCGCAAACAGCCCGTCTTGCTTCTTCTCGAGACCGTAGGCAAGCGCCGCCGCCGTGGGCTCGTTGAGCAAGCGCAACACGTCGAGACCGGCCAAGCGTCCTGCGTCTTTGGTGGCCTGGCGCTGGGCATCATCGAAGTACGCCGGCACCGTGATGACCACGCCCCCGACGCTGCCAAGCTCGTCCATGGCCAGCTCTTTGAGCGCGTACAAGATCTCCGCGCTGACTTCGACGGGCGTCAGCACCTGACTGCCCACGCGAAAGCGCACCACGTTGGGCTGCCCGGGCCCCGCCGGCTCAAAGTCGTACGGAGACAGGCGCGTGGTCTCCTCATCGCCCGCGCCCTTGCCCATGAAGCGCTTGACGCTCGCGATGGTTTCTTTGGGGTGCTCTGCGGCGCGGGATTTGGCCGCGCGCCCCACGATGGCCGCGCCGTTGTGGTCGTAGTGCACCACGCTGGGTGTGAGCGCTTGTTGGTCGCAGTCCAGTATGGCCACCGGGCGGTCGTCGCGCACGTAGGCCACGAGCGAGTTGGTGGTTCCAAGGTCGATGCCAATGGGCCGCGGCGGCGCCTTGGGGTCGAAAATCTCAAGCAACGCCATGGTCTTCCCAATCTGCAACGATGGCGCTGACTTCGCCCAAGAAACGTCGGTAGAAGCGCAGCTCGCCCAGTTTGGGCAAGAGCGCCTGCGGATCACAGCCGGGGCCGCCGAGGGCCGAAAGTTGAGCCATCACGGCCTGCTCGCGCTTGGAGATCTCGGCGGCCAAGGCATCGAGCGCCGGACGATCTTTGGCAAAGCGCGCCTCACTCAAGGCCTCGCGCTGCTCCATGATGTCCATCAAGAATGCCGGCGAAGCCTTGGGCTCCCGGTCTTCGCCAACGCTGACGCCATGGAGCAGGAACAGTGCCTCGGCGCGGCGCACCGGGTCCTTGATGATGCGATACGCCTCGTTGACCTGCGCCGCACGCTCCAACGAATCGCGACGCTGCGCCGGGTCGCCCGGGGCCACGCGATCGGGGTGCGCCGCTTTGGACAACTCGCGGTGCAGACGCTCGGCCGCCCGCAGATCCACATCGAGACGTCGCTCAATGCCAAGAATGGCGAAAGGGTCCATGGCGAAGGCAAGCTGCGCGGACAACAGAGTCCGCGTCAGACCTGGAAGCTGTGGCCGCAGCCGCAGCTGGACTTTTCGTGGGGGTTGACGAACTTGAACCCCTGCTGGAGCAAGGTCTTCTCCCACTCCAAGATGGATCCGTTCAAGTAGATCAGGCTCTTCTTGTCGACCACCACGCGCACCGGCGTGCCGTCCTTGGCCGTGAGGTCGTAGACGACGTCGCGCGCGTGCGGCGCGCCGTCGTGGAACTGGATGACGTAGGAGAAGCCCGAGCAGCCACCGCCTCGCACACCGACGCGAAGGCTGGTGCCCTCGACGTTGCGCTTTTGGATCTGGCTCTTGATGGCTTCGACTGCCGCGGCCGAGATCTCGATGCCGAGGTTCTGCGGCGCAGCGGCGGCCCCATCGGGCGTGGCTGCAACGCCGCCCTTGTCGGCCTGCGCTTTGTCTTTGCTGGTGAGCGACTCGGTCATCATGCTGGCTTACTCGGCGCTGGGGGACGCGGCGGGGGCGGCCTTGGCGATGGTGGAATCCCGCCGGGCGGCCTGCTTTTCGCGGTAGTCGGCGATGGCGCTCTTGATGGCGTCCTCGGCGAGCACCGAACAGTGAATCTTGACCGGGGGCAGGTTTAGTTCGTTGACGATGTCGACGTTCTTGATGGCTTCGGCCTCGCCGACGGTCTTGCCCTTGAGCCACTCGGTGGCCAGGGACGACGAGGCGATGGCGGAGCCGCAGCCGAAGGTCTTGAACTTGGCGTCTTCGATGACACCGTTGTCGCCAACCTTAATCTGCAGGCGCATGACGTCTCCGCAGGCGGGGGCGCCCACGAGTCCGGTGCCCACAGAGGGGTCGCTCTTGTCGAGCGTGCCAACGTTGCGGGGGTTCTCGGCGTGGTCGATGACTTTGGGGCTGTAGGCCATGGGATCCTCTGCAATCTCTCGGTTCGGACGAAACGCTTAGTGGGCGACCCACTGGACAGACTTGAGATCGATGCCTTCTTTGTGCATCTCGTAGAGCGGTGAAAGCTCGCGCAGCTTGTTGACCTTGCCGATCACCAGGTCTGCGACGAAGTCGATCTCCTCTTCGGTGTTGTAGCGACCAACACCAAATCGGATGCTGGAGTGCGCGAGCTCGTCGCCGACGCCAAGGGCGCGGAGCACGTAGCTGGGCTCTAGGCTCGCAGAGGTGCAGGCCGAGCCGGAACTCACGGCCACGTCTTTGATGGCCATCATCATGGCCTCGCCCTCGACGAAGCTGAAGGAGAGGTTGATGTTGCCCGGCAACCGGTGCTCCATGGACCCGTTGATGTAGACCTCTTCGAGCGCGTCTTGGATACGGGTGCGCAGACGTTCGCGCAGCCGTAGCAGGCGCGCAGACTCTTCTTTGCCCTCGGTGAGCATGATGTCGGCGGCTTTGCCGAAGCCCACGATGCCCGGCACATTGAGCGTGCCGGAACGCATGCCGCGCTCGTGGCCGCCGCCGTCCATCTGGGCGCCGAGGCGCACGCGAGGCTTGCTACGACGTACGTACAAGGCGCCCACGCCCTTGGGGCCATACATTTTGTGCGCGGTGATGCTGACCAAATCGAGGTTCATGCGCTGAACATCGAAGTCGACCTTGCCGACGCCCTGGACCGCGTCCGTGTGAAAGAGCACGCCGCGCTCGCGGGTGATTTTGCCGATCTCCGCCATGGGCTGCACAACGCCGATCTCGTTGTTGGCAAACATGATGGAGACCAGGATGGTCTTGTCGGTGATGGCAGCGCGAACGGACTCCGGGTCCACCAGACCGTCTTTGCCCACGGGCAGGTAGGTGACGCGGAAGCCCTCTTTTTCGAGGCGCTTGCACGTGTCGAGCACGGCCTTGTGCTCGATGACCGTGGTGATGATGTGGTCGCCCTTGTCTTTGTAGAACTCGGCCACGCCCTTGATGGCCAGGTTGTTGGACTCGGTGGCACCCGAGGTAAAGACGATCTCTTTTTCGCTTTGGGCGCCGATGAGCTTGGCCACGCGCTCCCGGGCGTACTCGACAGCTTCTTCGGCCGTCCAGCCGAACGCGTGGTTGCGGCTCGCGGCGTTGCCAAACTTCTCGTTGAAGTAGGGCAGCATCTCCTCGAGCACGCGCGGGTCGACGGGCGTTGTCGAGTGGTAGTCCATGAAGATGGGAAGCTTGATGGCCATGTGCGTTACGGTCCTTCGGTGCCGACAGCCTCGTGCAGGCGGCGGTCTTCGGTGTTGCGGCCCGCGGCGGCTTGCGCCAAGGGAGCGGGTTTGGATGCCGGGGCGGCCTTAAGGGTTTGCGCGGCTTTGTCGTGAACTTGCGTGTGCGCCTGCGTGTGGAAGCCCGCCACGAGCTCGGGCACGGGCTCGGAGCAATTGTGGTGGTCGCAAGACGTGCACTGCGCGAGCAGTCTTTCGGGCTCGCAGGTGTCGCAGGTGTCGAGATAGTCGAGCGACGAAACAATGTCGTGTTCGAGGGCCTTGAGCCGCTGCAGGTGTTCGCGCGTTTCTTCGAGCTTGCGACGATAGACCTCGCGCATCTTGACCATGGCCGAAGGCGCCGAGGCCGAAGCCTCCCAGTCGCGCACGATGGTTTGGATGTCGGTGAGGCTGAACCCCATGTCTTGGAGCTTGCCGATCCATCGGATGCGCACGAGAGCCTCGGGCCCGTAGAGCCGGTAACGCCCTTTCGACCGTGCGGCAGGTTGCAGGAGCTGCATCTCCTCGTACAAGTGGATGGCCCGCACCGTCTTGCCCGAATCGCGCGCCAGATCGCCGACTTGCATAAGCGACGCCTCGTCGGCGGCACCGGCCGCCGGCGGAACCAGCGGAGCGACACCACGCGCAACAATAGGAAGTCGAATATTGTCGGCCATTTGGAGAGATTCCAGGGCAAGCCTTCGGTAACGTGTGACGTTAACGTGAGGCTCGCCTACAGGATCTAGGACGTCCCCTCCCCGGCGTCAAGCCAAACCCTTACGTAGGGGGTAGACTCAGCAGGGCGCTGGTCGCCCTGGCCCCTGCCCTGCGTTTCGACGCTGGCCCCGTACGGGACTGGGATACGCTCGAAGCCCGCAAGGTTCTCGTTGTTGCCCGACGATCCCGACGACGAATCAACGAAGTTCATGATGTTCCCTGGGGTCCCGATCCCGGAGGACGAACGGACGGGTGCGACCAGCGTCTCGGCGCAACTGCCAGAGGCACACCTGAAGGCGCCCCTGGCGCGCATGGAGGGCGAGCCCCCCAGCGAGGTGACGGCCGTTGCCATGCCGAGCCCCCCAGTTCGGCCACGGCTCCCGAGCCAGCCCGCTTTCGACGACGACGACGATGTGCCGAGTTCCGCGACGGACATTCGCGCAGCGCCCGAAGCGCTGCCAGCCGATGACGAGCCCAGAACGCACATCGCCTCGGCATCTGCCGCCGCGTCGCTGCTCGAAGAGATGCGGCGGGAAGCCTACATCGCGCAAGACTCGAGTCCGGACCTGGACCCTGAGCCCGATATGGATGCCCCCGCCGCGCTGACCGACGAGCACACCATCGTCCCGACGGTCACGCGCAGCATCGACACGACGCTGCAAAGCCGGGCGGCGGTGACGTCGCAAGAGGTGCCGGAGCGCACCATCGCCGTCATGTTCTCTCCGCTGCTTGCCGGCGAGAGCCCAGCGCCGTTGCCCGTGCCGCCTCCGCCCGACGACGGCCGCAACCGTAAGATTCCCGCGCCACTGCCGCCGCCGCGCAGACCGCCGGGCCGGAGCCAGCGGGCAAGCTCGCCGGCGCTGGAGGAGATCGAAGAGGCGCCCGCGGCACCGGCCGCGCCGTGGCAAGCATCACCCCCCATGGCGCCCGCGGAGCCGCTGCCTGCGCCCGCGCCTCCAAGCGAGCCACCAACGTTCGCGCCGGTGATGGCCCCCGAGCCCGACCCGTACGAGCAGACCCACGGCCCCGCCGGTGCCATGGATGCACTGGACGCTCTGGCCGCGCTGGAGCCCGAACGCGCGACGGACCAGCAGCTCATGCCGTCCCTCGACTCCGAAGACGACATCATGATGGCGGACTCATCGGAGTTCGAAGTCGTGGGCGCCGCGGGGATCGACAGCGAACCGGCGCTCGTGCGCGCCCTGGCCCCCACCATGGCGGCGCTGGAACTCGGGGACCTGCCACCGCCGGCGATCGAATACGAGGCCGAGGAGATCAGCGGCATCATCGAGGACGTCGATGACGAGCCCGACGACGGCCCCGAGCCCCAAACCAACACGTCAACGGACGTTGCCGCCCCGGCGCCAGTCGACCGACCGAGCGGCCCCAACGCGGCCCGCGCAAGCAAGAACGCGCAGAACCCCCTTCAGTATGTTCCGCCGGAGCCCGACGATCGCATCCACCGCCCGGCGTTCCTCAAGAACACCGACGACGAGGAAGATCGCCTCATCGACCGGGCCATGTTCAAAGACTTGCTGACGTACCTCAAGCGGCGCATGGACGACACCGGCGACCCGAGAGAACGTGCAGCCTGTCTCGTCAAAATCGCAAGCGTGTACGAGCGGCAGCTCGACGATCCGCGAGAAGCCTTCGACGCCGCCTACGAAGCCCTGACGCTGTCCGCCGGAGACGATGATGCCGGCGCATTGTGCCTGCAGTTGGCCCTCCGGCTGCAGATGCTGCCGTCATTGTACGAACGGACACTCCGCGCAGCCCAGGCCACCGCCGTCGAGTTCCGTAGCGGCATCGTTGCCTGGCTTTTGCGCATGGCGCTCGCGCTCGGCAAAAACGACCAGGTGCAGGCGCAGTACGCAGAGCTCGAACGGCTCGACCCCAAACACCCGCTGCTCTTGGCCCGCGCCGCCGAGCGCGCCATCGCCCGGCAAGACGTCAAGAGCGCCAAAGATGCCATCGAGCGGGCCCTCGACCGCACGAGCATCCCCAAAGAGCGCGCGCGCCTGTACGTGTTGGGGGCACAGACCAGCGCAGGCAAGCCCGAAGAGCAGCTGCGGCAACTGGAAGCTGCATATCGCCTGACGCCGGGCGACGTGGGCGTCATCATGGCGCTCGAAAAGAACGGCATGGCCGAGGGCCGGTACGCCCAGGCGGCATGGGCACTGTCCGAGTTGTTCGAGCTCGCAGACACGCCGGATGCGCAGGTCGCCATGTTGCTGCGTCATGCAGAGCTGCTCGAAAAGCACTTCATGCAGCGAGACGTAGCCGCCAAGAAGCTCGAAGAGGTGGTGCGCCTCAAGCCCGGACACCCCGCAGCGCTCGCCAGCCTCGAGCGCTGCTACCATGCGCTGCAGGCCTGGCCGGAGCTTGCCCGCACACTGGAGCGCCGGGCCGACGCGGCCAAAGACGCCCGGGGCCGCCTGGAGCTGCTCACCCGCGCCGCCGAGGTCATGGAGCTCAAGATGTTGGACGCCTCGGGCGCGGCCTTGGTGCTCAAGCGCGCGGCCAGTCTCGACCCCAAGAACAAGAAGGTGTTGGCAGAGCTCTGCCGCTTGTCCGAGAAGGCCGAGAACTGGCCCGACGTGATCACCTACCGGACGATGCTGGCGGAGCAATCGCAGAGCCGCAAACAAGCGGCGCAGGCCTATGTACAGATTGGCGACCTCATGGAGGTGCGCGCCAGGGATTTGCTGGGCGCCAAGTTGGCCTACGACAAGGCCGCGGAGCTCGACAAGACCAACACGCAGGCCTGGGAGGCCATCGAGCGCTTGGCCCGGGCCGCCCGGGACGAGCGGCGGGTGCTCACGGCCCTGGAAGAGCGTGCGAAATACACGGAATCGCCGCGACTCCGTGCGCCGATCTTTGCAGAACTTGGCCGCGCACGACACGAGCAAGGCGACGAGAAGGGCGCCATGACGGCCTTCGAAGCCGCGCTCAAGGCCGACTCGGCACACGAGATCGCAGCATCCTACGTGGCCGAACGCTACGTCAGCCAGAGCCGCTTCAAAGACGCGCTGCCGCTCGTGGACTTCTTGATCAACGTGCAGAGCCACGACCGGGGAGATGCGCAGCTCTTGCAGGGCCGGCTCCGGCTGGGCATGCGCGTGGCCGCGGCGCTGGGCGACGTGGAGCGCGCGTACCTGTGGGGTACCCAGGCCGTCGACCTCGACCCTTCGGCGCTTGGCCCGTGGGTCGACCTCATCGATCTCGTGCTCTCGGGCAAAGACAAGAGCAGCCTGTTGCACAAGGCCAGGCTCATGCTCTCCAAGCTCGAGTCGGCCCCCATCACCGTCGACCTGCCCACCGCCATCAAGCTTGGTCATCTGGAGCTCTTGTTGTCTGACGGGCCTCGTGCGGCTCACGCGTTCTCGCATGCGCTGTCGCTGGAGCCGCAGAACCAAGCCGCGCTGCTCGGCATGGTCGACGCGTGTCTGCTCAGCAACGACTTTGCCGGTGCGAGCGACTGCAAGGTGGCATTGGCCCGTTCGAGCCCCAACCTCGACGAACGCTTCAAGCACCTGGTCGAGGCCGGTGAGATTTGGGCAAGCCGCGCCAGGGATCTGGGCGAAGCCGAGCGGGTCTGGGAAGAAGCGCTGGCCATCAAGCCGTCGGACCACCGGCTACTGCACTCGCTGATGGGGGTGTACACCGAGCGCGAAGACTGGGAAAAGCTCGAGCAGATCCTGCGGCGCATCGCCGATATCCAAGAGAGCCCCGAGCGCCGCGCCAAGAGCCTGTTCACCCGGGCGCAGGTCATCGCCGAAAAGGTGGGCGACGAGCTGCGAGGTGCTGCGGCCTACGAAGAGGTGCTTGCGGCAGACCCGTCTCGCCTCGATGCCTTCGAGCAGATCGTCCGTTTGCTGACCAGCCGCAAAGACTGGTGGGAGCTCGAGCGGGCCTACCGCACCATGATCGCCAAGACCCAGGAGGCCAAGGAACCGGCGCTGGCCTTCGCGCTGCGAAAGCAGCTTGGCCTGGTGTACCGCGACCGCCTCGGAGACGCCGAACGAGCCCTCGAGGCCTTCGATGCCGCGGACCGCGTGCGCTCGACGGACCTCGAGCTGCGCAAGATGGTCACAGAACTCCTGATCGTGACAGACCGGGTGGACTTGGCCATCCAGGGGGTGCGCGCGCACATCACGCTGGAGCCGCTGACGGCGCCGCTCTACGCAGATCTGTACGATCTGTTCCTACGCAAACACGCCTTCGACCAGGCCTGGTGCGCGGTGAACGTGCTCGCGCAGCTGCAGCCGCTCACACGCGAGCAAGCGCAGTTCTTGGGGGACTACCCGCCCTACCCCTTGGGCGATGTTCCCGGGCAAATCCCCGAACAAGCCTGGCAGAGCCACCTGCTGCACAAGGACCTGGACCCGCTGCTCACGCGCATCTTTGCTTGGATGACACCGGCGGTGGCGCGCGCAAGGCACGCCATGGTGCCGCCGGATCAGATGGCCATGAGCATGGGCAGGCCACTTACTCCGCAGCACACGCCACACGCCGAGACCGTGCGCACGGCGTTCCGCAATGCCGCGGAGATCTTGTCGATGCCAGTGCCCGAAATGCTCGCCACCATGATGCCCGGACAGAAGTTCCCCGTGGTGCCGGCGCTGGCCCCCTTCGGTGCGCTGCAAGTGAACCCCACATCCATCGATGCCATCGGCGACACGTTGGCCTTCGTCGCCGGCAAGCGCTTGGCCGAACAGCGCCCGGAGCTTTGCGCCCGGGCCTTCTATCCGTCCGTGAGCGAACTGACGGGTCTATTGGCCACCGCGGTACGCATCGGCAACAACTCTGCTGGTCGCGACCCGCATTTTGCAGCGTCGGACAACGCTCTTTTGCGCACCATGAGCCCGATGGAGCGTCAGGGAGTTGCGCAGCTCATCGCCAAAGCCACGCAAGAGGGCGCCAAGCTCGACGTCAAGCGATGGTGCAGGCTCGCGGACCTGTCGAGTTCGCGGGCCGGGCTCTTGCTGTGTGGCGACGTGGAGCAGGCGCGCAAGGCGCTGTCCCGAGAACCCCAGAGCCCGAGCGATCCGACGCCCAAGGATCGCACGGCAGAACTCTATGTCTTTGCCATCAGCGAGCAGCACACGGAGCTGCGCGGCGCCATTGGCATCGCCGTGGGCACCGAGGAGTAAGCCTCGGGGCGGGCGGTCTGAACCCACGAGCGAGGCTCCCCACGTGCGAGGCTCCCCACGTGCGAGGCTGCCCACGTTCGAGACTGGCCGTCTCTAGGCGGACGCCGGAAGCGAGAGCCCAGAGAACTCGAGGACGATGGCGCGGACCTGGGCCAGAAGCTCGATGTTCTGCCCCTTGTCGTCGAGCCAGGTGCCTGACGCCGCGTCGAAAGAGAAGTGCCATGCGCGGGCACCGGCAGCGAGCCACATTTGCCGGGTGGGCCGCTGGGTATTGAGCACACACTTCTTGCCACTCTTGAACGTGAGCGTCAGCACGTCGCCGGCGCGCTCGTAGTCCACGTCTTCGGCGTCGATGTCTTCGAAGAGGTCTTCGACCTGGCGGAGCACTTGGCTTGCGAGCTTTTGGTAGGTGGTGTCGTCCATGGTGGAAGGCCGTCAGTTGAGCGAGTACGGCAGGCCAAGGGCGAAGGGAGCGATGACCGCGTCGAAGGCCGAGCCGTCGGGTCGGAACATTTGGTAGGTGCCGTGCATCTCTCCGCGCGCCGTGGTGAGCACGCAACCGCTCGTGTACTCGAACTGCTCGCCCGGGCGGAGCAACGGCTGCTGCCCAACCACGCCGGGGCCGCGCACCTCTTCGACCTTGCCGTCGCCGTCGGTGATGACCCAGTGGCGGCTGCGAAGCTGCGCCGGCTCGTCGCCCTCGTTGGCGATGCGAACGGTATAGGCGAACACGTAGCGCCGCGACCGTGGGGACGATTGCTCGGGCACGTATTGGGCCTGCACGGAGACGCGGATGCCTTTGGTGGTGGCGTTGGACACGGCGACAAGAGTCACTAAGGGACAACGGCCTGGCTTTCAAGGCCCGAGTGCCTTCGGGGCCCTTTCGGGCTTGCAGAACTGCCGGCATCCGCCTTTCATCGCTGACGTGAACTTCACCCCCCGAATCAATGGCAAGGCGCTCCGCGCCGCCGCACGCATCACCCAGTCCAAGGTCACGCACCGGGCTCTGTTTGGCCTGTTGCGCGCCGAGCTGGGCATCGATCTGTTGGGCAAGCTGCCCGAGCGCCTGCGCGGAGGCGTGCCTTTGCACAACCGAGTGTGGCAGGGCCGCCCACCGCGGGAGTTCACGTCCGCAGACCTGCCCT
Source organism: Polyangiaceae bacterium (assembly GCA_044358965.1). Lineage (GTDB taxonomy): Bacteria > Myxococcota_A > Polyangia > Polyangiales > Polyangiaceae > SXNL01. Next base: position 20,795 of record JBIKNA010000059.1, read on the forward strand.
TGCCGACAGCGCCCTGGGCCCCCACGTCGGCCCGCATCGCCCATGCCTTCCGTACCGGGTCCATCACGCCAACGGAGCTGCTCGAACGCGTGCTCGTGGCGGCGCGCGCCTTCGAGGCCCGGCGCCCGAGCGTTGGCGCGTTCTGCAACTATGCCGACGACGGTGCAGGCAAAGAGGCCGCGGCGTCCACCGAGCGCTGGCGACTGGGGCGTATCTTGGGCGAAATGGACGGGATCCCGTACGCCGTCAAAGAAGAGACCCAGGTGTGCGGCCTGCCGCTGCGCGTGGGCACGTCGTTCTTGCCCAACACCCCGTGCACCAAAGACGCCACCATCGTCGACCGCATCCACGGCAAAGGCGGCATCGTGGTGGGCCTCACGTCGATGACGGAGCTGGGCATGGCCCCCACCGGGGTCAACAGCAAACGCGTGATGCCCCACAACCCGCACGCCGAGGGTCGCATGGCCGGCGGTTCTTCGACCGGGTCAGCCGTGGCCGTGGCCACGGGGCTGGTGCCGTTTGCCTTGGGTGGCGACGGCGGAGGGTCCATTCGCATCCCTGCGGCGCTCTGCGGGGTCTTCGGCATCAAGCCCACCTGGGGCCGCCTGAGCCGCGCCGGCGACTACTTTGGCGGCACCGTGGCCCACGTGGGTCCGATCGCCAGCAGCGTGCTCGATCTTGCGCGGGTCCTCGAGATGGCGAGCGGCCATGATCCGGCAGACTCCGAGACCTTTGCGGCGCCTGCGCTCGTGCCGGGACAGTTCACCAAGGCGTTGGGGCGCGGCGTTGCGGGCCTGCGCATCGGCGTCGACGAGCGCGAGTGGGCCTGCGCCGATCCGCAGGTGGCCAAGGCCGGCCGCGAGGCCTTGGCCGAGCTCGAAAAAGAGGGCGCGGAGCTCGTGCCCATCACCCTGGAGCTGGCGCCACACGCAGCATCCATTGGCTACGTGGTCATCGCTACCGAGGCCCGCGCCGGAATCCGCGAGCACTGGCTCACGCAAAAAGACGAGATGTCCGACGATCTCCAGATCACCTTCGCGGCGCTCGATGCCATCGGCGGCGTGGAGTACCTCGAGTGCACGCGCCTGCGCGAGGGGCTGCGCGGTGAGGTGCAAGCGGCCTTCCGCACCGTCGACCTGATTGCCCTGCCCACCACCAAAGACGTGGCGCCCGAGGTGTCCGACCGAGACATGGAGACCGGGATTTTGGATCCCAAGTCCATCGACGCGCTATGCCGCTTCACGTTCCTGGGCAACCTCACGGGCCTCCCGGCGGCGTCGGTGCCCGTCGGACGCGATTCCCGCGGCTTGCCCATGGGCCTACAGCTCATCGGCGACGCCTGGGACGAAGCCACAGTGCTGGCCGCGGCGGCGCACCTCGAACGCATCGGCGCGGCGCGGCTCGAACGCCCGCAAGCCAGCGTTCAGCTTCTGGGGTGACGTGACACTCGCGCCGATGTCGCCCGGGCCAAAGACCAGCTCTACGCGGCCTTCGCGCATCATCGGCGCCCGAGCATCACCGCGGAGTTCATCGCGTGGACGTCGGACTCGTTTGCCTTCGCCGTGCATTCAACTGAGCACGGGGTTTCGATGGCACGTTCGCTGCCAACATGGCGGTGCCATCGACGGGGCAGCCGAGGCATGCATGCCGCTTTCGAAGTGAATGTTACGACAATGTGCTGCGCGCGATGACCAGGCGCTGCACTTCGCTGGTGCCTTCGTAGATGGTGGTGACGCGGACATCGCGCAGGTGACGCTCGGCGGCGAACTCGCGGGTGTAGCCGTAGCCGCCGTGGATTTGCACCGCGTGGTTGCAGATGCGGTTGCCGGCCTCGGACGCGAACAGCTTGGCCATGGAGGCTTCGCGAGAGAACGGTTTGCCGGCCTCTTTGAGCCAGGCCGCGCGGAGCGAGAGCAGGTGTGCCGCGTCGAGCTCGGTCTTCATGTCGGCGAGCTTCCACTGGATGGCCTGGAAGTCGCCGATGGGCTTTCCGAACTGCTGCCGGTCTTTGGCGTAGGCCACGCTCTCTTCGAGAGCGGCCCGGGCGATGCCGATGGCCTGGGAGCTGATGCCGATGCGGCCACCGTCGAGCGCCATCATGGCGATCTTGAAGCCGCCGAAGTTCTCGCCCAGGAGCGCGCTCTTGGGCACGCGACATTCGTCGAACACCAGGGGCACGGTGTTCGAGCCTCGGAGGCCCATCTTGTCTTCGGCTTTGCCCACCCGAAGGCCCTTTTGGCCTCCCTCGACCAAGAAACAAGAGATGCCCCGGGTGCCCGGGCGCTCCTCTGCGGATGCCGTGCGGGCCCACACCACGAACACGCCGGCGTGCTCCCCGCTCGTGATCCACTGCTTCTCGCCAGTGATGACCCACTCGTCGCCATCGAGCTCGGCCTTGGTGCGCATGCCCCCCGGGTCGCTGCCCGCGCCAGGCTCGGACAGGGCGAATGCACCCGCCAGGTACTCGCCGCTCGCCAGCTTGGGGCAGTGACGCGCCCGCTGCTCGCTGCTTCCAAACGCGGCAATGACCTCTCCGACCATGTTGGTGACCGCCATGGTGACGGCGGTCGAGGCGCACGTCTTGGCGACCTCTTGCATGGCGAGGGCGTAGGAGACCACGCCGGCCTCGGAGCCGCCGACGTCCGAAGGAACATTGACGGCCATGAGCCCAAGCTCTGCGAGCCCCTTCAGGATCTCCTTGGGGAAGCGCTCGTGTTTATCGATGTCGGCGGCCTGCGGCGCAATCACGCGCTGGGCGTATTCGCGCGCCGAGCGTTGCACGGCGACTTGGGTCTCGTTGAGCTCGAATTCCATGGTGTCCCGTTGGTGGCTAGAGAGAAAAAGAGACCTTGGCGGCGTAGCTGCCGGGACTCGGGAGTTTGATGCTGCGCAGCGCACCGACGATGCAGTCCACCTGGGCCTCGCCCTCTTTGTTGGGCGGTGCCACGCCCACGGCGCTGAACTTGCCCTCTTTGCCGTCGGGCTCCACGTAGCCAGTCACGCGAAACGAGCCCTTGGTGCCCGCGGTGCACTTGTCGAGCTCGGCCTTGGCCTTGCCCAAGGCCGCGGCAATTTTGTCGGCTCCCCAGCTGGCAGGCTCTCGGGCATCGGACGCGCCCAATACGAAACCGTTGCGCACCTCGGCGTCGCCGCCCTCGGGCTTGGGCCAGGGGGCCGCGCGAAGTGCCTGCAGAATGCACTTTTCGGTCTCCCGATCGCCCAGCGAAGAGTCTTCGAGATAGGCCCACTTGACGGCGCCGTCGGGCCCCAGGCGCACGAAGAACTTCACCTCGCCGGACATGAAATCGAGGCGCTGGTGCCCCTGGGTTTGGCACCGGGTGACGCTAGTGTGCGCCGCTTTGACCGCAGCGTCAGCCTTCTTGGGATCGATCTCGCCCAGCTCTTGGGACATGTTGAGCTTGGGCTTGGTCGCGGCTTTGGGCGGCGGAGCGGCCGGAGCCGTTGCCTCCGGCGCTTTGGCCGGGGGCTCGCCTCCGCAGGCGAAGATGATCCAAGGCACCAACACGATGGCAATAGAGCGCTTCATGACCGTTAGGCGCGCAGCAAGTTGGCGGCGATCACGATGCGCTGGATCTCGCTTGTGCCCTCGTAGATCTCGGTGATGCGCGCGTCGCGGTAGTGCCGCTCCACCGGGAACTCGGTGGAGTACCCGTAGCCTCCGTGGATCTGGATGGCCTTGTGCGCCACCCGCGTGGCCATCTCGCTGGCGTAGAGCTTGGCGGTGGCGCTCTCCAACGAGTGCCGCACGCCGCGGTCCTTCATGGAGGCGGCACGCAAGGTCAGGAGCCGCGCCGCATCGAGCTCCGTGGCCATGTCGCTGAGCATGAACTGAATGGCCTGGTGTTGGGCGATGGGAACACCGAAGCTCTTGCGCTCTTTGGCGTAGGCAACGCTGACATCGAGGGCGGCCTTGGCGATGCCGAGGGCCTGCGACGCGATACCGATGCGGCCGCCATCGAGGGTGGCCATGGCAACCTTGAAGCCATCGCCAACGTTGCCCACCACGGCGTCGTCGCCAACTTTGCAGTTGTCGAAGAACACGGTGCACGAGTGCGCGCCGTGAATGCCCAACTTGTGGTCCGGCGCGTTCTGCGTGTAGCCCGGCGTGCCCCGCGGCACCAAGAAGGCCGTGTGCTTGACCTTGGAGCCCGAACGGTCGGTGACGGCGAACACGATGATGCAATCGGCGTGAGGGCCGTTGGTGATCCAGTTCTTGGCGCCGTTGAGCACCCAACCCCCGCCGGGTGCCCGCTCGGCTTGGGTGACCATGGTTTGCGCGTCGGACCCGCTCATGGGCTCCGTGAGCCCGAAGCAGCCGAGCTTTTTGCCGCTGGCGCAATCGGTGAGGATGCCCTTCTTCTGCGCATCGGAGCCGAACTTGTAGACCGGATCACAGAAGAGCGAGTTGTTGACGCTCATGATGACGCCGGAGGACGCGCAGGCGGCGCTGATCTCTTCCATGGCGAGCACATACGACACGGTGTCGAGCCCCGAGCCCCCGTACTCCGTGGGAATGGCCATGCCCATGAAGCCGAGCTCGGCCATGCGGGCGACGATCTCTTTGGGCCACACCCCACGCTTGTCGATGTCCGCGGCCTTGGGGGCAATCTCGCTTTTGGCGAAATCGCGCGCGGTGTCACGCAGGAGCCGTTGATCTTCGCTGAGCTCGAAATCCATGCCCCGGATCTACTCCCGCGGCGCCCCCGCCGCAATCATCAAGGACTCACGATTCTCAGGCCCGAGGCCCCCGGCATCGGCCGTCGGAAGTGCCTGCGGTAGCCTCGAACTCGGCCCCGAAGGTGCCCCAGCTGGGCCCTGCCAAAAATGGACCCTAGATGACCGAGCGCGATTCGACTACAGACGCCTGG